>JBIOTO010000181.1:0-49409 GCA_044865945.1 Solirubrobacterales bacterium
GGAGCGGCTGGATCGTCTCGATAACCTCGCGCCGGTAGGCCTTGAAGGCGTTGGTGGTGTCGTTGTAGCGGTGTCGGAAGAGGACGCGGATGAACTGGTTGGCGAGGCGGTTGACCACGTACTTGACCCGCGGGTAGTCGTAGACCCTGGCGCCCGGGACGAAACGCGAACCGAAGGCGCAGTCGTAGCCCTCTTCCAGTAGGCGGTGGTAGCGGACCAGGTCCTCGGGGTCGTCGGAGGCGTCGGCCATGACGATCGCCACCGCATCTCCCTCGAAGACATCCAGCCCGGCGCGGATCGCGTTGCCGAAGCCGCGTTCGTTGTGCGAACGGTGGACGCGGACGCGGGGGTTGCGCTCGCCGATCGCGGCGACGACCGCTTCGGTCGAGTCGGTCGAGTCGTCGTTGACGACGATCAACTCGTAGTCGACGCCCTCGCGATCGAGCGCCGCGGCCACCCCTTCCACCGTGGCACCGACCGAGCCCTCCTCGTTCTGGGCCGGCATCACCACCGAGAGCTTCATCCCCTCTGCCATGAGGCGGCGACGCTACCGGAAGTCACAGAAATTCTGCGAAGTCGCGCGAGAGATTTTCCTTTTTGCGCGCAACACGTCTCAGCCAAAACATTACGCTAGGATTCATGGCGGTGATGATGCCCAGGGAGAAGTGGACCGACGAGCGGCTCGACGACCTTCAAGCCGAGGTGCGTGCAGGCTTCACGCACGTCGGGGGCGAGATCAAGCGCCTCGACAGCGAGATCAAGCACCTCGGCGAAAACGTCAAGCGTCTCGACAGCGACATCAAGCGCCTTGACGGCAACATCCGCGAGTTGGGGCGCGAAATCAACGCCCGATTTGAAGGCCTGTACCGGACTCTGCAAGCAGGCACGGTCGCCGTAATCGTGGCCATCATCGGCAGCAGCGCCTTCTGACGCTCAGGCCGCGGCACCGACCCAGCGCTCGACGTTCTGCTCGTACATCTCGGTGAGGATCTCGTCGATCCCGTAGCGCAGGTCCCAGTCGGGGTAGTCGGCCTTGAACGGCTCCAGGTCGGAGATCCACCAGCGGTGGTCGCCGATCCGCGGCTCCTCGCCCATCTCCCACCGCAGCTCGCGGTTGGCGATCCGCTCGCAGGCGTCGATCGCCTCCAGCATCGAGCAGTTGGAGAAGCGCCCGCCGCCGATGTTGTAGACCGCCGCCGGGCGCGGCGCCTTGCGGTAGGCGTCGAAGGCGGCGATCAGGTCGGCGGAGTGGATGTTGTCGCGGACCTGCTTGCCCTCGTAGCCGAAGACGGTGTAGGGCGTGCCGGTGACGGTGCACTTCATCAGGTAGGCAAGGAAGCCGTGCAGCTTGGCGCCGGCGTGCTGGGGGCCGGTCAGGCAGCCGCCGCGGAAGGCGACGGTGGGCATCTCGAAGTAGCGGCCGTACTCCTGGACGAGCAGGTCGGCGGCGCACTTGGAGACGCCGAACAGCGAGTGGGTCGAGGAGTCGATCGACATGCTGGTGTCGATCCCCTTGAAGTACTCGTGGTCCTCGGGCAGCTCCAGCCGCTTCTCCAGGCTCTGGAGGGGCAGGCGGTTGGGCGTGTCGCCGTAGACCTTGTTGGTCGAGCAGAAGACGAAGGGCGCGTCCGGGCAGTGGGCGCGCGCCGCCTCGAGCAGGTTGAGGGTGCCGTTGGCGTTGACGCCGAAGTCGGTCTGCGGCTCGCTCGCGGCCCAGTCGTGCGAGGGCTGGGCGGCGGTGTGGACGACCAGCTCGATCTGGCCGGCGTGCTGGGCGAAGATCCGCTCGACCGCCTCGGCGTCGCGGATGTCGGCGTTCTCCCAGCGGAAGGCCGAGGGGTAGGCGTCGACTAGGCGGCGGGTGACGTGCGAGGTCGAGGACTCGGGGCCGAAGAAACGGGCCCGCATGTCGTTCTCGATCCCGACCACGTCGAAGCCCTCGGAGACGAAGTGGTCGACGGCCTCGGAGCCGATCAACCCTCCCGATCCCGTGATGATCGCTACCGGCATCGCCTCGTCACTCCCTTCCCCCCGCAGGGGTCTCGATGTTCAGCGCCTGGGCGATTCGCTCCTCGTCGGCGGCGATCCAGGCGTGGATGTCGGCCAGCACCTGCTCGGCGCCGCGCCGCGGCCGCCACTCGTCCAGGCCGTAAAGCTTCGTGCAGTCCGACAGGTATATCGGCACGTCCCCCTGGCGCGTCTCCTCGACCGGGGAGATCGGCACCTCGTTGCCGGTCAGCTCCTGGCAAATCTCGGTCGTCTCGCGCAGCGAGAGACTGCACTCGCGGCCGCCGCCGACGTTCACCGTGCGCCCGTCCCAGGCCTCGGGTGCGAGCAGCTGGCGCTCGACCAGGTCGACGAGATCCTCGACGTGGAGCAGGTCGCGCACCTGCTTGCCGCCGCCGCCGAAGCCGATGTAGCTGAGCGGGTTGCCGAAGTGGTGGGCGAGCATCCAGTGGGTGAATACCCCCTGGTCCACCTTTCCCATCTGCCAGGGACCGGCGATCACCCCGCAGCGGTCGATCACCGCCGGCACCCCGAGCCCCTCGCGGTACTCCTCGATCAGCAGCTCGGCGGCGAGCTTGGTCGCGCCGTAGAGGGTGCGGGCGCCCTCCAAGGGGAAGTCCTCGGCGATCCCCCGCGGCGAGACCCCGCGCACCGCCTGCTCGGCGGCGATCTCGAAGCGGGTCTCCGCCTCCTCCAGCGCCAGCTCCACCTGCGGCGCCACCGGATAGACGCGGCTGGTCGAGAGGAAGACGACGAAGGCGCCGTCGCGGCGGGCCAGCTCGAGGCAGTTGTAGGCGCCGGTCAGGTTGGTGTGGACGAGGTAGCCGGTGTCGCCATCTACGCCGCTCATCACCGAGGGCTCGGCCGAGCACTCGATCAGCGCGGTCAGCTCCAGCAGCGCGGCGAGGTCGCCCGGCTCGCGCACGTCGCCCTTGACGAACTCGACCCCGGCCTCCTCCAAGCGCGGCAGGTTCATCTCCGAGCCCTTGCGGTAGAGGTTGTCGAGGGCGACGACCTCCCAGTCGGGGTGCCGGCTCGCCAGCGAGACGGCGAGGTTGGAGCCGACGAAGCCGGCGCCGCCGGTGATCAGGACCCGGCCCACGCTCAGCCGTCTCTCCCCCAGCGCATCTTCGGCACCATCCAGGCGGCCTCTAGCACGATCGAGCGGCTCATCTTCGAGGCGCCGGCGCGGCGCTCGCGGAAGACGATCGGGACCTCGGTGACGGTGAAGCCGAGGCCGATCGCCCGGTAGGTCATCTCGACCTGGAAGGCGTAGCCGCGCGAGGCGATCGCGTCGAGGTCGATCGCCTCCAGCACCTCGCGCCGGAAGCACTTGAAGCCGCCGGTCAGGTCGCGGATCGGCAGGCCCAGCACCGCCCGGGCGTAGGTGCTGCCGCCGCGGCTGATCGCCTGGCGCAGCCTGCTCCAGTTCTCGACCCCGCCGCCGCTGACGTAGCGGGAGCCGATCGCCACGTCGGCCTCCTCGGTCGCGGCCAGCAGACGGGGAAGGTCGGCGGGGTCATGGGAGAAGTCGGAGTCCATCTCCATAATCCGGCCCGCGCCGGCCGCCAGCGCCTGCCGGAAGCCGGCGACGTAGGCGGGGCCGAGGCCTTCCTTCTCCGCCCGGTGGAGGACCTCGATCCGCGGCTCCCCGGCCGCGAGGCGATCGGCGATCTGCCCCGTCCCGTCGGGCGAGTTGTCGTCGACGACCAGGACTCGGGCCGATTCCGGCAGGTTGGCAAGGGCGGCCGCGACCAGTGGCTCAAGGTTCTCGGCCTCGTTGTAGGTGGGCAGCACCAGCCAGGCCGGCCCCGCCCCTCGACTCTCAGGCATAACCGGATGCTATGCCTAAGATCCGCCGGTTGGATTTCCTCCCCGGACCCGATCTGCTCGATGCCCCCGAGGACGAGGTGCACCTCTGGCGCGTGGACCTCGACACGGTCGCCTCGCGGTGGGCGCTGCGCGAGATCCTCGGCCGCTACCTCGATCTGCCCGCGAACGAGCTGCGGTTCGAGGCGAACCGGCACGGCAAGCCGCGTCTGGCGGCCCCCGCGGGCGAGCTCGCGTTCAACCTCAGCCACTCCAGCTCCCTCGCCCTGGTCGCGGTCGCCCGCCGCGAGGTCGGCGTCGACGTCGAGCGGATCCGGACCAAACGGCCGGTCGACTTCTACCGCCGCTGGGCGGACCGCGAGGCGCGGGTCAAGTACCTCGGCACCGGCCTCACCGGCCCGGTGCCCCGGGACTTCACCGAGCCAGCCGTCCACCGCCTGGACGTGGGGCCCGGCTTCGCGGCCTCGGTCGCCGTCCTCGGCCCGGCGAAGCTGCGCGGCTGGACTTTCGACCCACCGCTCCGATGAACCGTGGGCGGCGTTAGCTAACTTGATGAGCTTGAGCCGGGCAGCTGGGATACTCGCGCTTGCCATCGGGCTGCTGATCGCGCTCGCGAGCGTCGGCGCCCAAGCCGCGAGCCTGCAACCGGTCGGATCGGGGTTCGACGAACCGATCTACGTCACCTCGGCGCCCGACAACCCCAACCGCCTTTTCGTCGTCGAGCGCCAGGGCCGGATCATCGAAGTGTCCCCCGACGGCTCGCGCTCGGTCTTCGCCGACCTGCGGACGGCGGTCGGCTGCGAAGGCGACTGCTTCAACGAGCGAGGTCTTCTCTCGATCGCCCTCGCGCCCAACTTCGCCGCCAACGGCCGCTTCTTCCTCTACTACGGCGAAGACCAGGGGGAAGGCGAGATCCACGTCGCCGAAATGCAGGCGAGCGGCACCTTCGCCCCGCTCAGCACCCTGCGTGACGTGCTGCCGATCCCCCACCCCGACGCCGCCAACCACTACGGCGGCCAGCTGCAGTTCGGGCCCGAAGGCGACCTCTTCGTCTCCACCGGCGACGGCGGGGGCAGCAACGACCAGTTCCACAACGCCCAGGACCTCGGCAGCCTGCTCGGCAAGATCCTCCGCATCGATCCCGATCCCAGCGGGCTCCAGCAGTTCACCGTGCCGGCCGGCAACCCGTTCGGCAACGAGATCTGGTCCTACGGGCTGCGCAACCCGTTCCGCTTCTCCTTCGACCGCGGCGGCAGCGGCCTCTGGATCGGCGACGTCGGTCAGGGAGCGCGAGAGGAGGTCGACCGCGGGCCCGCGCCGGGCCTCGGCGCCGGCTTCAACTTCGGCTGGAACTGCTTCGAGGGATCGGTGAGCGGGCCGGGCGACGACGAAGGCTGCGGGGCGCCCGCCGGTTCCTTCGTCGCGCCGGTCTTCGACTACCCGCACGTCGCCCCCGCCGGCGGCTGCCCCAACGGCTTCGCGATCATCGGCGGCTACGTCTCCCGCGATCCCGGCGTCGGCGGGCTCTTCGGCCGCTACGTCTACAGCGACCTCTGCGGCGGCGAGATCCGCTCTTTCGCTCCCGACCAGCCCTACGCCAGCGATCGCGCCGAGGGCATCGAGGTCTTCAACCTCAACTCCTTCGGCGAAGACTCCTGCGGGCGCCTCTACGCGGTCTCCGGCAACGGCTCCGTCTTCCGGATCGTCGGCAGCGAACCGACGAACTGCTCGGGAACGGCCGCGGCGCCGGCGCTCAACCCCTCATTCGTCGGCCTCCGCCCGCTGCGCCGCCGGGTGGTGCGCAACCGCCGCGCCCTGATCACCGCCTGGGTCTCGCCCTGCAAAGGGCGCCAGGGCGAGCCGGTGACCCTCTGGCGCGGCAACAGGCGGGTCGGCACCAGGCATCTGGACAAAGTCTGCACGGCCCGCTTCCGCCCGCGGATCAGCCGCCGCTCCGGCTTCCGCGCGACGGTCAAAGCCGACGCCACGTACGTCGCCGCGATGTCCCGCAAGCTGACGATCAAGCTGAAGAAGCACAAGCGGCACCGCCGGCGATAGGAATGCTGCTCGCCACGCCGGAGACCGCTGCCGCGATCGCCAGCGGCAGGAAGCTCGCGTTCCTGGTCGGCAGCTACGACGGCTCCGGCAACTTCGGCGACATCGCCCAGCTCGACGCCGCCCTCGGGCTGCTCGACCGGCTGGATTCCGGGTTGCTCGTCCTGCCGGTGATCGAGCGACGGTTCGCCGCAAGCCACGAGCAGCTGCGGGGGGAGCTGATCCATCGCCCCGAGCACGTCCTCTACTTCGACGACGGCACCGGCCCGGGAGATGAGCGCCAGGCTCCTCTTGAGCCGCCAGGCGAGCTCCAACTGGCCGTCTCCTACCTCTACGGGGGAGGTTTCCTCAACCCCTCCTGGGGGGAGCGGAAGCTGAGCATGCTGAGCGCGGTGGAGGAGATGGTCGCCGGCGCCGAACGGGTGGTCCGAGTCGCCTCCGGGCAGCAGGTCGACGCCGGCTGGATCGCGGGGCTCGGCGCCGCCGACGTCGAGCGGCTGCGCCGGTTCGAGCTCTGGGGGGCGCGGGACGACATCTCCGCCGCGGCGCTGGCTGAGCTGACCGCCGCCGGGCCGGCGGTCAACACCGGCGACGACGCGATCGGCATCCTCAAGCACGATCCGCCTCCCGAGGAGCCCGGGAATCTTCCCTCCCGACTCGAGGTCAACGTCCACTTCGCCGAGCACGAGTGGGTCACCGACCGCCCGGAGCGGGTCCGCGAGTTCGACGTCCAGTTCCTCGCTGAGCTCTCCCGCCTCGCCGGGCGGCCGCCGCGGGTACGGCCGCTGCTCGCCTACCTCGACCCCCGGATCGACGAGCGCCCGGGTCTGGAGCGCTTCGCGAGCGACTGCGCCGCCCACGGCATCGAGGTTGCCGAGCCGGTCGTCCTGCGATCGGCGTCGATCGGCGGGCTGACAGGCGACCTGCGGGGGGCGGCGCTGACCATCAGCTCCTCCTACCACGTCGCCCTCACCTCGCTGCTCCTGGCGGTCCCCGCCGCGATCCTGCGCGACAACGACTACTACGCCCAGAAGGCGCGGGGCTTGCTCGCCGACTTCGGTCTGCCGGAGGAGTTCTCGCCCCGCTCGACCGACGACCCGCTGGCGGCGGCGCGGGCGCTCGTGCCCCACCTGCTCGATCCGCCGACGCGGGCGCGGACCCGGCGCGACCTCGGAGCCGCCGCCGCGCGGGTGCGTCAGCGGCGCCTGGACGCGGAGGGACGGCTGCGAGCCCTGATCGCCGGCGATGGGAGTTCGGCGGGCGGGCCCGAACACGAGATCGCGGCGGTGCGGCGAGCCGACGGCGAGCTGAGCTTCGAGGTCCGCCTCGAAGGGGTCGAGCCCAAACGGATCTGGCTGCGGACTCCCTCCGCCGTCGCGCCGAGCGCCGACGCGGCTTTGGCGGTGGCGCTGATGCCGGCGATGCGCACCGGGGGGACGCTGCGGATGGAGGAGCCGGTCAGCGCCCGCGTCCTGCGCATGCAGAGCGAGTTCCAGGGAATCCAGCGTGCCTGGTCACAGGACTGGACCTTCGGGGACCCGCCGTTGCGGCAGGTCGAGGTCCTCGCCCCCACCCGTCCCGTGGAGCACAGGCCCGCGACCGGACGCGTCGCCGCCTTCTTCAGCGGCGGCGTCGACTCCTTCTCGACCGTGCTCGGAGACAAGGAAGTAACCGACCTGATCTTCGTCCGCGGCCTCGACATCCTGCCCCGGTTCGCCCACCAGGAGGGCCTTGCCGAGCGGGTCGAGGAGCGCCTGCGGGAGGCGGCGGGCGAACTCGGGCTGCCGTTTCACCTCGTCGACACGAACCTGCGAGACCTCTCCGAAGCCACCGGAGCCGAGAAGCCGCTGGCTCGCTGGGAGGCCTACTACAACAGCGCCCTCGTGGCCGTGGCCCTCTTCCTCGAGCCGCTCTTCGACCGGGTCCTGATCTCGACCGAATTCGCCTACGACGACCAGCTGGGGATCGGCTCGAGCTGGATGGTCGACCAGCTCTGGGGGACCGAGAACATGGAGATCGCCGACGCCGGCGGGCTGCGCGGGCGGGTGGCGCGGATCGAGCGGATCGCCGACCACCCGGTCGCGCGGAAGACGCTTCGTGTCTGCTGGCAGAACCCCGACGGCGCCTACAACTGCGGCCGCTGCCGCAAGTGCGTGCTGACGATGGCGACGCTTGAGGCGGCCGGCCAGCTGCGGAACTTCGAGACCTTCCCCGCCGAGCTCGACCTCGACCAGCTGGATGGGATCATCGACGAGGTGCGGATCCGGCCCCATCTCCTGTTTTGCGAAGAAGCGCTGGAGGCGATGCGCCGCGGCGGCCGGCCGGACCTGGAGCGGGCGATCGCCCAGCTCGTCGTCGCCGCCAGGCGGAAGCTCGGCCTGGAGGAGGACCGGCTGGCCGCGGCCGAGCGGCGTAGGGCCGAGGCGGAGGCGAAGCTCGAAGAGGTGCTCGGCTCCCGCTCGTGGCAGATCACCGCCCCGCTGCGGCGCCTGACCGCTTCCTCCCGCGCCCGCTGAGATGGCGGGGCAGCCCGAGCACGAGATCGCGGACGTCCGCTGCGATCCCGGCGAGCTGAGCTTCGAGGCACGGCTGCACGGTCGCGAGCCGCGGCGGATCTGGCTGCGCTCGGGCACCGAGGTCGAGCCCTACCCGGAGGCGGCCCTGGCGGCGACCCTGATGCCGGCGATGCGGACGGGGGGAAAGCTGCGGATGGAGGAGCCGATCAGCCCTCGCGTCCTGCGCACGCAGCGCGAGTTCCAGGCGATCCAGCGGGCCTGGTCGCGCGGCTGGGTCTTCGACGACCCGCCGCTGGAGGAAGTCGAGGTCAGCGCCCCGGTGCGCCCGGTGCGGCGGCGCGAGCCCACCGGCAGGGTGGCGGTCTTCTTCAGCGGCGGGGTCGACTCCTTCTCGACGATCCTCGGGGAAGAGGGGGTCACCGACCTGATCTTCGTCCGCGGCCTCGACATCCTGCCGGTCTTCGACCACCAGAAGGGCCTGGCCGACCGGGTCGAAGCGCGGCTGCGGGCGGCCGCGGACGAACTCGGGATGCGCCTGCACTCGGTCGAGACCAACGCGCGCGGCCTCTCGGAGCCCTACGGCCCGGGGTATCCCGAGATCCGCTGGGAGTCCTTCTACAACTCCCTGCTGGCGGCGGTGGCGCTGCTCCTCGGCCGGCTCTTCGACCGGGTCCTGATCTCGACCGGCCTGGCCTACTTCAACCAGTCGCAGATCGGAGCCAGCTGGATGGTCGACCAGCTCTGGGGAAACGAGGACCTGGAGATCGTCGACGCCGGGGGCCTGCTCGGCAGGGTCGAGCGGGTCGAACGGATCGCCGCGCACCCGGTCGTGCAAAAGAGCCTTCGGGTCTGCTGGCACAACCCCGGCGGTGCCTACAACTGCGGTCGCTGCCGCAAGTGCCTGGTGACGATGGCGAACCTGGAGGCGCTCGGCCAGCTGGCCAATTTCGAGACCTTCCCCCACGAGCTCGGCCCCGAACGGCTCGAGCTGCTCGCCGCCCAAGAGGTGCAGGAACCGCTCCACCTCGACCTCATAGAAGAAGCCCTGGCGGCGATGCGGCGCAGCGGCAAGCCGGAGCTGGTGCGGGCCTTTGAGCAGCTGGTGGCGCAGGGTCGGCAAACGCTGGGCCGCGACGGCGGGCCGGTCGCCGAGGCCGAGCGCCGCGCCGAGGAAGCGGAGGCGAAACTGGCCGAGGTGCTGGGCTCACGCTCCTGGAAGATCACCGCGCCGCTGCGTCGCCCGCGGCGCGGGGCATAGATTGCCCGGCGTGTCCCCACCTCCGGTCCAGCGCATCGCCGACCTGCGCCGCGAGCCCGGCGAGCTTTCCTTCGAGGCGCGGCTCGCCGGCGTCGACCCGCGGCGGATCTGGTTCCGCAGCGAGACCGAGGTGACTCCGAGCGCCGACGCCGCCCTGGCCGCCTGCCTGATGCCGGCGATGCGGCACGGGGGCAGCCTGGAGATCGAGGAGCCGGTCAGCCCGCGACTACTGCGACAGCAGCGCGAATACCAGGCGATCCAGCGGGCCTGGTCCTTCGACTGGGCCTATGGCGAGGAGCCACTGAGGGAAGTCGAGGTGGAGGCGCCGCCGCGCGACCAGGCCCCCTCCTCGCCCAGCGGCCGGGTCGCGGCCTTCTTCAGCGGCGGCGTCGACTCCTTCGCGACGATTCTCGCCAACCCCGAGGTCACCGACCTGGTCTTCATCCGCGGCGTCGACATCCTCCCCCGCCTCTCCCACCAGGACGGCCTGGCCGACCGCGTCGAGGCCCGTCTACGCGAAGCGGCGGGGGAACTGGAAATGCCGCTGCACGTGGTCGAGACCAACATCCGCGACCTCGCCGACCCGCTGATCCGCTGGGAGTGCTACTTCTCCAACCCGCTGCTCGCCGTCTCCCACTTCTTTGCCCCGCTCTTCGACCGGGTGCTGATCACCGGCGACACCGACCACGAGACCCAGCCGGCAATCGGCACCTCGCTCCTGATCGACCACCTCTGGAGCAGCGAGGAGCTTCAGGTCGAGGACTTCGGCGGCCGCCTCAACCGCGAGCAGCGGATCGCGCTGATCGCCGACCACCCGGTGGTCCGCCGCACCTTGCGGACCTGCTGGGAGAACCCCGATGGCGCCTACAACTGCGGACGCTGCCGCAAGTGCACCCTGACGATGATCTCGCTGGAGGCGATCGGCAAACGCCAGGGTATTGAGACCTTCCCGCCCGAGCTGGACGTCGGCCGCCTCGACGAGCTGGAGCTGAATCAGCTGATCTCCCTGACCCTCTGCGAAGACCTACTCGACACCGTGCGCGATCGCGGCCGCACGGACATGGAGCCGGCCGTCGAGGCGTTTGCCGAAAAGGGCCGGCGCAGCCTCGGCCTAGCGAAGTCGCACCGCACGCGAGCGAGTCGCCACGGCAAACCCGAAGTGCCCTCCGGCGTCGAGGTGGAAGAGCTCGAAGCCGAGCTGGAGACCGTGCTCGCTTCCCGCTCCTGGCAGCTGACGAAGCCGCTGCGCCGGCTGCGAGCGCGGCGCGGCCCCTAGGCGACGATCATCCGCGGCAGACGCGGGCGCCGCGGTCGGCTTCGACCAGCAGCCACCACGGCCGCGCGAGGCGGTCGCGGGGAATGAAGAGGCGGGTCGTCGAACCGGGCGCCAGCGCACCGCTGTCGAGCGGATACTCCCCCTCGGCGAAGCGCCGCAGCTTCACCGTCCCCTCGCCGCCGGGAACCAGCTCGACCGTCGTCACCCCCGGCCGCAGCGACAGCGAGGCGCTGCCGCCAACCGTCAGGCACCGACCCTTCGCCCCCGCCGCGCCGGAAGCGGTTTCGATCGCCAGCGGCAGCGCGTTGGCGAGCACCAGGTCGGCGTGGACGCGGCCTTCTTCCGGCGAGGCGGCGAGCTCGGTCGGCGAGTAGGCGGGCGAGCCGTATTCGTCGACCGCCCGCAGGTACTCCCCGGCTTCGATTTCGCCGAGGAAGACGGTCCCGGCGACTTCCGGCGAGAGGCGAAAGGCGGGATCGACGGTGCGATCGGCGATCTCGATCGCCGCCAGGTCGGCGCGAGTCAGCACCGTCTGCTCCTCGAAGAAGTCCCGGCCTTCGCGCAGCGGCACCAGGTTGAAGCCGACGACGACGCAGGTCGCGGCGGTGCCGGCGAGCAGCGCCCAGCGGTTGAACTTCACCCCCCGCAGGAGGTTGACCGCGATCAGCAGGGCGAAGAGGACGCCGACGTAGAGGTAGCGGCTGGAGTACGGCTCGCGGCCGGGGCCCTGGTTGAAGGCGGCGAGGAACCAGAAGGTCGCGGCGGCGGCGAGCACCGGCCAGAGGCCGGGATAGAAGCCGCGAGCGCGGAAGCCGCGGTAGGCCGCCAGCGCCAGCAGGACGATCAGCAGGGGGGCGCCCCACTTCGAGCGGCCGACGACTTCGTCGAAGATCGTCCCCAGGGCGAGGGCGGAGTCGAGCGAGGCGACCAGGCCTTCCCAGACGTAGCGCGGCGAGACGAGCACGTTGTGGGCGCTGAAGTTGTTCTCGGCGACGTGGCCCCAGCCGGCGTACCAGCCCAGGTAGAGCAGCAGCGGCAGGGCGAAGACGTAGGCGCGGCGCAGCCCCCGCTCACCTCGCCGCTGGAACACCTCCACCGCGGCAGCCACCGCGAAGGCGATCCCGAGGCTGGAGAAGGCAATCGAGACGGCGAGAAAGGCGCAGGCGGCGCGGTCCCAGCGCAGGTCTTCGTTCTCGAGCGCGAGCAGCGCCGCCAGCCCGAACAGCGAGGCGCCGGCGAAGCCGACCTGGAAGGGCCAGAGCAGGTCCTGCCAGGCGGGCCCGAGGAAGAGCAGCACCGTCGCCGCGAAGAGCGCCGGCCAGGGGCCGAGGCGGCGGCGCGCGTAGACGAACAGCAGCGCGGCGACGCCGAGCTCCAGCGCCACCAGCAGCACCAGTTCCGGCGTCATCGACTCCATCCCGAAGAGCCGCAGCGAGGCCTGGGTGATCAGCACCGGCAGCAGCACGATGTGCTCGTTGTGGGGGTCGAGCAGGGTCGCGGCGGAGGGGTCCCGCCGGCGCATGAGGAACTCCCAGGAGTCCTGGAAGAAGGTCAGCCCGGAGCCGTAGTGGAGGAGCACCGCCGCCGCGGCGGCCATCGCGACGGCGAGCAGGACGAGCGGCGCGAACCTGCTCAGCCGCTCACGGTCTGGCGCGGCCACCGGTGAGAGCGACGAAGGCGTGCCAGGAGGGCTTGGCGTGAAATTTCGGCCCGGCGCGGAAGAGCCCGACCGAGTCGCAGAAGTTGCAGGAGTCAGGCAGGTCCTTCCACGAGAACCAGTAGGCGCTCTTCAGGTTGAGCCGGCGCGCGTTTTCGATCAGGTACCCGTAGGAGGCCTTCAGCTGTTTCACCTGGCCGCGGATCCCCTGCTCGAAGGCGACCTGCTGGAAGTTGTTCTGCGACCCCCAGCCGAGCTCGGTCAGGTAGAGCGCCGGGCGATCGTGGTTGTCGCGCGCCACCGCGGTGAATTCCTCGATCATCCGTTCCAGGTCTTCGGCGTCGACCGCGTAGGGGTGGAGGTCGATCCCGTCGAAGCGGGTTTTGAAGCCGGGGATCCGGTACAGCCGCTCAAGGTAGGTCGTCGCCGGCATCCCTTTCTTGCCCTTCGCGGTCGGTTCGGCGAACAGCCCGGCGAGCACCACTTTCGCCTTCGGGTCGACCGATTTGATCGCCTGGCTGGAGATCGTCACCAGCTTCGCGTACTTGGAGGGCGAGACCGGATAGGCGAAGTAGAAGAAGTTGGACTCGTTCCAGATCTGCCACTCGCGGATCGGTATCGGGTTGCGGATCGCCGGTTCGTAGTTGGGACCGACGCCGCCGGTCTGACTCCAGAATTCGCCCCCCGGGCCGTAGCGGGCAACGGCGGCGGCGAGGAAGTCCTGCCAGGCTTTGCGCAGCTTGGCCGAGGCCACCGGCATCGTCGTTTCCTTGGCGACCGCCCAGCGCGGCGGCGAGCCGATCGAGGGCAGGACCCGCAGCCCGGCGCGGGTGGCCTGTTCGAGGGCGGCGTCGAAGCCACTCCAGTTGTAGGGCGACTTCCGGGTCGGCTGCACCCCGGCCCAGGGAAGGGTGAGGCGAATGCTTTCGACCCCGCCGGCCTTCATGTAGCGGAAGTCTTCGGGCCCGAGCGGGGTCTGCGGCACGATCCCGAAGAAGCCCCTGGGCGGCTGCGGCAGCGGCTTGGCGGAGCCGGTCTGGCCGAGCACCAGGGCGAGGAGCAGGCAGGCGAGGAGAGGAAGAGCGAGGAGGCGTCGTTTCATCGAATCGAGGAGGGTAGCGGTCGGGTTCGTCAGTAAGTGCCGCCGAGCTTACGGTGGTCCCAGGTCGCCAATGTCAACGGCTCGAAACTGATCGCCACGCGCTTCGGCGCCTGCGCTTCGAGCGCCACCCTGGCGTCCCCCTCGACGGAGGAGATTCCCTCGGCGTAGCGCACGGTCAGCTCCTCCGCGAACCCGAGAACGGTCTCGAAGTCGCGGTGGATGGTCGCCTCGGCCTCGATCATCGCCCCGCGCAGCTCGCCGTACTCGTGGCCGGTCTCCAGCAGCACCGTCGCCCGCGGGTCGCGTTCGAGGTTGCGGACCTTCTGCGACTTGGCGTAGGTCCAGATCCAGACCACGCCCTCGCGGGGGACGAACCAGAGCGGCATCGAGTGCGGCCAGCCGCGCGGCCCGATGCTGGAGACGATCGCCACCCGCTCGGCCTCCATCAGCTCGCGCAGCTCGGCGTCGCTGAGCTTGATCTGGTCGCGCCGGCTCAAGCCCCGCACTCTAGGGGTGTCTGAGCTTGACCCACAAACATGGGGGTGAAACTCAGACACCCCCATGAGAGGATGGCCGCGTGAAGATCGCGATCCTCATCTTTGACGGCATCACCGCGCTCGACGCGATCGGGCCCTACGAGGTGCTGCGCTCGGTGCCCGGCTGGGAGGTCCAGTTCGTCGGCAAGGAGAAGGGCGAGGTGCGGACCGACAGTGGCGCCCTCGGCCTCAGCGCCGACCACGCGATCGCCGAAGTCGAGGCCGCCGACATCGTCCTCGTCCCCGGCGGCCAGGGCAACCGGGCGCTGCTCGACGACGAGGAAGTGCTCGACTGGCTGCGGCGCCTCGACGAGGGAACGAAATGGACGACCTCGGTCTGCACCGGCTCGATGGTGCTCGGCGCCGCCGGCCTCCTGAAGGGCAAGCGGGCGACCTGCCACTGGGCCTTCCTCGACGATCTGCGCGAGTACGGCGTCGACCCGGTCCAGGGCCGCTACGTCGAAGACGGCAAGGTCCTCACCGCGGCCGGGGTCTCGGCCGGGATCGACATGGCCCTCCACCTGGTCGGCCAGGAGGTCGGTCCCGAGCTCGCCCAGGCGGTGCAACTGGGGATCGAGTACGACCCGCAGCCGCCGTTCGACGCCGGCTCCCCGGACAAGGCGCCGGCGCCAATCGTCGAGCTGGTCACGCCTATCGCGCGAAGCTGACGAAGGCGCGCCAGGCCGGCTTCGGCCGGAACTTGGCGCCGGCGCGGAAGAGGCCGCTGGAGTCGCAGAAGCTGCAGGCTCCGGGCAGGTCCTTCCAGCTGAACCAGTCGACCTGTTTCAGCTTCAGCCGGCCGTGGTTGGCGATCAGGTAGCGGTAGGCGGCGCGCAGTTCTCGCGCCTGTCCCCGCAGGCCGACCTCGAAGGCGACGGTCTTCGGGTTGTAGGCGGACCCCCAGCCCACCTCGGTGATGTAGAGGCCCGAGCGGCGGTCGCCGTGGCGGGCCATCGTCTGGCGCACCGCCTCGACCTGGCGGCGCAGCTCGGCGACGTCGGCCGCGTAGGGGTGCAGAGCTACGGCGTCGAAGTTGGCCTTGACCCCACCCCGGCGGTAGAGCTGGTCGAGAAAGTCGACCGCGTCCAGCGCCCGCGGCATGCCCTGCTTGGGCGCGCCGAAGAGGCCGCCGAGGACGATTTCCGCCCCCGGGTCGGCGGCGCGGATCGCCGGCCGGGTGATCGCCAGCAGGCGGGCGAAGCGGCCGGGCGAGACGGGCTTGACGAAGTAGAAGAAGTTCTCCTCGTTCCAGATCTGCCAGGCGTGGATCGGCGTCGGCGGCAGGGGCCGCTGGGATCCGGGCCCGTGCTCGGCCCAGAACTCGCCGCCGGGGCCGTAGCGTTCGACCGCGGCGCGGACGAACTCGGCCCAGCCGCGCCGCGCGCGACCGCCGTCGACCGGCATCCGCCGCCAGTTCCCAGTCGCCCAGTTCGGCGAGGTGCCGAGCACCGGCAGCACCCCGATCCGCTGCTTCGCCGCTTCGGTCATCGCCGCGTCGAAGCCGCTCCAGTCGTAGTCGCCGCGAGGCGAGCGCTGGACCCCGGCCCACGGCAGCGAGAGCCGCACCGTCTCCACCCCGCCCGAGCGCATCCGCGCGAAGTCGGCGGAGCCAAGCGGGGTCTGCGGCGCGATCCCGAAGAAGCCGCGCGGCAGCGCCTGCGCGCTGGCGGGCGCCAGGAGGCAGAGGATGAACAGGGTCAGGGCGGTTGCGAGCTTGAGTCGTGGCATCCCTGGAGAAACCCAGATGGGCCGCCCAAGTCGCGGCGAGCCGTCAGGCAGAAGGCACGAGGTCCAGCTCCGACCACGGGCCCTCGCCGCGCATCGGCTGGGTGCGGCCGTCGAGCCAGTCGACCTGGAGGTCGTCGTAGTGCGGGCTGGCGGGGTGGCCGGACTGGCCGGTGAACATCTGCCAGCGGGAGGCGTCGGGATTGGCCGGCTCGGCGATCATCCGCCAGCTCGGCGCCCAGACCGCGTTGTAGGGGTCGTTCGGGTCATAGGCGATCTGGCTGACCGTCTCCTGGGCCCCGCCGGCCCGCAGGCGGCGGTTGAGCAGGCGGTCGAAGAGCGGGTTGGCGTCGCCGAGCGGGTGCGGGAACTTCAGCTCGTGGACCCGTCCCCAGCGCCAGCCCTCGGGCTCGGGCCCGAAGCGGTCGCCGAGGTCGTCCAGCGCTCCGGCCAGCGCCTCCAGCGCGAGCTCGTCCCAGGGGCGGCCGATCAGCTCCTCGTCGCCTTCCTCCCACAGCGCCATCAGGTGCGAGTGCCAGCGCCAGGGCGAGGTGACGTGGGGCAGGAAGCCGTTGTCGGCGCGGTCGAGCCAGCGCTCGCAGAGGTCGCGGTCGCCGATCGCGGCCCGCGCGACTTCGCGCGCCAGCCGCAGCAGGAAGGCCTGGTAGATCGTGCCGGCGATCGTGTCGGGGTCGAGGTTGCCATCCCAGCTGCGCAGCCGCTCGAGCGCGCTGCGCTCGCGCTGGCCGCGGGGGCGCAGGCGGCTGAGCCGCGCCGCGGCCTCGATGCCGGGGAGCGAGAAGTTGTCGTTCTGGATCGCCTCGAAGCTCTCCAGATCGTGCTTCTCGGTCTCTTTCAGCATTTCCTCGATCCGCTTCGCCCGGAAGCCGTCGAGCCAGTCGCTGGTGATGTGGTGCGGGTAGTCGTCGCCGACGATCCGGTTGTTGGCGGTGATCACGTAGCCGCACTCGGGGTCGACGACCTCCGGCAGCTCGTCGTAGGGCACCGTCCCCTCCCACTCGAACTCGCCGCTCCAGCCCGGCTTCGGCAGGTCGGGGCAGCCACCGCGCCGCTTCGGCAGGCCGCCGATCAGCTTGTAGCCGATCGAGCCGTGGCTGTCGGCCCAGACCATGTTCGAGGCCGGCGAGGTGTGGCCCTCCAGCTTCGCCACCAGCTCGGGGCCGGAGGTGATGTCGAGCAGCTCGAAGGCGGCTTCGAAGGCGGTCGATTCGCGCAGCGTCTGAAAGGCCAGGGCCAGCGGCTCGCCATCGTCGGCGCCGAGCGCCTCGTTGACGATCGGGCCGTGGTGGGTCGAACGCACCTCCAGCACCACCGGCTCGGAGCGGCCCTTGACGACGATCTCCTCGCGCTCGACCGTAAGCGGCCGCCACTCGTCTTCGAACAGGTAGTCGTCGCCCTCGACCTTCTCCACGAAAAGGTCCTGGACGTCGGCCATGACGTTGGTGATCGTCCAGCAGACGTCGTTGTTCTGACCCATGTAGATGCCCGGCATCCCCGGCAATGAGGCGCCGCGGACGAAGCGCTCGCCGTGGCACAGCTCGACCTCGTACCAGATGCCCGGCATGCTGGGCGAGAGGTGCGGGTCGCCGGCGATCAGCGGCGCGCCGGTCTTCGAGCGCTCGGCGCTGACCGCCCAGTTGTTCGAGCCCGACGCCTCGGCGGCCAGCCCCAGCGAGCCGCGCACGCGGTCGATCTGCTCGACCAGCGGCATCCCTTCACCGGTCCACGCTTCGAGCGATTCGGCGACGACCGGATTGTCGGCGGGATAGACGGGGTCGAGGCGGGCGGCCAGCTCGGGGCCGAGCTCGCGGACCATGTCGGCCCGCAGCAGCTCCCGCTCCCAGTTGGTCGAGAGGCCGAAGGCGAGCAGCTTGCCGATGCTGAGGATGTCGACCGGGCGCCAGGGCACCCACTCGTGGCGCAGGATCTGCATCTCGAAGGGAAGCGCCCGGGCGTCGCGGGCGGCGGCGTTGACCCCAGCGCAGAAGCGCTCCAGCTGGGCGCGCAGTCCCGGGTCCAACTGGTCGACCTCGGCTTCGGCGGTGCGCCGGATTCCCAGCGTCCGCATCAGCTTGTCGACCGGCAGTCCCTCCTCGCCGGCCATCTCCGAGATCCGGCCCTCGACCACCCGCCGGTAGAAGTTCAGCTGCCAGAGCCGGTCCTGGCCGTGGCAGTAGCCCTGGGCGAAAAAGAGGTCCTCGCGCTCGTCGGCCTCGACGTGGGGAACGCCCCAGCGGTCGCGCCGCACCCGCACCCGGCCGCGCAGCTCCGGGACCTCGATCGTCCCCTCGACCTTAGGCAGCGGTCGCCGCGCCAGGCGGTGCCAGAGGACGGCCGCGGCGGAAGCGAGCAGCCCGGTCGAGACGGCGCCGCCGATCAGCGCGTACTTGCCCACCTTGCCCGTTTGACGCCTTCCCATGCGAACTGTGTATCACGTTTGGCCAGCTGGCCAGTTTCCCACCTCGAAACTTCCTGTGTCCCGAGTGTTTCGAGCCGCATGGGGAGAAAGCTGGCGGGGGCGATTGCCGTGTGTGTCTTGGTCGTGGGCCTCGGGGCCACCGGCAGCCCGGCCTCCGTGCGACCCGATCCGGGTTTCGGCAAGGAGGGGAAGGTTCTGCTTCCGCCCCGGATCCAGCTGGGCGTGGGAACCGCGCTGCTCCCCGGCGGACGCATCGTCCTCGCCGGTGAAGGGCAGATGGTCGCGCTGCTCCCCTCGGGGCGAATCGACCGCGGCTTCGGAGACAACGGTTTCGTTCGCTTCGCCGACACCCTGGAGTCCCCTTACGTCTCGATCACGTCGATCGCGGCCGATTCGCGCGGCCGTCTGGTGGTCGCTGGGGGTTACGGCCACCGCGATGGCGCCCTTGTCGAGCGGTACACCGCCAGGGGCCATCTCGACCCGAGCTTCGGTGGCGGCGACGGGATCGTCGTCACCGACTTCGGTCTTCCCGCCTTCACGGAGAACCCGAGCGGAGGATCCCCAGGAGCCTCCATCCAGACGTTCGTACATTCGGTCGTAGTCGACTCAAGCGACCGGATCGTCCTCGCCGGGGAAAGAGCGGGCACGACCTACTGGTTCAAAAGCCATCTCTACGGGCGTTTCGAGACCTACGTCGGGCGCCTCACCGTCGCCGGGGAAGCGGACCGCTCCTTCTCGGGAGACGGCGTCCTCACCGTCCCCGACTCCGAAGAAATCGGGACGCCGGCCGTGGACGCGGGTGACGGCCTCTACTTCTCGGTGGGCAACGACACCCTGGTCCACCTGCGCGCCGACGGCGAGTTCGATCCCGGCTTCGGGGAACGCGGCGCCCGGCGCGTTCCGAAGAGAAGGGTGGACGGCTCGATCGCGCTCGACGGCTCCGGGAACCTGCTGCTGGCAGTCGGGCTGCGCGGTATCGACCAGGGGTTGGGGGTCAAGCGGCTGCGACCGGACGGCTCGCTCGACCGGGGCTTCGGGCGGCAGGGAACGGCCAGGCCGCGGCGCTCGGGCTTCGGGTACGGAGTCCTGGCGAGCGATCCACGAGGTGGAATCCTCGTCGCCACCAGCTCCAGCCACGCTCCTCCCCGCCCGGCCGGGATGAGGCTCGCGCGCTTGCGGCCGGACGGCTCCCTCGACCGGGGCTTCGGCCAACGCGGACGCGTCGAGGTCCCTCTCGATCGGAGCGAATCAGGCCTGATGACCATCATCGTCGCTGGATCGAAGGCGCTGCTTTCCGGCTTCTGGTGCCAGCGGGACGATTGTGGAGCGGCGCTGGCGCGAATCCAGCTGGGTTCGAGCTAAGCCTCCAGGTCGTCGGGCAGCCGGCCCTCGCCCTCTAGCTTTTCGAGGTGGGCCTCCATCGCCATCGCCGCCATCGGCAGCAGCTCCATCGGGATGTCGTCCCAGACGGTGGCGAGCAGCTCCGCCCGGGAGCGCTCTCCCTCCTCCAGGGCGGCGAGCAGCCGGCGCTCGCGCATCTGGCGGTGCTCGACGTATTCGGCCAGCTTGGCGGCGGGCTCGGTGACCCAGGGGCCGTGGCCGGGGGCGATCAGCTCGATCTCCTGCTCGCGCAGCAGCGCCAGCGAGTCCATGAAGGCGGCGAGCGAGTTGCCGCCGGGCGGGACGATCGTTGAGCCGAGGCCGAGGACGAGGTCACCGCTGAAGCAGACGCCGGTTTCGGTCAGGAAGCAGACGTGGTCCTCGGCGTGGCCGGGGGTGGCGAGAGCGCGGAGGGCGAAGTGCTCCTCGCCCCCGGCCGGCAGGACCACCTCGGCGCCAAGCTGGTCCGCGCCGGCGGTGTGGTCGCCGTGGGAGTGGGTGAGGAGGACGAGGACGAGGCCGCCGCGCTCGGCCGCGGCGGAGCGGATCGCGTCGAGATGGCCGGGATCGTCCGAGCCGGGGTCGATCACCACACAGGGGTCAGAGCCGAAGAGATAGGTGTTGGTCCCTTCCAAGGTCATCGGCCCCGGGTTGGGAGCGACGATCTTCAGGACCTCGGGGTGACCGGGCGCCTCGTTCAGCGGTAGCCAGCCTTCAGCTGTCGGTGACTTCCCTGGCGATCGCCTCGCGCGCGTCGGGCGGCTCGAGCACGACCAGGTCGCCGGCGCCGCGGAGGATCTCCCGCACCAGCCAGGGCTTGCCCGCGTAGGGCAGCTCGACGACGACGGCGCCGTCGGCCAGCTCCTCGACCACGGTCCGCTCCTCGCGCAGCCAGCGCGCCCGGTCCGGCGAGACCCAGACCCGGGCGACCTCGGCGGTCGGCACCTCGCCGTGGGTCATCCAGCCCTCGACCCCGGCGAACTCCTCGACTTCAGGCCGCGGCTCGAACTTCTCGTCGGAGAGGTTCGCCTCCTTGACCCGGTCGAGCTTGAAGTGGCGGACGCCCTCTTTGGTCAGGTCGTAGACCTCGACGTACCAGCCCTCTTTGCCGTTCTCCAGCCGGTAGGGCTCGACCCGCCGCTCGGTGAACTGGTCCTCGTTCTCCTTGTAGTAGCTGAGCTCCAGCACCCGGCTCTCGGCGATCGCCTGGTTGACGAGGCGGGCGACCTCGGCGTCGCCGCCGCCGGCCGAGGCGATCTCCAGCCCCTCCTCGGAGGGGTCGTGGCCGAGCGCCTTGACGATTTTGGCCCGGGCGGTCTGCAGGTTCGACTGCGGCAGGTGGTCGCCAAAGAGGTCGATCGCCGCCACCAGCGCCTTCGCCTCCAGCGGCAGCAGGCGGGCGGGGCGGGCGAAGTTGTCGCCGTAGGGCTGCGAGTCGACCTCGATCTCGTCGCCGAGGATTTCGGCGTAGAGGACGTAGGTGCCGCCGCCGAAGTTGACGACGTTGAGCAGCTCGACGTCCTCGCGCAGCTCGTCCTCGGTCAGCTCCAGGCGCTCCCGCAAGTCGCTGACCCGCAGCCGCTCGCCCTTTTTCGCCGCTTCGATCAGCAGGCCGGCGAGGGTGACGAGGCGGGCGAAGCGCTCGGGCCGGATCGCCGCCTCGCCGCGGCCGTTGGAGCGGCCGCGCTTCGGCTGCTCGTCGAGCGGGCGGTCGACCACCTTGGCCGGTTTGAACCCGTTCTCGTGGCGTTGCAACAGCAGGCCGCGGCGTTTCTCCGCCTCCTCGCGGAGGTCGTCGGGGGCAAGCACCTCGGCGTTCTGGCGCCAGCGCAGTACCCAGGCGATCAGCTCCCGCTCGGAGGCGTAGCTGGTCTCGAAGACGCGGCCCTTGCCGGTGGCGCCGTCGGACTTTTTCGCGTTGCGGAGCTCGCCGTAGGTGCCGAAGTCGCGCTCGATCAGCCAGGCGATCCGCTCGCGGATGAAAATCTTCGCCGTCCCTTTGATCTCCCCCAGCTGCCAGTCGGCGCGGCTGCCGTAGTCGCGGCGGTCGAAGTCCTCGGGCGGGGAGAAGTCGTGCTCGGCCTTGGAGGCGTAGCCGACCTTGCCCTGGATCCGGGAGAGGCGGAAGACGCGCACCGCATCGCGCTCGTGAGAGTGGCCGATCAAGTAGAACTGCCCGCCGCGGAAGACCAGGTGGAAGGGGTCGACCTTGCGCTTCTCGGTCTCGCCCCGCTCCATCGTGTAGTAGGTGAACTCGATCGTCTTGCGGCGGCTGATCGCGGTCTCGATCTTGGAGAGGCGCTGGGAGAGGTCGCGGCCGCCGGCGGAGGCAGTCATCGCCATCTCGACCGGGGCGCGCTCACCCTCGGCCAGCGGGTTCGGGTGGCCCCAGGCAACCTGCTGCAGGGCCAGCCGCAACGGCTCGGCGTAGGCGAAGCCACCGTCGGTGAGCAACATAAGCGCCGTCGAGAGGGCCGCCAGCTCGTCGTCGGAGAAGGAGATCGGGTCGAGGTAGAAGTTCTCCGGCGGCAGCGAGTAGAGCTCCGCCTCGAAGAAACCCTCGCCCGGCTTCTCGACTCCGAGCTGGATGCCAAGGCTCTCCAGCTCGGCGCGATCGGCGTAAAAACGGCGCGCGAACGCGTCGTCGTTCATGTCGCTATAGCCCTCCACCTCACGCTTGATCTCGAGGGCCGAAACCGGCCTCCCCTGCGCCATCAGGAACGAGATCAGCGAGAGCTGTCGGATCAGCTTCTCGGTGTCCTTCGCCACTGCCCGGCAGGATAGTCTCCGGGCGGCACATGGACGTCCTGCGAAACCTCTTCGGCAACCTAAGCGCGGGCATTATCCGGCTTTTGGTGACCGTCGGAATCCTCGCGGCGGTCTATTTCTTCATCGTTCGGCCAGCTCTGGACGCGGGCGAAAACATCAGCCGGGAAACGAATCAGAGCATCCAGAAGTCGTTCCAGAACAACGGCCTGAACGACATCAGCGGCCAAATCGAAGACGTCAACCGCCAGGTTGAAATTGAAATCAAGAAGTCGTTCCACGCCTCAAAGCAGCAGGGTGACGCCGACAAGCTGATCCGCTGCATCAAGCGCGCTCACCAGAACGTCAACAAGATCCAGCGCTGCAGCGAGCGGTTTCAGTAGCTGCGCCTAGGGCAGGGTGGCGATCAGCGCGATCTGCGAGGCAATCAAGCCGATCAGAGCGGCGATCATCACGAAGAAACCGCCGAAGAGCGTTCTGTTCAAGGCATCGAACCGCCCCTCGAGATGCTCGAAGCGAGCATCCATCCTCGCGAATCCCTGATCGACCTTCTGGTTGAGGTCGTCCAGTCGCTCGTCGGTCCACTTCTCCCGGGGGGTCATCATCACAGCCATGATCGTAGCGTAACGTTTCGTATTCACGAAACAAGGCCTGAAACGCGCGGATCTGAAGAATCTTTGTGAATTCTTCGGAACTTCTAGGCGGCGCGCTGGGCGAAGAAGGCGCTACCGGACAGAGCCCGGTCGAAGCCCGACCAGGACTCGCCGTCGGGGAGCTGGCGCTCGAGGCGGTCGAAGCTGCCGAGGCGGCCGCCGAGGTTGTCGATCATGTGGACGAGGACTGCCTCGCGGGTCGCGGGGACGACCGGGGAGCCGTGTTCGAGCGAGCCGTGGTGACTGAGGATGATGTGAAGCACGCACTGGGCGAGGTGCGGATCGAACTCCGGCAGGTCCTCGATCGCCCGCCGCACCGTGTAGTAGCCAAGCGGAATCTCACCCTGCAGGCGGCCGGCGTCGGTGAGGTCGATCGCCAGCGGGTCATCGTTGTAGGCGACGCACTTGCCGATGTCGTGCAGGAGGGCACCGGTGACGGCGACGTCGCGGTCGATTCCGGGGAAAAAGTTGGCCGCGGCGGAGACCGCCTGGGCGACCGAGAGGGTGTGCTCTAGCAGCCCGTGGCGGTAGGCCTGATGGTAGGTCTTGGCCGCCGGGGCGACGCTGAAGCGCCGCCAGGTCTCGCAGTCGGCGCCGAAGAAGTGGTCGAGCAGCTGCCCCAGCCGCAGGTCCTGGACGGTCGCCAGCAGTTCGCGCAGTTCCCCCTCGAGCTGATCGAGGGAGACATCCGACCCGGCCGCCAGGTCCGCCGTCTCGAACTCGTGCGGCTCCGCCTCGCGCACGGAGGAGATCTTGATCTTCGCCCCCCAGCGGTCGCTGATTTCGAAGGCGCCAGCTATAAAGACCGCGGTGCCCGTGCAGCAGAGGGCGTAGAGCGCCTCCGCCTCCTCCCAGCAGACTGCCTCGGCGGTGCCAGTGGCGTCGCCGACCGAGAGCCGCAGCCACGGGTCGCCGTTGCGCTTACGCCGCAGCTCCCGCTCGCGCACCGCGTAGACGCCGCCGACGCGCTGCCCGTCCTCGAGCTCACCGAGCGGAACGCGCATGGAAGGCGCCGCGGAATCGGCGGCCGGAGGCTCGGCGGCAACCGGCTCGGGCTCGGCGAACGCCTCGATCTGCGTCTGCTCGGTCACGGTCAGACCAAGGTAGAGACGGGGGCGGACGCGGGAATCGCCTCTGGAGGGGACAAGGACGCCCGGAGCGGCACCTGGCCGCCCCGGGCAAAGCAACACCTAGTTGCCGACGATGATCGGGGTCGACGCGCTGGTGAGGTTGTTCACGGAAACGGTGGAAACCGCCTGGAGGGTCGCGTTGTTGGTGCCGGAGTAGTAGGAGATTGGTTCGGTTTTCCCGGCCAAGGCGCAGCCGCCGCCGTCATTGGCCCAGGTCGCGGGCCTGGTGGTGAAGGCGCTGTATCCGGACTTCAGCGCGGGGCTCGCGACGCCGTTGCTCCAGACGGCGGTGAAGGGCGAGAGGATCGTCAACTTGCAGGAAGGAAGCGACGTGAACCGCATGGTGACGCCTTCGGCGCCGGCGGACGAGGTCAGCATGAAGATGGTGCCGCTGGCGAACGCTTTCCATTCGCCCGCAAGCGTCGTGCTGGTGCCGGCGGTGCAGCCGCTGACCGACGGCGTCGGGATCGCGAATTGCAGGCTGGCGGTCAGGTTTTCCGGCGATTTGGGGGTTTCGCCGGTGATTTTCAGAGCGCAGGATCCGAGCGAGGTCTGGATCCTGGGTCCCGAGGTAGACGGGATTTCGAATTTCGTGCTGGCCGGGGACATGCTTGCACCGGAGCTCGCCGGAATGGCGAGGGCGACAAGCGCCCCAAGGACAGTGAGAATTGCCAATTTTCGCTTCATTAGACTGGAACTACCTTTCTGTTTTTGCCGCCCTTTGAGGGGCGGCGGGTTCTCTCCCCGTCCGTTTGGACGGGACCTTCTCGCCGCCCCTCAATGGGCAGCAAGCTCTTCCGCGCAGCCGGCCGCCGCTTCGGTGCGGGCCGGGCCGGGGACGGTGGTCGCGTAGAGCGCGCCGACAAGCCGGGGGTAGCCCGGCGATTCCGCGACCGATGGAGGCGGCTGGGCCGTGAGCTGGGCGAAGCGCTTTTTGACGCCCGCCCGTCGCGCCGCGGCCTGGAACCGCCTGGCGGCCTCCAGCGGAGTCATTCCCGCGCAGGCCTCGCGGCCGGCCGCTCGGGCGCCTTCCGCGCCGCCGGAATCGGCGGTCTGGTCGGGCATCCGCGAACGTTCCGCAGAGGTTGGAGATGAGGTGTCGCCGCCACCACAACCCGCGACCAGCAGAGCAAGCAAGCCGACAACCGCCAGATGACGCTTCATTCTTCGCTCTCTCCCACTCCCACCGGGCCCAGTTCCCCGCCGGCCCAGCATCCATCTCTAGAAACAGTTTTTATCTATATGAAAACGTAACCACTCTCAAAGGAAGGGAGATCAGAACACAGACACTCCTGTTTGTCAACAAGGAGCTCAGCGTCTGTACGAGACGGAGTAGCGCCACGCAGGGGCGCGAACCTAAAAGGCGATCAAACTTGCGAGACCGACGAAGCAGGTGACGATCACCGAAGTCAGTGCGATGAAGCCCTGGAACATCAGCCGCCGCAGATCGCGCATGTCTGCATCGACCCGCCCGAAGCCGGCGACCATTTGGTCCCTCAGGTCGTCAAGCCGCTCGTCGGTCCACGCTTCTCTCGCCATTGCCTCCATGATGACGAGTGTAACCCATTGTCTGTAACAAGTGGTGCGCGCAACCGTAAATTCTTCGGGTCAGGCCGGTGGCGAATCGATCGCGAAGAGGCGCCACTCACCGGGCGCGCCCTTCAGCCGCTCCACCCCGCGCTCCTCGAACTCGAGCCCCGAGCCGACGACCAGCTCGCGCACGGTGCTGGAGACGAGCACCTCGCCGGCGTCGGCGAGGGCGCCGATGCGAGCGCCGATGTTGACCGCCATGCCGCCGACGTCGTCGCCGATCAGCTCGACCTCGCCGGTGTGGATGCCCGCCCGCACCTCGATCCCGAGCCCAGCCACCTCGTCGCGCACCGCCGAGGCGCAGCGGATCGCTCGCGCTGGGCCGTCGAAGGTGGCAAGGAAGCCGTCGCCCATCGTCTTCACCTCGCGGCCCCGGTGCAGGGAAAGCTGGTGGCGGACCGCAGCGTCGTGGCGCTCAAGCAGCTGCCGCCAGCCGAGGTCGCCAAGCTCGGCCGCCTTCGCGGTCGAGCCGACGATGTCGGTGAAGAGGACCGTCGCCAGCGCCCGTTCGGACTCGGTCGCCTCACGGCTGCCGACGAGGAACTCCTCGACCTCGCCCAGCAGCGCGTCGAGGTCGCCGGCGAACGGCAGGTGGTCGATCCCCGGCAGCTCGACCAGGCGGGCACCGGAGATGCTCTCGGCCAGGTAGCGCCCCTGGGCCACCGAGATCATCCGGTCGCCCTCGCGGTGCAGGACCAGGGTCGGGACGTCGATCGCGGGGAGGATCGAGCGCACGTCCATCTCTCGATAGAGATCCATCAGGGCGATCGCCCCCGCCGGGCTCGTCCCCTGCCGCAGCAGCCGCCCCCACCAGCGTTCGAACTCGCGGTCGCCGACCCGGCTCGGTGCCCAGATATCGAGCGCGACCGGCCCGCCCCAGTCGCGGCGCACGATCGCCGCCCATTTGTCCAGCTGTTCGTCGCTGATCCCGTGCGGGAAGCCATCGGTCTCCACCATCCGCGCGAAGGTCCCGAAGAGGATCAGGGCCGAGATCTCATCCGGGTAGGTGGCCGCGTAGAGCGTCGACATCGGCCCGCCCTCGGAGATGCCGAGGATGGCGGGGCGCTCAAAGCCGGCCGCCTCGATCACCGCCCGCAGGTCGTCCATCGACTCCTCCAGGGTCGGCGGCCGGCCGGGCCGGTCGGAGAGGCCCTGGCCGCGCTTGTCGAAGACGAGCAGCCGCGAGAAGGCGGTGAGGCGGCGGAAGAAGCGGGCGGTCGTCGGGTCCTCGGTCAGCAGCTCGACGTGGGAGACGAAGCCGGGCACGAGAACGAAGTCGACGGGGCCGTCCCCGTACACCTGGTAGGCGATGCTGACGCCGTCCGAGTCGGCGTAATGGGTCTCCGGTTCCATCCGCTTGCTGCCAGTATGGCGGCGTGAAGCTTCCCTCGCTACGGCTGCGCGAGACGGCGCTCGGCTTCGCCCTCTTCGCCCTCGCCGCGCCCGCCTTCCACGGCAGCTCCGAGCCGATCGGGCTGCCGCTGCGGGAGCGGATGACCGGCGTCTCCTGGCACCGCGGCTGCCCGGTCGGCTTCGATCGCCTGCGGCTCTTGCGGGTGACGCACTGGGGGTTCGACGGCGAGGTCCACCGCGGCCGCCTCGTCGTCCATCGCGACTCGGCCCGGCCGATGCTGCGGACGATGCGCGAGCTGTTCAGGCTGCGCTTCCCGGTCCGCCGCATGCGCCTGGTCGACGCCTACGGCGCCGACGACCACCGCAGCATGGCCGCCGACAACACCTCCGCCTTCAACTGCCGATTCGTCGCCGGCACGAGCCGCTGGTCCGAACACGCCTATGGGCACGCGATCGACGTCAACCCGATCGAGAACCCCTACGTCACCAGCGACGGCTACGTCTCGCCGCCGGCCGGCGCGCCCTTCGCCGACCGCTCGCGGCGGGCGCCGGGACTGATCCACCGCCACGGCCCGGTCGTCGCCGCCTTCGCCGCCAACGGCTGGGTCTGGGGCGGCAACTGGTCCTGGCCGAAGGACTACCAGCACTTCTCGGCCGGCGGCGGCTGAACGCCTTCGACCAGCGGCCCATAGGCTTCCGGCCGTGACGATCGAGAGATTCCGCCGCGTCGCCTTGGTCGAGGCGACCACCTTCCTGATGCTGCTCGTCGCCTCGGCGATCAAAAACACCGGCGGCAGCGAGATCGGGGTAAAAATCCTCGGCCCGATCCACGGGCTGCTCTTCATCGCCTACGTGGTGATGGCGCTGAACCTGCGCGAGAGCGCGGGCTGGACCGGCAAGCAGACGGTCTGGATCCTGATCGGCGCCGTGCTGCCGTTCGGCGGCTACGTCGTCGACTGGTGGCTGGCGCGGCGCGAGCGCGCCGGGCTGGCCTCCTAAGCGCATGACTCGGGCGCGGACGCTGATCCTTCTGGCGGTAGCCGTGGTGGCGCTACTGGCGGCGATGAAGCCGGCGGAAGACCGGATGACCGAGAACGGTCCCGGGATCGTTTCCTTCGAGCTAGCGGGTTCGGCAGACCGATCACAGGAGATCCAGGACGAATGGGGCGAGGACGGTCGCGACGCCGCCCGGCAGCAGCTCTGGATCGACTACGCGTTCATGCTTGCCTACGGCGCCTTCCTCGTCCTGGCCGCGGCCGCGACGCGAGACCTGGCCCGCTCGCGCGGTTGGCGCCGCCTGATCGCGGTAGGAGCGCTCGCCGTTCCCGCTGGCGGGATCGCCGCCGGCTGCGACGCGATCGAGAACGCCTGCCTGCTCCTCACCCTCGGCGACGCGGGCTCCTGGGCACCCGTCACCGCGACCGTCTTCGCCACCGCCAAGTTCGCCCTGCTGCTCGTCGCCTTGGCCTACATCCTCGCCGGCCTGGGGACGCGGCTGCTCAGTCGGCGACCCAGCTTTTAGCCTCCTCCAACCCGTCGAGACCGGTGATCAACACTTCGCCCGGAGTTGCCCAGGCGAACATGTGCATCGCTTTCGCCACCCACTCGACGTCGGTGACGACGGCGAAGCGCTTCCAGGCCGAGTGATCGCGGACCCAGGCACGGAGGCCGGTCTTCATGTCCTCGCTGATCGCCGCCGCCTCGAGCCCGTCGAAGTCGGCGAGGACGAAGAGCAGCCGCAGCTCGCCCGACTCCACCCCCTCATTCAGCGCCGGCTCGAGCACTTGGACGTAGTCGTCCTTGCTCAGCTTGCCGGAGGCGCGCAGGCCGATCGTCCCCGCCGGCATCCCCTCGATCCGCTCGATCATCGCTCGGCCCTCCTCTCGCTGATCCAGTTCGGACCCCGGTACGGCGGCATCAGCAGCACCAGGCCGATCAGCACCCCGGTGGCGCCGGCGTAGAGGAAGAGCTCGGCCACCCCTTCGTTTTCGCCAACCACGTTCTGCCCCATCGCCAGGATCGAGAAGGTGAAGATCGCCAGCGCCATGCCGCAGAGCAGGAACGGCTTGCGCCGGTCGGGCATGAACTCGAGCCGGACGAGGCTGACGACGATGAGGACGAAGATCCCGAGCTCCAGCAGGCCGAGGATCGTCCAAGCGGCATCGACGCCCGGGATCGTGTCGAGGAAGGTGCCGCTGAACTGCTTCTCGATCGGCGGCGGCGCTCCGTGCCCGTCGATGATCTTCTCCTTGCCCGCATAGAAGAAGAGAACGCCGAGCAAGAGGTAGATGCCGGCAAGGACCAGGGCGTAGACCGCGGTGTCCTCCCAGCGCATGCGGTGTCGCTCCATCTCCAACTCCTCCTTAAGGCTCGATGATGTTGAACCAGAGGTTAAGAGTGTCGAGTAATCCAGCCAACTCGCATCCAGGTCTTGCCTAAGTTGAGATTCTTGATTAACTTAGACAGGAATGAATATCGACGTTCACCAACACCTCCTGTCCGAGGGCCTGATTGACGAGCTGGCCCGGCGGCGGCGACCGCCGATGCTGGTGCGCCAGGGGGAGGGCTGGACGTTCCGCGTCGGCGGCGAGCCCGACAGCGTCCTCTCCTTCGACGCGACGAACGTGGCGCTGCGGACGGTCGAGATTCGGCGTGACAAAGTCGATCGCGCGCTGGTCGCGCTCTCGACCGCGCTCGGGATCGAGACGCTTCCGGCCGAGGAGGCGCTGCCGCTGCTGGAGGCCCACCACCGCGGCATCGAGGACCTGCCCACCGACTTCGGGGGCTGGGGCGCGGTGCAGCTGGAGGCCCCCGACCCCGCTGACGTCGACGCCGCGATCGGCAGGGGGTGCGTGGGCATCTCGCTGCCGGCGACCGCCCTCGCCACCCCCGACGCGCTCGCGCGCGTCGGCCCGCTCCTCTCCCGGCTGGAACTGCACGGCGCGCCGCTGTTCGTCCATCCCGGCCCGGTCACGGCTTCCGGCGAGGCGGGCCCGAGGCCGCCGATCCCCGTCTGGTGGCCCGCCCTGACCGACTACGTCGCCCAGATGCAGGCGGCCTGGTTCGCCTTCCTGCACCGCGGCCGGCGCGAGCACCCGCGCCTCCGGGTTCTGTTCGCGATGCTGGCCGGCGGCGCGCCGCTGCAGCTGGAGCGATTCGTCGCCCGCGGCGGCGTCGCGCCTCTCGCGCCCGACCCGCTGGTCTTCTACGACACCTCTTCCTACGGGGCGCGGATGCTCGAGGCGATGGCCGGCGCGGTCGGCGTGACGCAGCTCGTCTACGGCTCCGACCGGCCCGTCGTCGATCCCGTCGCGCCCGAGCTGAGTCCCGAGCTGGGGAGGCTCCTGCGATGTACGAACCCGCATTCCCTCTTGACCCCCCGCCAGAAAGGAGACCTCGCATGACCCAGGGAATTGAGAACATCGCCAGGCCGCACGGCCACGACCTGACCGACGAGCAGCTGCTCGTCGTCGCCGACCAGATCGCGGCTCAGCCGGCGCTTTGGTCCCATCACATCGAGCACGACCCGGCCCATCGGACCTTCAAGCAGCTGCTGCGCGACGAGCACCTCGACGTCTGGCTGCTCTGCTGGTCCCACGACCACGACACCGGCTTCCACGACCACGACCTCTCGGCCGGCGCGGTCGCCGTCGTCTCCGGCAGCGTCCGCGAGGAGCGGCTGGTGCTCGGCAGGTCTCCCGACGCCCCGATCTCGCGCACGGCCCACGCGGGCTCGTCCTTCACCTTCGGGGCCAGCGACATCCACCGGGTCCTCCACGCCGGCACCGAGCCCGCCGTGACCATCCACGCCTACTCGCCGCCGCTGGTCCGCATGGGCAGCTACACGATCGAGCCCAGCGGCCAGCTCCGCCGCCACGCCGTCTCGCACGAGGAGGAGCTGCGCGAGCTCAGCGCGACGAGCTGAGGCACCGCCTCAGCTCCGCGGTTGGACGATCTCCTGGACGGCCCAGCCGTTGCCGTCCGGGTCGGCGAAGAAGACGAAGCGGCCCCAGGGAAAGTCCCGAACCTCGCTCACCTCAACCCCGCGCTCGACCAGCTCCGCCCGGGCCGCGTCGGCGTCATCGACGACCAGCTGCAGACCCGAGACGCTGCCCGGAGGCATCTGGTGCGCGCCGGTGGTCAGCGCGATCGAGCAGGCCGAGCCGGGCGGGGTCAGCTGCACGAAGCGCAGCTCGTCGCTCACCTGGTGGTCGTGTTCGGCGACGAACCCCACCTGTTCGACGTAGAAGGCCATGGCCCGGTCAACGTCCGAGACCGGGACCTGCACCAGCTCCAGGCGCCACTCGATCTTCGATGCCGTGTCTACCGTGTCCGTCATCCGTGCTCCTCTCGTCATCCGGGCGCCCTATGATCCTCTTGCCCGGTAAGTTCCTTATCTACCAAGTATCTTAGTGAATAAGAGATATGTTCGCAAGTCCGAAGAAGCAACTGATCGAAGGGCTGATCGCCGCCTTCCGTGCCAGCGGCAACCAGGACATCGCCTTCGAAAACCTCGCCGCCGACCGGCTTGGGGTCAACCGCACCGACCTGCACTGCCTTAACTCGATCGAGAACGCCGGCGGACTCACTGCCGGGGAGCTGGCGGCCGAGGTGGGGCTAACCAGCGGCGCGGTGACCGGTGTCATCGACCGGCTGGAGCGCGCCGGCTACGCCCGCCGGGCTCCGGACCTCGCCGACCGCCGTCGCGTCAAGGTTGAAGTGACCCCGGAGTTCTACGCGCGGGCCGAGCGGATCTGGGGGCCACTCGCGGCTGAGTGGGAAGCGTCTCTGACGAACCACTTCACCGCCGCCGAGCTGACCCGGATCACCGAATTCCTCCGCCTCACCAGCGAAGTTGGCAAGCGCCACCTCGACCGGCTGGCGAAAGAGAGCTGAAGGTCATGTGGCCGCCCATGAGCGATGGGAATGCCGGGTCGGATTCTTATGGCCAGGGCCGGATTCGAACCGGCGACACCACGATTTTCAGTCGTGTGCTCTACCAACTGAGCTACGTCGCCAAAAGGCGCCGAGACGGCTTGCCAATGCGGAATCGGGCTACCTCTCGATGGAGGTTATCTCGTCTTGCTCTATGCCGATGCTGGCCTTTTACCGTGCTTTCGGGTGCCTTTGGGCGATAAACCCGCGCCTCATCGCCCATTCGCTCAGAGCCAATTCGCTAGCCGCTGCACTTCCTAGAGAGGGGTAGGCCATAGCGCGCATGAACCGACTTGGCGCCATCAAGCTCTGCCGTGGCGCGGACAGTCCGACCCCCTACGCAGCGTGGCAATATGGCCGCGAAGACGGCTGGTCGCACGGTGGCGGGATCGGCGTCCAGGTACTTTTCGACGCCAACGACCAGCCCCCGCGCCGAGGTGGTCACCTTGGCCTTTCCACCTTCAACCGTGACTTTGGCCGCGGTCTTGAGTTCACCCATGGCCAGGGTCCCCGGGTTGCCAGGCTTGGCCACCCTGGCAACGGTCGAAATGCAGATGCTTCCGCATCGTTTGTTCCAAGAGTCTCCCTCTGCCAGGCAGCTAGCCCCTTGAGACAGGCCGAGCCGTGGAAGGTCAGCGGACCAGCACAATTCATTGGTGGTGCGGAAGGCAATGATCTGCAGCGGCCCCCATGGAGTGTTCTTGCAGCCGGCAATCGTTGGCGCGATCTTGAAGCCTTCCCCTTGGTGCCCCGGATGCCTCGGAACATCAAGCCACGGCTTCTGGCCGAGCCCGCAGCTCTCAGGTCTGGGGTCCGCTCCAGAGTTCTTGGGGCCAGCGCCGGCAGACAGCGCGAGACCTATCACAACGCAGGCAATCAATCCGAGTCTGAGCACGTTACTCCTCGCTCACTTTCGCAGAACGCACGGTAGCTAATACTTGATTTTGACAAACTGAACCGCTCCGCACCTTTGGGACCCTTCTATGTAAACGCAGTAGCTTACTTGTTTCGCTCCGGTCCATCGAGCCCCGAATTCTAGGGTTCCACTCTTGCTTCCGGAGTGACTTACAGATCCGCCCGGACCTTGAGACGTTTGATAGAAGCCTGCAACGACTACCGGAGACTCACAGGTGTAAGTAAAGCTCCCGATAATCGCGTGTTCATCACCCGGATAATCTTGTGCAAAAGCGGGGCCTGGATAAATCTTGCAGCCGCCAAACTTGAGTTCCGGCATTTTTACCTTGCCAGTGTGGTTCTCCTTCGAAGGCGGCCGCCAGTGGCCCTTCTTTTTCCCGGCACATGGCCCGGTGCCGTTCTTTCGACCAGCGCAGGTTCCATCCAGGTCGTAGCCGTTGATGGGGTCGGCATTCACGTAGTCGTACCTACTCGCAGATCCTCCCTGTACCGGATCGACAGAAAGGAACCGGCCAAGCTGGGGGACATAGCTTCTCGCCCCCATTTGGACTATGCCGGAGGGAAGTTCAGACCTTCGCTGCTTGCCGCCCAGCCAGCCAAACGACCCGCTGCTACCGCCCGTTGGAATCCCGAACTCGTCGAACTTGAACGTTGCTTTCAGTTCCGTTGCGGATGGGCTTAGAGCGGCCGTAGCCGATACGTCCCCATGCAAATTCGTCAGTTGCAGTTCGACTTCTTTGCCGCTTTCCTGAACTGCTGCCAGTTCGCCACCTATCCCGACGACGCGCCTAGTCCAGGTGGAGCCACGCTGAGTCCAGGTTGGAGAATCCCCGGGCCCGGCGTAGTGGAAGACTTCCGTTCCTTCTAACCCTCCAGCTTGGACGCGCTGGCGTTGCCTGAGCGTGGAGTCAAGCTGGAACGTATTCGTAATTCCGTTCTGCGACTGCGTAGCAACCATGTCGTTGCTGAAATAGGTGGTGGACAGCGCTTTACCCCCTGCAAGACCGGCAGGTAAGTTCGTGATCCGGCCGAAATCGTCGTAGCTCAACCCTTCGGCGAGGAGACGGTCAGCCGTGTCGTAGCTGTATTTCTGCGCGGCCCCACCTGAGCTGGAACACATTCCGCCGACCCCTGGGGTCGTCGTCATTTCTTCGCGGTTCGTGTCTTTGTCGTATTTATAGGAGCGGGTCGTGCATGCGCCACCGGCAGGCGTTTCCCGCGTCGTGATCAGGCGCCCGAGCTTGTCGTATTCGTATTCGTCTTTGCCGAGGGTTCCGTTTTCGAGCAGGATCTGTCCGTTGATCGAGCGTTCGACGGCGAAGTTGAGCCAGTTGCAGCTCAGGCCGCAATTGCTCCCCTTGGTGTAGCCAAGGGCGATTGCGGCACCAGTCTCGTCGTAGGTGGTTTCTGCCGTCAGGCCGTTGGGCAGACCGCGTTTGACCAGCTGACCGTCGGCGTCATAGCTGGCGGTGAATTTGCCCGCCGCTGAGTCTTCAAGTTCGACAAGGAGACCAGTGACCGAGTCGTATTTCATCGTCTGGGTGCCTTTGCCGTCGTTGACGGTTGCGGGCCTGCCGAGGAGGTCGAAGGTCGTTTCGGTGGTAACCCCGTCGGCATCCTGGTATTTGGTCACCCGACCAAGGGCGTCGTAAGTGGTCGTCGTCGCTTGGGTATCGCAACCTGGTTCAGATTCCGGGCAGACGAACTGCTGGATGGTCGGCAACCCCTGAGTGGTGTTGTAGGTGGTTTCGGTTTTCGGGACGACGACGCCGCCTCCGGTGGTTTGGCTCGTTTTCTGGCGGCCAGCCGCGTCATAGGTCGTAACGGTTTTGCGAGTGCCGCCGCCACTTACTGATTCGAGCACTTCCAATGGCTCGCCAAGCTGGTTGTAAGCGAGGAACTTCTTTACCGGCATCTGAGGCAGCCCCGCGGTTCCCGGCTGGGCGGCCGGTTCGCTCTTGCAGGGAAGACCGGCGTAGAGGTCGCTCTCACATTCTCCGATACCCGGAAGCTTGATCTCTTCGTAGTAAACGACTTTGGTGGTCCCTGCCCCGCCGCCGCCGGCGTTCGACGGCTGCCGCATCTCGGTCGGCAGGCCGGTGTCTTTGTCATAGACCGTGACCGACTTCGTTTCTTCTTTGCCTTCGGGGTCAGAGATAACTTCGATCGGCTTGCGCAGTTCGTATTTGTAGACGGTTTTGGTGCTGCGTTTGTCTTTCACTTCTCCGTTTGAAAGCAACGCCCCGGTCGTTTCACTCGTCGGCAGATGGTAAGCAGGCTCGCCTGAAGGAGGGGCCGGGTTGACATAGAGGATGGTCCGCAGCATGCGGGCCTGTTCGACTGCGCCCGTGGCTTCGCGCCGCACCCGGTGCATCGGACCCATTTCTTCCTGCAGCTCGGTTCCATCTTTGGAGTAGTGGAACTGGGTGTCGAGCTCGTGCGAGCGTTCCGCGGTGTCCCCTTCCGGTTCGGCCAGCGCCCGCAGCCGGTTCTGAGCGCTCAGTTCCCGGGTGACGTTGCCGAACCGGTCGGTCTCGGTCGTAGTGATCGAGGGTTCTGAGGTTCCTGCCCCCGAAGGGGTGGCCACGTTGACGGTTTGCCCTTCGGCATCCATGTAATAAAGAGTCGCCCTGGTGAAGCCCGAGGGCGGGCTGGCGGGCACTTCGTCTGGCCGGAAGATCGCCGTCGCGTCGGTGGGCAGATCGTTCTGCCCCCATTTCGACACGTCTTTTCTTTCCATGTCGTAAGGACCGCCGGCTTCTTCGGAAAGCGGCACTTCATAGGCGACCGTCGTCTGCGCGGTTTTCCCTTCCACGAGGGAAGGACGTTTGACCGAGGTAAGCCTGCCGATCGCGGTCCCCCCTGGGAGCGTTCCGTAGGCCATCGTCCAGGGCTGCTGTCCGGGGGGCGTCAGCGTCGCGATCTGCCCGGTGGCGTTGTAGGTGTAGGTCTCTTTCAGGGCCGGTGAGATCCGCGGGTCATAGGCTGCTTTTAGCCGGCCGGAGATGTCGTATTCGTATTTCGCCACGTCCCAAGGTCCACCGTGGCCTTTGGCGTAGTAGGTGATCGACAGAAGCCGGGTCGGTCCCCCGGTGAAGGCCGGGCCGTAGTTGAAGTTCAGTAGGCGGCAGCCTTCTACCAGCGAGGATTCTTTGTCGGGGCAGGTGATCCCCGGCGCGGCCGGCGCGATGATCTTCTGCAGGCGACGTTTGCCTTCGAAGGTTTCGTAGATCATCCGCGACTTGTTGCCCGGGCCGCCAGTCATCGCGATCGACTTCGGCAGGTACTCGTTGCCCGACCCTTCGTTTGAGAAGGTGACGACGTTGCCGTCGGGGTCGGCGAGAGTGATTTCAGTTTCGGTTGGTTTCGAGAGCACGTAGCCGCTTATTTCCGGCGGCGTGAGGTATTGGGTGCCTTCTTGTTCGAAAGCCAGCACCGCGCCTTCGGAGTGGACGAGTTCAGCCCACTTATAGGTGAACGATTCACCTTCGAAGTCTTCGGTTTCTTCCTTGAGCACGACCTTGCTCCAAGATGCCCCGCCTGCTTCTTCGAGCGGCGAGGCTGGTTTCCAGCCCGGGCCCAGAACGCCGTTTTCTTCAGCGGTTGCTTCCCGCGAGCTGAAAGACCGCGAGAATTCAAGCGTGGCGTTGAATGCCGGGATCGAAAGGTCGGTACGAGAGATCGTGAAGTTGCCGGTCATCAGGTCGACCGAACCTGGCCCGACGCCGGCGGTCGCGTCTTTGGGGCCGCCTATATGCCGGTTGACTTCGGCCGACACCGGCTTGGTGTAGCCGCCGGCTTCGGGATCGCCGGAGAGGACGGCGCGGACCTGCAGCTTCTTGGCGGCGAGGTTTCCGGTTACGGCGGTTGCGTTCCAGTAGAGGGGTTCGCTCTTGCGTTGCCCGGAGGGCACGAAGTAGGGCCAGCTCACGGCTTGGTTGTTGTCGTCGATCACCTGGCCGCCGGGAACATCGGTCCAGCCCTGGTCGGTCTTGTATTGGAAGGTGACGCCGTCGACACCGGGGTGTTCCCAGGCCGTGGTCAGAAGGAAGCGCTTGGCGGTTTTGGTGCCGTCGGTGGGCGAGGTGACCTTGCTGTCGGGAGATGCCGGCATGATCCACTGCACGGCGAGTTTCGGCTTGTTGGTCCCTGCGCTCGACTGCCAGACAACTTGTCGCTGGATGCAGCAGACCCGCGGGCTCTCTTCGGCGAGCTTCAGCAGCAGCCCGTTGTTGTTGACCGCTTCTTTGCTGGTGAAGGAGTTGAAGAGCCAGCGCTGCACGAGCCAAGCCAGGTCTTTGCTGCCGAATTCCCACCAGCCAGCTTTGTTGCCCTGCTGGGCCGTCGTGAGGCTCGTCGGGGTCGGCATGTATTTGCCGTAGTCGGCGCCGAGTGCCGTCCATTTCTGAATTCCGTCGTAGGTATCCCACTTGACGTTTGCCGTCCAAGACCTGCTGACGTCGTAGAGGTCGACTTTCGTCACGTTGACCGGGGCCGCGGGGGCGTAGAGGCCGAGCGTCGCGGAGGTGATCGAGGCTTCGGCGGGAATCGGTTTTTCGCCGAACAGAGGTTTGACGTCGAAGTTCAGAAGGGTGCGATCGAAGATGTCGGAGCCGCTCGATTCGTATTTGGCGTTCACGTCCAGGGTGGGGTAGCCCGAGGTCCCGCAGTTGGTGATGTACCCACCCGGAAAGCCGGTTTTTTTCGCGCTCGAGATCGTGCAGTCGCGCGTCGGCGTCGGGAAGGTGTAGCTCGGGTCGATCGACACTGGAAAACTTCTACCCTCGGCATGGAGCCATTCCGAGTCGGCTTCCACCGCGAGCCGCCAGCTTCCTTCTCCGTCCTCATCGAGGCTGTACTTGACAGCGCCGCTGGGCGCTTCGATGCCGGCGTTGTCGACCATGAACGGCGCCGGGATTTCGGCGACGACCTTTTCATCCTGGTCGCGGAACGAGATCGAGCCATCCTCCTCAAGGGTCGGCACCACACCAGCCGAGGCGTCGACCTGGAACCGATAGGTGGATGGAGCCTCTGGCCCGGACAGCACGATCGTCTCCTTCAACCCGTTAGCCAGGCCATTGAACTCGAAGTTGGTCGCCCCGCCTGCGACCGAGTAGGAGGCAATCCCGTCCTGCTGCAGTTCTGCCGATGAGGTTTGCACCCCGACCGGCACCTGGGAGACCCATTCATCGCCCAAAGACACCCGGACAGGAGCATCGTTCAGGTCCTCGGGGAGATGGACGTCGAAGCTGTTGGCGCCATTGGTGATCGTCCCGCCAGGGAGCTCCGTCAACTCTTCGTCGATCGGCTTCCAGTCCCCGGTCTCGTCCCGGTAATTGACCGGGACCTCGAAGAGGCGGGTTTCGAACTGGCCGTTTGAGAGCTCGAAGGTACGAGAGGAGGCGGTGCGGAGGGCGGCCAGTTCACGAACCGGCGTGGGTGCCATCTCCGAGGCGGGGTTTTCACCGCTACCTTCGTGACCGCCACCATTTGATTCGTCAGCCGCTACAGCGAACGAGCCTCCAATCGAGAACAGGAGGAGAAGAGTCGCGCAAACCAACCACGAGCGATTGCGGACAGCACGACGTACTCCGGAAGTGGACTGCTGCGGCTCTGGCACCTCTGCCCCCTGTCAATTAGTGACCCTTGCGGCTCGACCGGCTCCGCTCAAGTGATGGACGGTGGGGTACCCAACATGAAATTGACCATCCTGCCTATACCGAAAAATCGCGTTAATTCCAGTTAACCAGTTGAGTCGGTGATTAGACAGACACCGTGTCCAGCCTCTTTTTTGGCACCATGAGGTGACTGCTAGCTCTTTCTAGCTATCCCCGTAGGACATACCGACCACTGACAAGACTTCCGCCGACACGGCAGCAACTCGCCGCGAAGTGCGTGGCTTCCTCCAGTGGTTAGTCGGGCCTTACAGTCCCCGTGGGGCTGCGGGGAGACTCGAAACCAGCCATAGCGACGGTCGCCTCTAGTCCCGTCTCTTCGGACTCCCTCATTCGTTCGATCGCATCCACCTCTGCGGTGCTGACGGCATCGAACGCCTCCTTGAGAATCTTCGTTACCTCTTTCCAGCCTTGCTCGTCCAAAGTGACCGGCCGCCAGGTGATGTGAACGTCCTCACGAGCGGTGAAGGTGCCGGCTTGGAGCGCTTGCGTCATCCGTCCGATGAGGTCGCGAAGGATGCTGGAGGCCACGATCTGCCGCGCCTCGTCCGGCATGACCAGCCAATCGCGGTCGGTGAAGATCACGCGCTTGATTCGACGGTAGATGTGTTCGACCGATCCCCGTCTTGGCTGGGTGCGCGCCAGCTCGATGCAGCCAAGTTCTTCGAGCGTGTTGAAGTGGTAGGTCAGGTTCGACACCGGTTCGCCGCGGTGGCGGGCGAACTCAGAGGGACTTATGTCGCGGTAGCTGAGAATGCCGAGCAGTTCCAGCCTGATCGGATGGGCTAGCCCCTTGAGGAGCCGGACGTGATCTAGGTCCGACTCGATCCTCATGTCGCCTACTTTCACGTCTCCTCCAATGATCTACGCCGGTTGAACCACTTTAGGTCTGTCCAGCTTAGGACTTCTGCGTTCTTTTTTGAGGTCTTCTCGAAGATCTTTCTCAACCGGTAGAAAGAACCTCACCGGTAGAGAGGTCTGCCGATCCCGCCTGCCCTCGCTAGCGAGCTATGTGGCTGCGACTGGGGCGGGAGTCGCGGTCGGATCGAGAGGGGGTGACGGCATGAGCATCAGCAACGCCGAGAGTCTGTTCCCAGCGGTTTCCATCGCCAAGAACGGCTGATGTGAGTTGGCGCCCGCCCGGTTTCCGCTCCGTGGCGGAACCGGGCGGCGCTCTACCGGAAGCCTGCGTATGAGGCTTTCTCTACCGGCGGGATTTCCACCTTTGGAAAATCGGTATAGACGGCACCCGGTTTGCTGCCGAATATGCCCACTACTCGACTGGGCTAGATCGTCGCTACGACTGGTCGCGACGGTCGCGACCCCGGGGCGGGACTTCCCCCGCTGACCCACGATGCTCCAGCGTGCCGCTCCCACGCGGTCGGCCCGGTTGAGAAACTTATGGCTCGATCAGCAAACGAACACGATGGGAGCAACCTCGCCGGAGGGCCCGACGATGCAGCGGAGGTGTGGGGGACGCTGGTCCCGCATGTCGTTCATCCAGCAAAGGTCGCGGCCATCGAAGCGATGCTGTGGATAGAGCAGCCGCTGTCCTGTGTCCAGCTGGTCCGTCTATTCGACCGCGACGATCTCTACCTGAGTCTCGTCTCCTACCACGTAGGCCAACTGGTCGAGTTCGGCGTTCTGCGGCGATCTGGGAGCCGCCAGCGACGCGGCGCAACCGAGACCTTCTATTACTTCCCCAAAGGTGCTGGTCGACCATGATGCGCGACCGGTCGCGCAGGTCGAGCCGAGGGCCGGCGGCGGCCGGGGAATGGTCGCGCGGTGCCTGAGAGGCCGAACGAAGGCTCGTCGCAACAGGGCCTCGCCAAGGCGCGACGGGTCCAAGCGATGCCCCGAGGTCTCCCAGGATCAACGCCGCAGCGCGGGCTCGGCAAGGCGATTCGACTCCTTCGCGCCGAGTCGAAGGTGACCCAAAAGGGTCTCGCGGAGAAGTCGGGGATTTCAACGTCGTGGATCTCGATGATCGAGCGCGGCGAGGTCGATCCCACCTGGGCCACCGTGCAACGGATTGCAACGGTCTTGGGCGTCTCGTTGGAGACCATCGCCAAGATTGCGGAGGACATCGAGGAGTCAAACGACTGATGCCTCGCGATGTTCCCGACCTTGAGTTCACCGACCATCCCCTGAATCTCCTCTACCGGCCCGTGGAGTTCCGGGCGTGGTGTGAGCGGGTTGGAGGAGCGGACGAGGCGCTTCCCTTATTAGGAGAGGCGCTCCTGCCATATCAGCTCCAGTACGGAGCCGACGCCACTCTCGTATTCCTCTGGAAGATCGCCCACGTCGACGCCTATTTCCAAGAGCGCGAACTAGACCCCTGAGCTGAAGGCACCTCTACCGCACTTCCACCGAGTAACAGCAGAACCCCTCACTCGGTATCACCCTCCGGTGATCCCGGCTCCGGCCGCTGAGCGGCGCTGACGCATCGCGAGGGGCGTTTGCCCCTCTCGCGGCATTTCCCCTGGGTGAAGCAGCGCCGACACCTTCTGGAATTCGCTCAGCCCGCCCGGCACTTCGCCTGCATGGCCGCCGCCATGCCGAGCCCGATGCACCCAGCCCGCCCGCTGGACAGCGAGGGCATGGCAGCAACCGAAGGACAACGCCGATGCTGAGCATCGGCAAGATGGGCGCCGGCCAGGAGGGCTACTACCTCGCCAAGGTCGCCGAAGGCGCCGAGGACTACTACTCCGGCCAGGGCGAGGCCGAGGGCTACTGGCTCGGAGACGCAGCCGAGGACCTGGGCCTGCAAGGCAAGGTCGACCCCGACCAGCTGGTCGGGATGCTGACCGGCACGAACCCCGCCAGCGGCGAGCCGTTTGGGCTCCAGCACGTAGCCGGCCGGGGTCCGGTGCCCGGTTTCGATCTCACTTTCGGAGCGCCGAAGTCGGTATCGGTGATCTGGGCGCTGGGCGGCGAGGGCGCAGCCGCCGAGGTCAAAGCCGCCCACGCCGCCGCCGTCGAAGCCGGGCTCGACTACCTCCAGGGCGCGGCCTGCTGGACGCGGCGCGGGAAAGGCGGGCGGGAATTCCTCAAGGGCAATGGGTTCCTTGGCGCAGGCTACGTCCATCGCTCCTCCCGCGCCGGCGATCCCCACCTCCACACCCACGTCCTCGTCGCCAACGCCACCTTTGCCGAGGGACGATGGACGCGGCTCTACCACCCCGCCCTCTACGAGCACGCGAAAACCGCCAGCGCGATCTACGAGGCCCACCTTCGCGACGAGCTGACCCGCCGGCTCGGCGTCGGCTTCAAGGGGGTTCGAAACGGGATCGCTGAGATCGAGGGCTTCGAGGCCGACCACCTACGGCACTTCTCCAAGAGGCGGCTGGAAATCCTCGAGGCCGCGGGGCCGGATGCCTCCGCAGACGCCCTCCAGGTCGCCACCCTCGCCACCCGGCCGCAGAGGGAGGCCGAGGCCGAAGGCGAGACGATGCGCGAGCGCTGGCGGCGGGAGGCCGAGGAGATCGGCCTGACCCGCGATGCGATCCGCTCGACCTTCGCCAATGAAAAGGCCACCCCCTACGACGGGCGGATCACCATCGCCGAGGTCGAAGCCCAGGTAACCGAGTTCGCCTCCCACTTCGACCGCCGCGACGTGATCCAGGCGGTCGGCAACTGCCTGCGCTCCGGCGCCCCCGGTACCAAGGTCGAAGAGCTGGCCGACGCCTTCATCGACAAAGCCGATCTCGTCCGCATCGCCTCCTCGCCCAAAGGCGAGCGCTTCACGACCCGGGCCATCTGGGAGCTTGAGCGCAAGGCGCTCGGCACGGTCGCGGCGATGGCCGAGACCGAGGATCGTGCCGTGGTCTCGGAGATCCTCGTCGGCCGCGTCCTCGCCGAGCGGGCATCCTTGAAGCCCGATCAGCGGGCGATGGTCGAGCGGCTGCTTAGGGGCGGCGAGGGCGTCGTTGTCGTGATCGGCGAGGCCGGGACCGGCAAGACGTACGCTCTGGCAGCCGCGGCTCACGGCTGGGGAAGTCGAAGGATACCCTCCCGGCTGAGGGCTGCGGCACCCACTTGGCGCGCGGCCAACGTGCTTCGGGCCGAAGGCTTCGACGCTACCTCCGTCGCCCGGCTTCTCGGCGAGCTCGACCGCGCCGCCGCGAGCAGCGAGGACGGGCTTGCGCGGGGATCGGTGCTCCTGGTCGACGAGGCCGGGATGGTGGACTCGCGCAACCTCGCCCGCCTGATCGACCACGCCCAAGAGGCGGAAGCCAAGCTGGTGCTGATCGGCGACCCCGCCCAGCTCGGCGAGATCGAGGCTGGCGGCCTCTTCGCAGCGATTGCGTCGAGGACCGATCCGGTCGTGCTGGACGAAGTGATCCGCCACCACCATGAGACCGAGCGCGAGGGCGCGAAGCTGATCCGCGAGGGCGAAGGCCGCGAGGCTTTGGCGGTCTTCGATCTCGCCGAGCGGGTGACGGTCTCGGCCGATCCCGCCGCGCGGCGGGAGGCGATGGTCAGCGACTGGTGGCAGAGCTTCGAGCGCGGCTCCGACGCGTTGATGATCGCGAAGACGAACCGCGAGGTCGCGGAGCTGAATGCCCGCGCCCGCGAGCAGATGCAGGCGGCGGGGCATCTCGGCGCCGAGGAGATCGAGGTCGGCGGGCAGAGCTTCGCTGCCGGCGATCAGATCGTGACCAGGATCAACGATCAGCGCGCCGGCATCCACAACCGCGAGCGGTGGAGGGTGGCCGAGGTGGAGGCGGGCTCGGGGCGTATGTGGTTGGACGGCATCGACACCCGGGGGCGGGTGTGTGTCGATGCCGTCTACCTGGAGCGTTTGAGGGAGAGGGACGGGGGGCCGGCGATTGAACACGCCTATGCCGCCAACACCTACCAGGCGCAGGGCGCGACGGTGGACAAGGCATTCGTCGCCGCCGATCCCTCGATGGATCGCCAGGACATTTATGTGGCGCTCTCGCGCAGCCGGGAGGAGACCAGCATCTACACGGTGCCCGAGGCCCCGCGCTTCGACCGCGACGAGTTCGCGCCCGAAGACCCTTTCCTCCGAGACGGCCTGGAGCACATCGCCGAGGCCGCCGAGCGCGACGGCGCCCAGGTCGCCGCCTTCGACATGGCCTTGCGGGAGCGCTTCGAGCAGCTACCGACCGGGGAGCTGGCCGAGGTGGTCCGCGAGCTGCGCTCCCAGGCCAGGGACGAGGTCCACTCCGATCACGGGCGCCGGGAACGGCACCTGGCCGAAGAGGAGCGGGGCCTGGAGTTAAAACGCGAGCGCTACGGGGAGGGTCCCGCCTTCGAGCTGCACACCCAAGCCGACCGCCAGTACATCGAGCGCCTGCGCGCCGAGCTGGCCGACCTCGGCGAGATCAGCTACGACGCCCGCGCCGAGTTCGCCGCCGCGCAGCATGTCCTTGCCGGCCGCCAGCAGGCCGCCGCGACGGCCGCCCGCCTCTCGCCTCCCGACTACATCACGCGCGAGCTTGGAGAGCGGCCGAGCGATCCGACAAAAGCCCGCGAGTGGGACAGGGCGGTGCGGGGGATCGAGGGCTACCGCACGAAAAACGGCGTGGTGGACAAAGACACCGCCCTCGGGCCGAAGCCGCATGAGCACTCCCGCCAGCACGAGCAGCGGCAGGCCAGGGAGCGGATCGAGCGGGCGCAGCGTCAGCTACAGATCCGGCACCAGCAGGAGCGCGCCATCGAGCCACCGACCGGGAGAGGGATCGGTCTGTGACGGCGCCCGGGCAATACCTTGCCGTCCTGCGTTTGCCCGGGCAGAACGCCTCGTTGCCCGGGCTCTTCCCGGATTTTGCTTTGCCGGAGCAATCGCCCCCTTTGCCAGGGCTGAGGCGATGGCCGGGCAATGCTCTGCCCAGGCAGAGACAGCGAAGCGCCTACCGGATCGCCGTTCGGAGCTTCCCGCGCTTTCTCGACCCCTCCCCGGGGTCACCAAGGGGGCGCACCCCTCATCCGGGGGGCGCACCCCCCGTCCCCCCTAGTCCCCCTTCAAAGGCGGTGCGGTCGGGCCTAGCGTCACCCCGAGGAATCGGAGGCTGAGATGGCGCGCGAAGAGGACAACGCGGTGCGGCATGACGTGATCGAGCAGATCGCGCAGCGGGTCGTGGCCCTGCTTGAAGAAGCAGGATTCGCCAAACCGGAACCTCGCTTTGTGGACGCAGCGACCCTCGCCGAGGAATTCGCTGTCGAGCGCGACTGGGTCTATGCACATGCGGAGGAACTCGGCGCAATACGCCTCGGAGGACCCAAAGGTCGGCTGCGCTTTGACCGGGTCGCCGTTAGGAAGAGACTTGGCGCAGAGCCCCAAATTCGGCCTCTTCCGAATGCTTCGGTTCGGTCCAAGCGGCCGATAGAATCAGCCCAGATACAGCGACGGGCCAGCGGTAGGACGCCGGCCCGGTCGCCTAAGCAACACCAACCGGGAGGTAGCCCGATGATGAAGCCTGAAAGGCACGATAGCCCCTCCTCCAAGAGGGGGAGCTGATGCCGAAAGAAGCAACTGGAACCTGCGAAGACCGCCAGCTCGCCGATGGCACCTACGCGTTCCATATCCGAATCCGGGCGAACGGCAAGCGCGAACCGATCACCCTGCATGAGCGCCGGGGCTGCCCCTGCGGCTGCGGTGGTGGCTGGGATGCGCCCAGCGCTCGAACGGAGATGGGAAACATGCTTGCCCGAGTTCGTGCGGGTGTCTGGGAGCGACCAGCACCGCCGCCGGCTCTGGCACGCCACGCTCCGGAGGACGAGTCACCCACCTACTTGGAGTTCACGGACTGGTGGCTCAAAGCAAAGGTCACCGGCCTCATCGGAGACGGTCCGGTTTCTCCGAATACGGAAGCTGATTACAAATGGCGACTCAGTTACTCCCGGGAATTCTTCGGCGAGACCCCTGTAGTCGATATAGATAAGCGCCTATCCCTTGGGCTTAAGGAGCATCTGCTCGAGGAAGCTCAGGAACAGCGGGAGTTGCTGGAGGCCGGGGTCGATCTGCGCGACGAGCGCGGTCGCGCCGTCGAGCCGCTCGGTCTCTCTTCCGTCAAGAAGATCCTCGACACCTTCGCCTCCGTCATGGACGAGGCCATTGAGGAGGAGATTCGCGACGACACGCCGGCTCGCTCCAAGCGGATGCACATCAAGGTGCCGAAGCCCAAGCGGACCTATTTGGAGATGGATGAGTTGGCCGCCCTCCTCGATGCGGCGCGGGACCAAGACGTTGCGCTGCCCGACCTTGCAGCGGTCGCCGTCAAACCGAACAGCACGGCCGAGAGCGTCCTGCGTTCAGCGGCGACGGGGAAGCGTCCACAGCAGACTGCAGCTGACCTTGGACTCGCGAAGTCAACGGTCACCTACCACCTGGCCCGTCTTGGCATCGAAGTTGGGCGGAGCTACGTCGGGCGTCGCGTCGTCTGCGAGTTGTTGGGGCGGGCGGGACTCAGGGTGAGCGAGGTTTGTGATCTCAAGATCGGCTCCGTTCGTCTCCACGCTGACGAAAAGCCGAACCTGAGAATCCTCGATGCGAAGACGGAGGCCGGAGTAAGGGTCGTGGAAGTAACCCCCGATCTGGCCGAGGCGATTACGGAGCATCTAGACCGTCTTCGCCGATCAGGCCAGCCATGCGGCCCGAATGACTATCTCGTGCCGAATACCAGGGGCGGGAGGATCAGCCGTCAGCGAATCGCAAAGATCGTGGCATCGGCGGCGAAGCTCGGGAGCGAGCGCTTGCTCGCGAAGGGACTGGCCGCCCTTCCCAATACGACCCCTCACACGCTGCGACGCACTTACATCTCAATCGCGCTACTCGCTAACGAATTCGACGTCAAATGGGTCATGAACCAGGTTGGCCATTCCGACTCGACCATGACGATGGATGTATACGCGCAGCTTCAGCAGCGTGTAGACCGGCAGCACGGCGCCAAATTCGACCGCCTTGTCCGCAAGGCAAAGACGCATCTCGCCGGGGTTGCGGTGCCAGCCTGAGCGGCCTATTGGGCGACGTTTGGGCGACGGTAGCCCGAGAGCCCGACATTCGGCCTCAAGCACAAAAAAGGAGGGAAGCGGCCTAATCCCGCTTCCCTCCTTGGCTTTCCGCATATGGCCAGGGCCGGATTCGAACCGGCGACACCACGATTTTCAGTCGTGTGCTCTACCAACTGAGCTACCTGGCCTTGGGCGCGGGTGCGCGCGCAGGCGAAGGCTAGCGGGAGGCAGGCTCCCGAGGCTGATTGCATGGGGGCATGGGCTGGGCTCGGGCAGCGGTGGTGCTGGTCGCCCTCGTGGCGGCGGGGGCGCTGCTGGTCTCCGGCGGGCATGAGGCCGATCCACGGACGCCGGATGGGCTGCCCGGGATGCCGCCGCCGTTTCTCGGCGTGGCGGTGTTCGGGGACGGAGGGCTGACGGCGGCGGTCGATGCCTACGGGAACGTGGTCGACCTGCGGCCGGTTCCGGCAGGGCCAGCGCTCATCGAGAACCCGGCCGACCGGCAGGCGGCGGGGACGGTCGAGCCGAGCACCGGGGTCCAGGTGTGGGTGCGGGTCGGGGGCGGACCGCCAGAGCCGCTTTGGGAGGCGGACTCGGTCCGGCAGGGCTACTTGCCGGGCACCAACGTGCCGCGGACGGTGGCGCGGTTCGGCGAAGCGCGGGTCGCGATCGAGCAGGCGGTGAGCGACGGAAAGCTGGCGATCGTCGCGAGAGGCGACTCGGTCAATACGGAACTGCGGGTGAACGCGCCTCCCGGGGTGGTGACCCGAGACCCGCGAGTCATCGCCGAAGCCGTGGCCGCCGACCGGCGCTGGCTCAGCCGGGCGCGCCCTCTCAGCCCGGACGCCCCGGAGTGGGCGCGGCAGATGTACGACCGCTCGCTGCTCGTCCTCCACGCCCTCACCGGCCGCAACGGCGCCGTGGCCGCCGGCGACCGCGACGGCTGGGCCTACGTCTGGCCGCGGGACGCCTCGGCCGTCGCGATCGCCTTCGCGGCCGCGGGGTACAGGGCGGAGGCCGAGCGGATCGCCCGGTTCATGCTCGGCCTCGGCCTCGAGCACGCCGCCCGCTTCCACGGCGACGGTAGCCCGGTTCCCGGCCGCCCCGCCCAGGGCGACGCGATCGGCTGGGTCGCCGCCGCCTCCCAGGCAGCGGGCTTCGGCAGCGCCAGGCAGGCGGCCCACATCCTCGCCGGCGGCGAGCCCATCCCCTGGCGCGACCGGGGCGACTACTGGGAGGGAGAGCCCGGCGACTACCTCGGCAATGCGATCGCCTCGCGCACCGACGTGTCTGAGTTTTCCCGTCATATATGGAGGGCAAGCTCAGACACCCCCTCGGGGCGTGGCCTTGTGCGGGAGGCGGGCAATCCGAATCCGGGCCTCGACTCGGCGGCTGCCTGGGCTGTCCGTCCCTTCCTCACGCCTCGCCTCCGCGCCGCTGTCCGCGCATCGCTGAACCGCCTCGTATCCCAGGCGACCCCCTTCGGCATCACTCCCGGCGAAGGCTGGCCCGGCGGCGAGGACCCCTGGTCCGCCCCTACCGCCTGGACCGCCTGGTCGCTCGCTGCCCTCGGCGAGCGCCGGCAGGCGCTGCGCCTGATGGTGGCTCTGCGCCGCGGCGCCACCCCCGCCGGCGACCTCCCCGAGCGCGTCGACGCCCAGGCCGGCGTCCCCCTCTCGACCACCCCGCTGGCCTGGTCGCACGCCTTCGCGATCCTCGCGCTGCGGGAACTCTGGCCCGGCTAGAGCTGGCCCCGCATCAACCCCATCAACTCCAGCGCCCCCGCCTTGTGCAGCGGTTCGTTGAGGTTGCCGCACTTCGGGCTCTGCACGCAGGAGGGGCAACCGGCCTCGCAGGGGCACTCGGCGATCAGTCGCTCGGCGTCGCCCAGCAGCCGCTCGAACTCCTCGTAGCCGCGCTTGGTTATCCCGACCCCGCCGGGGTGGCCGTCGTAGATGAAGATCGTCGAGCGGCCGGTCTGGAAGTGGACGTTGGTGGAGAGGCCGCCGATGTCCCAGCGGTCGCACATCGCGATCAGCGGCAGGACGGCGATCTGGCTGTGCTCGGTCGCGTGCAGGGAGCCGAGCAGCGCCTCGGTCGGCAGCGCCCCGGCGAGCCGGTCGGGCAGCACGTACCAGAGCGCCTGGGTGACGAAGTTCTGCTCCGGCAGCTCCAGGGCGACGATGTCGATCGGCTCCTGGTCGGCGACCGAGACCCGCTGGAAGGCGATCACCTGCTCGGTTACCGAGACCTCTCCGAAGTTGAGCTGCACGCCGGCCACCTCGCGCTGCTCGTGGGTGCGCTCGATGTAGATCTCGGTCTCCTTTTTCGGCCGCGTGTACCAGTCGCCGTCGAAGGCCGAGACGACCGCGCGGCGCTCGCCGATGTCGAGGCGGTCGACCTCGTAGGAGCGGCCGAGGTGGAGGTAGACGGCGCCGGGGTGGATCGTGGTGAAGGCGCGCTCGGCCTCGACCACCCCCAGCATCTCCCCCGAGTCCCGCTCGATCACCGCGACCGAGTCGGCCGAGGCCGAGCGCAGCGGGATCCGGTTGGCGACGAACTCGCTGCGCCGTGGCATCAGCTTGCCACCGACCCCGCGCAACTCCCCGGCTTCGATCAGCCGCTCGGCC
>JBIOTO010000182.1:0-8107 GCA_044865945.1 Solirubrobacterales bacterium
GCGCCGATCCGCGACCAGATCCGCCCCTTCACCCGCGAAGTCCGCCCGCTCTTGACCCACAGCGCCGAAGCCGCCGAGCCGTTCGAAAAGACGGTACGCAACTTCGGCAACTCCCTAGGCGGCTTCAACTCGTTCCTCAACGAGCTCACCTACAAGCCGAATGGCAAGCAGGGCTACCTCTTCTACCTGCCCTGGCTGAACCACAACTTCAACGCCGCCTTCAACCTCGAGGACGCGGGCGGGCCGATCCTGCGCGGGATGGTGCTGATTTCCTGTACCGGCGCCGACCTCGGTTACCAGCTTGCTGGGGGCAACACGTCGAAAAACGAACCGTATTTGCAGACCCTGCTCGAAGTGCTCCAGATCCCCCGCGACGAAGAAATCCCGGTGAACTTCAAAACCGAATCCGGCACCTGCGAATACATCGAAAAGACCAAATGAGCAAGCGCGCCCCCAGCACCACCCAACTCCTCGTCATCACTGGCTTCGCGCTGTCGTGCTTCGGCATCTTGCTCTTCCTCTGGGTCACCTTCGGTGGCCCGACCCCGTTCCGCGCCAAGACCTACGAGGTCAAAGTCCCCTTCAACGAGGCGACCCAGCTGGCCGAACAGTCCGACGTGCGGATCTCCGGCGTCAACGTCGGCAAAGTCCAGAAGATCGAGCTGGCGCCGAACGGCAAGCAGGCGCTGGCCACGGTCGCGATCGACGCCCAGTACGCGCCGATCCCGGAGTCGACGCGGGCGATCCTGCGGACCAAAACCCTGCTCGGCGAGACCTACATCGAACTCACCCCCGGCTCGCGCCAGGGTAGGGAGCTGGCCGACGGCGGCACCCTGCCGGAGGCGAACATCGCCGAATCGGTTCAGCTCGACGAGATCTTCCGCACCTTCAATGCCGAGACCCGAGCCGCCTTCCAGCGGTGGATGCAGGAAGCGGCGGTGGCGATCGAGGGCCAGGGCCAGAATCTCTCCTACGCCCTCGGCGGGCTCGAACCGACCTTCTCCGAATTCGACAAGCTGTTCCGCGTCCTCGACAGCCAGCGCCTGGCGGTCGGGCAGCTGTTCAGCAACGGCGCCACCACCTTCCGCGCCCTGCGCGGCCGCGAAGGTGAGCTGGCCGACTTGGTCCAGAGCTCGAATGCCGTCTTCCAGACGACCGCCCGCCGCAACCGCGACATCGAAGCTCTGTTCCGCGCCTTCCCGACCTTCCTCGACGAGTCGCGCCTCACCTTCCGCCGCCTCAAAGACTTCTCGGTCAACGCCGACCCGCTGATGAAGCAGCTGGTGCCGGCGGCGGAAGAACTCTCGCCGACCCTGATCGCGATCTCGAAGCTGGCGCCGGAATCGAAAGCCTTCTTCGAAGGGCTCGGCCCGGTCATCAAGCGCGCCCCGGCCGGCTTCGCCGCCACTCGCAAGCTCTTCCGCGACGAGTTCCCGCCGTTGCTGCGGGCGGTCGACCCGTTCCTCCGCAACCTCAACCCGGTCCTGGTCGGCCTCAAGCTCTATCGGGTGGACCTGACCGCCTTCTTCGCCAACCTGGCGGCGACCCTGAACGGCGAACTGCCGCGGGGCGAAGGAGAACCGGAAACGTCCCCGCAGCCTCACTACCTGCGCATCATGGGCCCGCTGACCCCGGAAACCCTGGCCACCTATCCGCGGCGCCTGACGATCAACCGCACCAGCGCCTACAGCCCGCCGAAGTGGGCCGAGGGACTGGCCTCGGGGTCATTGCCGAGCTTCGAGACGCGCCAGTGCGCCACCGGCATCACCGCCACGCTCGATCCCAACACCGCCGAAGACCCGGACTTCCAGGAACGGACTCCGCCTACTCCGAACAACGAAACCGACGATCCAACCGACATCAAACGGACGCGCGAGGAAAACGCCGCCCTCCTCTTCGAACGGATCAAGTTCTACGCCTTCGCCGGCCAGAACAGCACCGCGTCGATTCCGGCCCCGGGCTGCACCCAGCAGGCCCCCTTCGCCCCGATCTACGGCAGCGGCCCCTCGACGCAGTACCAGCACACCTTCGAACAGCCCTAGGCTGAATCCACTTCCCAGTCCGAGAAGTTGCCGGTGTCGGGGTCGAGCGCCTCGCGTACCTTCGTCATCGCCTGCTCCGCGGACTCGGCCTCGACGCTGACGGTGTAGATCGGGCGGCCGGCTCCTGGGATGCCGCCGATCGAGGACGGTTCGCTGGACTCGAGGGCGATGCCGGCAGCGGCCAGGCGCTCGCGCTCGCTGCGGTTGAGCATGCCCTTGAAGCGGACGCGGAACTTGGCCATGGCCCACCCTATCCCTGGGCAGAGTGAGCTGGCCGGGCGTCCTAATCGTTTACCGGCGCCAGGCGAGGGTACCTCCAGCCTCGTACTTAAAACCGAGTATGAGGTAGGGGAATGCGCATCAAATCGACTGCTTTCGTCAGTGCCATGTTGGCCCTGGCCCTGATCGCTCCGGCCGCTGGCTCCGCCGCGACCTTCACCGTCAACACGACCGCCGACACCACCGTGACCGGTGGCTGCGCCAGCGACCCCGCCTGCTCGCTGCGCGACGCGATCGCGCGGGCGGGCGAATCGGCCGACGGAGAAGACTTCGTACTCGTCCCGGCCGGCAACTACTCGGTCTCCAGCGGTGAGCTGGTCGTCTTCGGGTCCGGCACGGTCACGATTCGCGGGGCCGGCGCGCGGCAGACGGTGATCGACGCGCACCAGACCTCGCGGGTGTTCAACCTCGAAGCCGACAGGAACGTGCTGGAAGGGCTGACGGTCACCGGCGGTAACACCAATCCGATGCTCGGCGGCGAGGTGCCCGGCGACGGCGGTGGAATCCTTGCCTACGAAGCCGAAGAAGCGGTGCTGCGGGGGGTCAACGTCAGCGGCAACGTCGCCAGCCAGAACGGCGGCGGCGTCTCGGGTCCCCCGGAGGGGGTCAACAGAACGGTGCTGACGATCACCGACAGCACGATCGCCAACAACCGGGTCACCGGCGGCGCGGCCGAGGGCCTGGGCGGCGGCATCTACGTGCTCGGCAAGTTCTCGCTGACCAACTCCACCGTGAGCGGCAACAGCGCCGAGTCGACCGGTTTGATCGTCCAGGGTGGGGGCGTACTGCTGGCGATTGACCCGGTCAGCGCCGAAGGCAGCGAAGGGACGATCGTCAACTCGACGATCGCCGGCAACAGCGTCGGCGCCCTGGGCCTGGGCGGCGGGCTTGCCGTCTACAACCCCGAACCGACGATCGGCGGCTCGGCGGCACTGGCGGTGAAGAACACGATCGTCGCCGGCAACAGCGGACCGGCGGGGACCAGCGACTGCGCGCCGGTGGCGATGGTCACCTCCGACCACAACATCTCCAGCGACGCCAGCTGCCTGTTCACCGACGCCGGCAGCAAGCAGAACACGAACCCGCTGCTGGGCGGGCTGGCGAACAACGGCGGCGAAACCGACACGCTGGCGTTGCGGCCGGGCAGCCCGGCGATCGATGCCGGCACCAGCGCCGGCTGCCCGCCGACCGACCAGCGCGGGGTGAGCCGGCCGCAGGGGACCGCCTGCGACGTCGGCGCCTTTGAGCTGGTGCCGGCGCCCCCCGCGGCGGCTAGCGCCGACCTGCGCCTGAAGGTCAAGCCGAAGCCGAAGAAACCCGTCGTCGGCGGCAAGCTCGCCTTCCTCCTCACGGTCACCAACCGCGGTCCCAGCACGGCCACGGGCGTCGTGGTCAAGGGCACGGTGCCGGCGCTGACCCGGAAAGTGGCCGGCAAGAAAGTCAACGGCAAACGCCCCTGCAAGCTGGGCAAGGTCAAGGGCGGCAAGCGCAAGCTGACCTGCCGCCTCGGCACCCTGGCGACGGGCAAGCAGGCCAAGCTGCGCGTCGTCGTCAAGACCAAACACGCCGGCAAGGTCAAGGTCCGCGCCCGAGTCCGCTCGGGTGTCGCGGATCCGAACCTGAAGAACAACAAAGCCACCAGGGGGGCGAAGATCCGCCCCTAGCTGGCCGCGTCGCGGTTCCGCCGCTGAGAATTTGCGCAAGCGGCACACCCGCGTCTTGTTTGGTCACACCCTCCTCTGGAGGGTTGTGGCCGTGCCATCCCGCAAAGCCATCCGCGGCCGGATCCTCAACGTCGGTGCGCCGGAATGGGAGCCGCTGCTCAATCTCGCTCCCGACCACGTCGGCGACTTCATGTGGATGGAGACGGTTCAGCTTGTCGACGGGACCCGCCTGCAGGCCTACAAGCACTACTGGACGCGGGACTATCTCCACTTAGCCGAAGATGGACGCGCCTTCGTCTTCGTGCCTAAGACGCGTTACGAAGAGGTCAACCCGCCCTGGCTGCTGATGCGCGTCCTGCGGACCAAGCTGGATCCGGAGCTCCGCTATTCTGTCAGACAGAATGTTTGGCCCAAGGAAGCCCGGATCACCTTCGCTCGTGCCGCGACCAAGCACCGGATTTCGCGGGAGCGATCTCTCTACGTCGTCAAGCGGTGCGGTCTCCAGCTGGTCACGCGCTTCAGGAGCCCGGCGAACTCCAATGTCGACCAGCGAGTTGTCTTCCTCGGCGATGATCTCGAGAAGGTCGCACTTGAGGTCATCGCGGTCGAACAGAACGAGGACGAATTCATGGTGATCCACGCGATGAACCTGCGGGATCGATTTCGAGAGCTCTACGAGGAGGCGCGCTCATGGGAAGGGTGAAGAAACCGGGAAAAAACAGTAGAGGGGACGAGGTCCTTGGAGTAACGCGGTCGGGAACCGTGATCACCGAGGAGCTCGCCGAACAGTGGGCCGAGGAAATCGAGCGGAATCCCCCCGACCCGTCCGAACTCGAGCGCCGCTACGTCGGCCGTCCGTCTCTCGGCCCAAACGGCCCCTCGCCCCGGGTCAGCTTCCGCGTTCCGCCCGACCTCTACAAAGCGGCCTGGGCTCGTGCGGACAAAGAAGGACGCTCGCTAAGCGATCTCGCGCGCGAGGCATTCAACCGCTACATGGACACGGATTCCTAAGCGGCGGTACCGTACTTCTTATGGAGCGCGACGCGGCGCTTGAGGCTGTGTTCATGCCGGTGCAGCCGGCGAGTACGTTCGAGGAGACGGTGGAGCGTTTGGGGAGCGCGATCCGAGCCGGGTTGCTGGTCCCTGGTGCCAAGCTGCCGCCGGAGCGGGAGCTGGCCCGGCGGCTGAAGATCTCGCGCTCGACCCTGCGCCAGGCGCTGACCGCGCTGGTCCAGAGCGGGCACCTGGTCTCGCAGCGGGGCCGGAGCGGCGGCACCTTCGTCGCCGAGCAACCGCCGCTGACCGAGCAGGCCGGCGAGCCGCTCGACCAGGGTGCCTGGGCGGTGCTCGACTACCGCGTCGCGGTCGAGTCCGGGGCGGTGCTGCTGGCGGCGGAGCGGGGGAGCGGGGCGCAGTTCGACCGGCTTGAGGAGCTGGTCGAGAAGATGACCGGCGAGCTGGAGAACTTCGGCGAGTACCGCCGCACCGACATCCGCTTCCACATCGGCATCGCCGAGGCGGCGCGCTCGCCGCGCCTGGTCAGCGCGATGACCGACGTGCAGTCGCAGATGAGCGACCTGATCGCGCTGATCGCCCATCCGCCGGAGGTGCTGATCCGCGCCAACGAGCAGCACGGACGCCTGCTCAAGGCACTGCGCAAGGGCGACGGGGCGAAGGCGGCGCGGCTGATGCGCGAGCACAGCGAGGGCACCGAGCACATCCTCGCCGGCCTGCTGCCTGTGCCGCTCGGGCTCGACCCGGCGCCCGCCTAGGCGCGGACCCGCTCGCCCTTTGGATCGAAGAGCGGCTCCTCGGCGACCTCGCCCTCGACCCAGCGGCCGAAGGCCTCGACCTCGACCGCGGTCCCCAGCTCGGCCGCCGCCGGGGGCAGGTAGGCGTAGGCGATCGAGCGCCCGACCGTGTAGCCGTAGCCGCCGCTCGTCACCCGGCCGGCGATCTCGCCACCGACCCGCACCGGCTCGTTGCCGAGCGCGATCGAGCGCGGGTCGGCGAGGGTCAGGCAGCAGAGCCGCGCTCGCGGCCCGCGCTCCTTCGCCTCGATCAGGGCGCCGTCGCCGAGGAAACCGCCCCTCTTGTCGAGCTTGACGCAGAACCCGACCCCGCCTTCGTAGGGAGTCTCGTCGGGGGTGATGTCGGCGCCCCAGACGCGGTAGCCCTTCTCCAGCCGCAGGCTGTCGATCGCCCGGTAGCCGCCGGCGACGATCCCGTGCGGCTGCCCGGCCTCCCACAGCGCCCGCCACAGCCCCAGCCCGTACTCGGTCGGGCAGTAGACCTCCCAGCCGAGCTCACCGACGTAGGTGACCCGCAGCAGCCGCGCCGGCACGTTGCCGACCGTGGTCTCGCGCAGGGTCATGTAGGGGAAGGCCTCGTTGCCGAGGTCTTGCGGGGTCAGCGGTTGCAGAACCTCGCGCGCCCGCGGTCCCCAGATCCCGAAGCAGGCCCAGCGCGAGGTGACGTCGTGGATCCGCACCTCGTCGTGGCCGGGGAGGTGGCGGCGCATCCACTCGCGGTCGTGGTTGCCGAAGGCGGTGCCGGTGACGATCGAGAAGCGCCGCTCTCCCAGCCGCGCCACGGTGAAGTCGCACTCGATCCCGCCGCGGTGGTTGAGCATCTGCGTGTAGGTGATCTGGCCGACCTTGCGGCCGACCCGGTTGTCGCAGAGGGTTTCCAGGAACGCCTCGGCCCCCGGCCCCTCGATCTCGAGCTTGGCGAAGGAGGTCTCGTCGAAGAGGGCGACCGACTCGCGCGCGGCGCGGTGCTCGGCACCGATCGCCGGCGACCAGTGCTGGCCCGCCCAGCCGCGCGGCCGCAAAGCCTCATCGCCGCTGGACGAGTTCGACTCGTACCAGTTGACCCGCTCCCAGCCCGACTTCTCGCCGAAGGCGGCGCCTTGCTCGCGGTGCCAGAGATTGGCCGGGGAGATCCGCAGCGGCCGCCCCGCCCCGCGCTCGTGGTTGGGGTAGCGGATGTCGTAGTAGGTCTCGTAGGTCTCCTTGATCCGCGCGTGGGTGTAGGCGGGGGAGCGGTACTGGGCGCCGAAGCGGCGGATGTCCATGTGCCAGAGGTCGAGGCTCGGTTCGCCATTGACGATCCACTCGGCGACGACTTTGCCGATCCCACCGGCGCCGGCCAGCCCGTGGGCGCAAAAGCCGGCGCAGGCGAAGAAGCCCGCGACCTCGGTTTCCCCCAGGCAGAACTCGTTGTCGGGGGTGAACGCCTCCGGCCCGTTGATCAGCTTGGTGACGGTGATCCGGTCCATCGCCGGCACCCGCCGCTTCGAGTTCTCGGTGATCTCCTCGAACCGCTCCCAGTCCTCTTCCAAGAGCCGCCCGTTGAAGTCGGCCGGGATCGCCTCGACCCGGCCCGGGCCGCCGGGCAGGAAAGCCGGTTCGCTGCGTCGCTCATACCCGCCCATCACCAGCCCGTCGCCGTCCTCGCGGTAGTAGACGAGCAGGTCGGGATCCCGCAGGGTGGGGAGGTGGCTGCCTCGGCGTGCCTCGCGGACCTCCTCGTGCGGCTGGGTGACCAGGTACTGGTGGGACATCGGGATCACCGGCACGCGGACACCGGCCATGCGGGCGATCTCCGCCGCGTACATCCCGCCCGCGTCGACCACCACCTCGGCCTCGACGTCGCCGCGCTCGGTCCGCACCCCGCGGACCCGGCCGTCGCGGACCTCGATCCCGGTCACCCGCGTGTTGGTGAAGATCCGGCAGCCGCCGCGGCGGGCGCCGTCGGCCAGCGCGTAGGTCAGCTGCGCCGGGTCGATGTAGCCGTCGGTCGGCAGCCAGGCAGCGCCGAGCACGCCCTCGGTCGACATCAACGGGAACATCTCCTGCGCCTCCTCGGCGGAGATCAGCTCCAGTGGCAGCCCGAAGGTCTTCGCCCAGCCGGCCTGGCGGCGCAGCTCCTCCATTCGCTCCTCGCTGGAGGCGAGGCGGATGCCGCCGCACTCGGTCCAGCCGGGGTCGAATTCGGACTCGTCCTTCAGTCGCCGGTAGAGCTCGACCGAGTGCATCATCATCTTCGTCAGCGAGACCGAGCCGCGCAGCTGCCCGACCAGCCCGGCGCTGTGGAAGGTCGAGCCGGAGGTGAGTTCGG
>JBIOTO010000183.1:0-4980 GCA_044865945.1 Solirubrobacterales bacterium
GCAGCAGCGGCGGGTGGTTGACGAAGGCACGGGCGACGGAGACACGCTGCTGCTCGCCGCCGGAGAGCTCGTCGGGGTAGCTGTGGATCTTGGTCGAGAGCCCGACCAGGCGCAGCGTCTGCGGCACCTGCTCGCGGATTTCGGCGCGGCTGGCGCCGATCACCTGCAGGGCGTAGGCGACGTTGTCATAGACGGTGCGATCGGGGAGGAGCTTGAAGTCCTGGAAGACGGTGCCGATGTTGCGGCGCAGCTGCGGGATTTTCTTCTCCGAGAGCTTGCCGATATCCCTCCCGGCGATCTTGACCGAGCCTTCGGTGGCGTCGAGCTCGCGGATCAGGGTCTTGATCAGGGTCGACTTGCCGCACCCGGTCGGGCCGACGAGGAAGACGAACTCGCCGCGACCGATCGAGAGGTTGACCCGGTCGAGCGCCATGTGGCCGCCCGGGTAGACCTTGGTCACGTCGTTCAGCTCGATGATCGGCGCGCGGCGCCCACGGGGGCGGCGCGGCTCCTCGGAGCCGTTGTCTTTCTTCTTTCGGAGAGCCATCAGTCGGGTGCCTTCTGCGAGAACAGAGTGACTCCTCTGGAGTCTCGGCCCCGCAAGATCCCGCCCACGCAGGCGATCTTTCAGCTGGGGGCGGGCTCCGCGGCTTTGGGGCGGGGCGGTGCCTTGGCGGCAGGCTTCGCCGCCCTGGCCGGCGCCGGCTCTTTCGGAGCGCGGCTTTCCAATACGCGGATCACCAACAGGCCGCCGATCAGCGGGGTCGTGGCGATCACCCACCAGCGGAACCAGATCGCGGTGGCGTCGCTGCCGGCGCCGATCGCGTGGACGAGGCCGAGCGCCCAGACGGCGACCGTCGCCCGGTGGGCCTTGCGCCAGAGCTTGGCGCCGATCCGTTGCCGCAGGTAGAAGCTGAGGCCGAGCAGCAGCGCCAGGTAGCCGGCGATAATCCCGAGGCCGGTGAAGAACGGCCTGTAGTCGATGACGAAGGGGACCGTCACCCCCGCCACGCCCGGTTTCAGCCAGGAGTCGCCGATCAGGGCGATCCCGTGGACGGCGATCGCGATCAGCCCGGCCAGCGCGGTGTGCTCGTGCAGGGCCATCAGCTTGCGCGAGAGGCCCGGGCCGCGCATCACCTTGCCCGCCATCGCCAGCCCGATCCCGACCGAGAGGGTGACCAGGACCAGGGCGACCACGCCCGAAGCGCGACTCGCCAGCCACCAGCCCTGACTTTCCAATGCCTGCGTCGCCCCGTTCATGCCGCCGCCTCCAAAGTCTCGTCGCGTTTAGGCAGCCGCACCCGCGGCCGTCCCGCCAGCGAGCCGACCAGCTCGACCCTGCCGCTGTCGTGGACCATGAGCCCGCCGCCGTGGCGCAGCAGCTCGGCGCCACCCGCCGGGCCGCTGAGCAGAGCCGCCTTGGCCAGCGTCTCCGCCTCCAAGGCGGTGGCGGCGAGGGCGGTGGCGGCGATCAGCCCGGTCCAGGCCGGCTCGCCGGTCGCCGGATCGAGCAGATGGTGCGCGTAGCGGCCACAGGCGTCCCGCCAGATCCGCCGGTCGAGACCGGAGGTGGCAACTCCGCCGCTGGCAACCCGGATCGCGTGCAGGGGCTTGCCGCCGAGCGGGTGCTCGACGTGGACCACCCGCGGGCGCAGCGGCGCGTCGACGCCGCCGACCCGGATGTCACCGCCGCAATTGACGACGAAGCCGCGATAGCCGGCGAGTTTGACCGCCAGCAGATCCGCCGCCAGGCCCTTGCCGCTCCCTCCGCTGTCGAACCGCTGGCCGGGCGGGCGGACGATCTCCCCCGCCTCCTCGTCGACCCGCCAATGCCGCCAGCGGCCCTCGGGGTGGGGACCGGCAGGGCGGCGCGCCGGTGCCTGCGCCAAGGCGGCGGGGAGCGAGGCCGGTGCCATCCAGGCGCGGCTGGCGAAATACCCGGTCCGCTCGATCTCCTCGACCAGGGTCGGGTCGACCAGCCCCCCGCTCTGCTCCGCCGCGACCAGGCCGGCGGCGACCGCGCGGCGCAGCAGCGGCGAGGCCGGAACCCGCTGGCGCCGATCGCGGTTGAGGGCGCTGAGCTCGCTGTCGCGGTCGAAGCGCGAGAGGGTCGCCTCGAAGTCGGCGACAAAACTCCGCGCCTCGGCCGCGGCGACGGCGGCCGGCGGCAGTCCCGGCCCCGGCTCGCCGATCAGGAGCCGCACGTGGCTCCCCATCGCGGGGAAGGTGACGTCGTGCTCGGCGGTCATGAGGAGCTGGTGGTGACGGGCGCCGGTTCGACCGGCGCGGTTTCCACGGGAGCCGCTTCCGCTTCGACCGGAGCGCTGGTCGTGGCGGCCGGTTCGGGTCCGGCGCTCGGGACGACGGTGGTGACGACCCGGCGGATCACCAGCTTGCGCTGCTGCGCCGGCGGGCTTACCGCCGTCGCGTCGGCCGAGAAGCCGCTGCCGGCCCGGTAGGCGACCAGCCCGAACAGCAGGCAGAAGAGCGCCAGCGAACCGAGGAAGACCGGCGCGGCGCTGGGCCGGCGTTTCGGCTTGCCCTTGACCTCAGTCATCGTCGTCCCCGCCGCCGTGGCCGCTGTGGTCCTCGCCGTCATCGTCGTCGCTGCCGTGACCGTGACCGCTGTGGTCGTCGTCGGAATCCTCGAACTCGTCGCCGCCGTGGTCGTCGAAGGGCTCGAACTCGTCGCGCCCGTGGTCGTCGACGACGACCGGGGCGCCGCTCGGGACGGCCACCGGCGTCGGCGCGGGAGCGGCAGCGACAGCGACCGGGGCCGGGGCCGGGGCCGCGCTGGCGCTCGCCGCCGCGGGCGCTTCGCGGGTCACGTGGATCGTGCGCCGCACCACCTTCGGCTTGGCCCGCTGCTGTTTCGCCGCCGCCTGCTGCGGCTCGGGGCTGCCGCTGCCCGCGCTCATCGCCACGCCGGTCAACCCGGCGAGGGCCGCGACGGTGGCCGCGGTGGCGACCTTGGTCTTCGTCTGCTTCATCTCCTGCCTCCTAGTCCGAGGTTGCGCGGCGATTGTCGGCAGGCGGCCCCCAAGCCCTTCCCAGGCCCGGGTAAAGACTCGGCAAAACCTCGCCGAGCACGCCTGGGAGCCGAAAACGCGCCGCTACAGTGGCGGCATGGCGATCCAGTCGGGCAGCGGGCGGATCCTCGTCGTCGAGGACGAGGAGTCGATCTCCGAGCCCTTCGCCGAGGCCCTGCGCCGCGCCGGCTTCGAAGCGGTGGTGACGCCGACCGCGGCCGGCGCGCTCGAGCTCGCCGCCAGCGAAGACCCCGACCTGGTGATGCTCGACCTCGCCCTTCCCGACGGCGACGGGCGCGACGTCTGCCGCGAGCTGCGCCGCCGCTCCGACGTGCCGATCATGATGCTGACCGCGCGCGGCACCGAGCTCGACAAGATCGTCGGCCTCGAGCTCGGCGCCGACGACTACGTGGTCAAGCCGTTCAGCGCCGCCGAGGTGATCTCGCGGATCCGCGCCGTGCTGCGGCGCAGCCAGCCGCGCCAGGCCGAGCCGCCAACGACCCTGCGCGCCGGCGCGCTGGAGCTTGACCAGGCCGCCCGCATCGCCACCCTCTCCGGACAGCGGCTCGACCTCTCGCGCAAGGAGTTCGACCTGCTGACCGAGCTGATGCGGAACGCCGGCAGCGTCGTCAGCCGCGAGGACCTGATGGCGAAGGTCTGGGACAGCAACTGGTTCGGCTCGACCAAGACCCTCGACGTCCACATCGGCTGGCTGCGGCGCAAGCTCGACGACGATCCCGCCGAGCCGACCTACATCGAAACGGTGCGCGGGGTCGGCTTCCGCTTCGTCGCGACGGAGGGCGAGGAACCGTAACCCTCAGCCTCCGCGCAACCCTGCTGCTGGCGCTCGCCTACGTGCTGGCGCTGGCGCTGATCGCCCTCGGAGTGCCGCTGGCGCTGAGCTTCCGCGACCGCGTCGACACCGAGGTGAAGAGCCAGGCGCGCAGCCAGGCCTCGGTGGTCGCCACCACCGCCGCCGAGCTGCTCGCGCCGCCGCGGCCCGACGTTCTCGACCGCCTCGTCCAGCGCTCGGCGGCCAGCGTCCGCGGCCGGGTGATCGTCGTCAACGCCCGCGGCCGGCTGCTCGCCGACTCGGCCGGAGCGCCGGCTGGGCGCAACTACGCCAACCGCCCCGAGGTGCGCTCCGCCCTGCGGGGCAGCAGCGAGCAGATCAGCCGCGACAGCGAAACGCTCGGGACCGAGATCCTGGCGACGGCGGTCCCGGTCCTGCGTCGCGGCCGCCCGACCGGGGCGGTGCGGATCACCCAGAGCGTCGACGCCGTCCAGAACGCGGTGCGGAACTCGATCCTCGACGTCGCCGCCCTCGCCGGGGTGGTCCTGCTCCTCGGTCTGGTCGCCGGGGCGCTGATCGCGCAGCAGATCGCGCGGCCGATCCGCCGCCTCGACCGCACCGCCAGCGAGGTCGCCGCCGGCGACCTCGACGCCACCGCGCCGGTCGAAGGCAGCACCGAGCAGCGCTCCCTGGCCCGCACCTTCAACGGGATGACGCAGCGGATCAAGCGCCTGCTGCGGGTCCAGCAGGACTTCGTCGCCGACGCCTCGCACCAGTTGCGAACGCCGCTGACGGGGGTGCGGCTGCGACTGGAGGGGCTCGACGACCGCTTCCACCGCGACCCCGAGGTCGGCCCCGAGGTCGACGCGGCGCTGCGCGAGATCGACCGCCTGGCGCTGATCGTCGACGAGCTGCTGGTCCTCAGCCGGGCCGGCGAGCACGAACTGCCCGGCGAGCGGCTCGACCTCGCCGACGCGGCGCGGCGGGCCGCCGAGCGCTGGCGGGCCGCGGCGGCGGAGCGGCGGATCGACCTCATCGCCGAGGCAAGCGAACCCGCCCAGGGCTGGTGCGCCGGCCCCGACCTCGACCGCAGCATCGACACTCTGATCGAGAATGCGCTGCTCTACGCGCCCCCGGGCACGACCCTGACCCTCCGCG
>JBIOTO010000184.1:0-12209 GCA_044865945.1 Solirubrobacterales bacterium
CCGAGGTTGAGGATGCCGCCGACGCAGGTCTCAAGCCCGGCCTCCTTGACCGCCTGGATCGTCCGCAGCCGGCCCTCGTAGCGGACCGTGGTCGAGACCTCCGGGTAGTAGGAGCGGGCGGACTCGACGTTGTGGTGGACGCGCTGAACGCCGGCCTCCTTCAGCGCCTTGGCGCGCTCGGCCGACATGTGGCCGATCGAGGCGCAGCGCTTGAGGTTGGTCTGCTCGGCGACCAGCCGGGTGCCCTCGAGGATTTTCTGGAAGTCGCGCTTGGAGAGCCCCTGGCCCTGGGTGACCATGCAGAAGCGGTGGGCGCCGGCGGCCTCGGCCGCTTTCGCGTGCTCGAGGATCTGTTCCGGCTCCATCATCGCGTGCATCGGCGTGTCGGCCTCGGCGTAGCGGGACTGGGCGCAGAAGCCGCAGTCCTCGGCGCAGCCGCCGGACTTGGCGTTGACCAGCGAGCACATGTCGGTCGAGTTGCCGAAGTTCTCGACCCGCACCTCCCAGGCGCGTTCGACGAGCGCTTCGATCTCGGCGTGGTCGGTGAGGCGGCCGTAGGCGCGGGCCTCGTCGGCGCTGATCAGGGAGGACACGCGGCAAATCTAAGAATCGGGCCGGACGCCTCGTGATGGGGGTGTCTGAGCTAAACCCACATATATGACGGGAAAGCTCAGACACCCCTAGCATCGCGGCATGGCGCGGGCGGTGCAGAGGCGGCGACGGGTGGCTTTGGGCCTGCTGGCCTGCCTGGCCATGGGGGCGCTGGTCTTCGGTGCGACTTACGGCGCCAGCTTCGGCGACGGGGCCGGACCGAAGCCGGAGGTCGCCAGCACCCTGCCGGCGAAGCAGCTGGCCGGTGAGCGGATCGTCGTAGGCCTGCCGGGGACGTCGGTCTCGCCTCGCCTGCGCGCCGCGATCGGAGAGGGCCGGGTGGCGGGCGTCGTTCTCTTCGCCGAAAACTTCCCCAGCCGCGCCGCCGGCAAGCGGCTGATCGCCCAGCTGCAGGGGATCAGGCGGCCGCCGAAGCTGCGCGACCCGCTGCTGATCATGGTCGACCAGGAGGGCGGGCTGGTGAAGCGGGTCGGCGGCGCACCCACCGCCTCGGCGCGGGAGATGGGAGCCCGCGGCGCCGCCTTCAGCTCCCGGCAGGGCCGCGCCACCGCCGCCAACCTGCGCGAGCTGGGGATCAACGTCGATCTCGCCCCGGTGCTCGACGTGGGCCGTCCCGGCGGCGTGATCGCCGGGACCGACCGCAGCTTCGGCTCCACCGCGGCGAAGGTCGAAGCGACCGCGCTCCCGTTCGCGAAGGCGCTGCAGGCAGGCGGCGTGGCGGCGACCGGCAAGCACTTCCCCGGCTTCGGGGCCGCGACCGAAAACACCGACTTCTCGGTCGAACGGATCGACCTCTCCAAGGCGGAGCTGCGCGGCGTCGACGAGAAGCCCTACGCCGCCTTCGCCGCCGCCGGGGGCGAGCTGGTGATGCTCAGCACCGCGATCTACCCGGCGTTTTCGGACCGGCCCGCCGCCTTCACCCGCGCGATCGCCACCGGCGAGCTGCGCAACCGGCTCGGCTTCGAGGGCGTTTCTGTCACCGACGCGCTGGAAACGCCGGCGGTCGAAGACTTCGGCGACACCGCCAAGGTCGCGGTCGCCGGCGCCCGGGCCGGCGCTGACCTGCTCCTCTTCGCCCGCCTCGGGCCGGCGGAGCGGGCGTGGAAGGCTCTGGTCGCGAAGCTTCGCGCCCACCGCCTCGACCGTGCCGAGTTCGAGGCCGCCGTCCAGCGGGTGCTCGACCTGCGCGCCGGCCTCGGCCGCTAGGAGACGTCTTCGCGGACCGCGACCGGGTCGAAGACGCGGACGCCGTCGCGCCCCTCGTCCTTGGCGGAGTACATCGCCGTGTCGGCTTCGGAGAAGACGGTGGCGGCGCTGGTCCGCGGGTCGTCGCCGAAGACCGCCACCCCGACGCTGACCGTCACCGGGTCGCCGCTCTCGGAGCGGTAGTCACGCACCTCCTGGGCGATCGCCTCGGCGGCGATCTGCGCCTCGTGGCGGCTGCAGCGCGCCAGGATCACCGCGAACTCGTCTCCGCCGAGGCGCGCCAGGTTGTCGCTGCGACGGATCCGGCGCCGCAACACCTTCGCCACCTCCTGGATCAGGCGGTCGCCCGCCGGGTGCCCCTGGGAGTCGTTGACCCGCTTGAAGTCGTCGATGTCGATGATCAGCAGCGCCCCGGTGGTTCGGTCCCGCTGGCTGCGCGCCATCGCCGTGGCCAGGTCCTTCTCGAAGCGGCGCCGGTTGTCGAGCCCGGTCAGCGCGTCCTCGCTCGCCTGCCGCTCCAGCTCCCGCATCCGTTCGCGCCGGTTCCAGGTGAGGATCAGAGCCCCCAGCAATGCCGCCAGCGAGATCCCGAACACCGCCAGGGCGAAGGGGAGCGCCACGCCTGGGCCGTCCGGATCCTCGACCGTCAGCGTCCAGGTGCGGTCGGCGATGTGGATCGGCGCCGAGGCGCCGTCGCCAAGGTCCTCCGTCGCGCCGAAGATCGTCGCGCCACCCGCCCGCAGCTGCAGCCGCACGTCGGCGGAGACGGCATCGGCCGCGGTCGCGACCAGGTCATCGATCCGGAAGCTGCCGGCGGCGAAACCGAGCAGGGTTCGGCGGCGCTGCGCGACCGTCTCAACGGGAGCCCCGTCGCGGTAGACCGCGCGGAAGACGTTGATGCCCTGGCCGCCGATCAACAGCGGGATGACCGGGCTGGAGATGGTGGTGCCAACGTCGCGGGCGCGGCTCAGGAAGGTGGCGCGCTCCGGGTCCTGGCCGAGGTCGTAGCCGAGCGCCCGGCGCCGTTCTTCCTTGTCGGCGACGACGTAGGTGATCGGGAAGTAGGTCCCGCGCGGCTCCGACGGGCGGAAGCTGAGAGGCCCGGTGCGTTCGAGGATCTCGAGCCCGTGGGTGCGTTCGTAGCGCTCCCGCTTCGCCGCCGGCACCTGGGGGATGAAGACGGCTCCAGACAGCGCTCCCTGCTGGAGCAGCGAGCGTCCGTAGACCTCGAACTCATGGCGGCTGAGGTCGTCCTCGGCCTGGAAGAAGGCGGCGGCGCTGGTCAGCTGGTCGACGGAGAGGCCGGCCACCGCTTCCATCTGGTGGGCGGCTCGGATCGCCTCGTCCCGCTGCATCCGGTCGAAGTCCTCGCGGTCGTCGGAGTAGACGAGGATCGCGGCGAGGACCGAGCCGAGCGCGACGAGGGTGACGGCGGCGATGCCGAGCCAGAAGCGGCGCCTCACGACGGCACCGCCGCGAGCGACTCCCAGAGGTAGAGCGAGGCGAGGCTGCGGTGCGGCCGCCAGGGCTCACCGATCTCCAGCACCTGGGTCGGCGGCGGCATCTTCTCCAGGCCGTACTCGATCTGGATCGCTTTGCGGATCCCGAGGTCGCCGCCGGAGAGGACGTCGGGACGTTCGAGGTGGAAGAGCAGGAACATCTCCGCGGTCCACTGGCCGAGGCCGCGGACGGCGACGATCTCCTCGATCACCTCCTCGTCGCTGAGCTTGTCGAGCCGGTCGAGCTCGAGCTCGCCGCTGAGGACGTGGGAGGCGAGGTCGCGGACGTATTCGGTCTTGTGGCCGGAGAGGCCGGCGGCGCGCAGGTCCTCTTCGCGGGCTTCCAGCAGCTGCTCGGGCGAGGGGGTGGAGCCGCCGAAGAGGTCGATCACCCGCAGGTAGATCGTCCGCGCCGCTTTGGTCGAGAGCTGCTGGCCGACGATCGCCCGCAGCAGCGCCCCGTAGGCGTCGGGTGGGCGCTCCTCGCTGCGCCGTTTCTGGCGGGTGGCGACGTCGATCTTGCCGACCCGCTCGATCAGCGCCGCCATCGTCGGGTCGGAGGCGGCGAGTGCTTTGCGCGCTTTGGCGCTCACCTTCCGGTCCACCGCGGGCGGCGCTTCTCGGCGAAGGCGCGGATCCCCTCGCGGAAGTCCTCCGAAGAGAAGCACGATTCGCGCAGGGCGACCAGGCCGGCCTCTTGTTGCTCGGTCAGTTCGGGGTTGCCGTTGAGCAGGTCGATCGCGCGTTTGTTGCCGCGCATCGAGAGCGGAGCGTTGGCGGCGATCGCCGTGGCCAGGGTGAGGGCGACGTCCGCCACCTCGCCGTCCTCGACGACTTCGGTGACGAGGCCGATCCGCTCGGCCCGCTCGGCGTCGAGGTTGCGGCCGGTGAGGAAGAGCTCCTTCGTGTGGGCGAGGCCGATCGTGTCGAGGAACTTGCGCAGCCCGGTGTGGCCGTAGATCAGGCCCAGCTTCGCCGGCGGCATCCCCAGCTTCGCGCCGCGGGCGCAAATCCGCAGGTCACAGGTGATCGCCAGCTCGAGGCCGCCGCCCAGGCAGTGGCCGTTGAGGGCGGCGAGGACCGGCCAGGGGTGGCGGGAGATAGCTTCCATCGCCGCGTGGAAGGGGTGGGCGACGAGCGCCTCGGCGTCGCGCTCGAAGGTCTGCTCGGGGATGCCGGCGATGTCGTAGCCGGCGGAGAAGATCGGCGGCGCGCCGGTGATGACGACGCAGCGGCTCTCGATCCCGTGGTCGAGCTGGGGGAGGGTCTCGGCGAGCGCGTCGAGGATCTCGTGGTCGAGGGCGTTGCGCCGCTCGGGGTTGGAGATGGTCAGGCGGGAGACCGCTTCCGCTGGCCGATCGAGGAGGAGCTTCCCGCCCGCAAGCTCGTCCACGGCACCTACTCCAGGACGACCAGGACGTCGCCTTCTGAGACCGACTGCCCCTCCGCGCAGCGGATCTCCTTGACGACGCCGTCGTCTTCGGCCTCGACCGGGATCTCCATCTTCATCGACTCGAGGATGACGACGGTGTCGCCGTCAGAGACCTCGTCGCCGACCGCGACCTCGATTTTCCAGACGTTGCCGGTGATGTGTGCCTCGATGTCTGCCATGGACGGGGACAATAACCCGACCATGGGACCCGAACGGACGGCAGGAGGCGAGGGGCTGGCGGCGATCGTCGCCGCGCGCGACGAGGCCGACCGGATCGGCGCCACCGTGCGGGCCCTGCGCCAGGTCTTCCCGGCGGCGCGGATCTGGGTCGCCGACGACGCCTCCGAAGACGGGACCGCCGAGGCGGCGATGGCGGCGGGAGCCGGGGTGGTCAGCCGCGGACGGCCGCACGGCAAGGGCGGCAACGTCACCGCCGCGGCCGAGGCGGCGCTGAGCGTCGAGGAGCCGCCCGGCCTGGTGCTGCTCTGCGACGGCGACCTCGGCGACACTGCCGCGCACCTGGCGCCGCTGGTCGAGGCGGTCCGCGGGGGCGAGTGCGACCTCGCGGTGGCGGCCTTCAGCCGCCGGGTCGGCGGAGGCTTCGGCTTCGCTCTTGGTTTCGCCCGCTGGGCGATCCGCCGCCTCTGCGGCGCCGAGACCAAGGCGCCGATCTCCGGCCAGCGAGCGATGCGCGCCGAGGTCCTGCGCGTGACCCTCCCCTTCGCCAAGGGCTACGGGATGGAGATCGGAATGACCGTCGACGCGGTCCGAGCGGGCTACCGGCTGGGCGAGTACGAACTGGAGCTGGAGCACCGGGCGACCGGGCGCAGCTTCGCGGGATTCCTGCACCGGGGGAGGCAGCTACGGGATTTTTTTCAGGTCTATCTCTCAAGGAGACAAACGCGTCAGGCGTCCACGTCCAGATAATCCGGCGTCGCGACGCTGAGGCTGCCCGAGATGGGCGTGGTAGCACCTCCGCAGAGTTCGCTGCTGCCACTGTCGGTGAGCAGGCTTCCGCTGAGGTCGATTGTTGCTGTGCCGCCGGTGGTTTTGCTCCCTGTCAGGGTGCCGATGTCGGTGGCGCTGACGGTGTAGTTGCAGGGAAGGAAAAAGCGTGTCGCCTGGATTTTCGCCCCGCTCCATGTGACTGTGCCGTTCTTGCTGTTGGAGACCCCATGGATCTCGAGCGTCCCCGGCGAGGTCACTGTCACGTGCCATGAGTTTGTGCAGCTCGTGAAGCTCAGCGAGGAAAGAGGGACCGTGGTAGGTTCGCCAGATCCACTCGGTTCGACTTCGCCTTCCAGTGTCAGATTGCAGTTGATGGTGGCGTTCGCGTTGTGGATCGTGACATGCCCCTCGCTGGCGGCATGGAGTTTGCCTTCATAGGTGGTCCCAGCGGGGGATGTCGGAATAACCGCAGCTGAGGAGACCCCTGCGATTGCGAACAAGGCGACTGCGGTAGCGATGAGAAGTCCTGGGACTCTTGGGTTGGCCATCTCCCTGCTTGTTTAGCAGCGAGAGGGGCATATAGTCAAGAAGAGCTGAGCATGCTGAAGCCAGGCCAAGCCGGTCGATCGAAGGTCTGAACTCCTAAAGTGCTGGAGATGTCAGGGAGAGGAAAGAGGAGCGCGACGCTGGCGGTGCTCACTGTCGCCCTCTTTCTGGTTGCCTCTCTTGCCCAGGCCGAGCTGGTCGAGCGGGGCAATCTCTTCGTCAAGTTCGCCGGTGGCATCGCTCCTACCAAGCTGCCCAGGGAGGCGAATGTTCCGATCTCCGTGCGGGTCGACGGCACCGTCCGGACGCTCTCCGGCGAGCGGCCGCCGGCTCTGCGGTTCATTTCGATCGCGATCAACCGCGGCGGCACGATCGACACGCGGGGGTTGCCCTTGTGTGAGCGCTCGCAGATCGAAGCGGCGAGCTCCGCGCAGGCACTGGCCGTCTGCGGGAAGGCCCTGGTCGGCGAAGGGCGCTACCTCGCGGGCGTCACCTTTCCCGAACAGGACGCGTTTCCGCTCAGCGGCAAGGTCCTGGCCTTCAACGCCAGGGTCGACGGCCAGCGAGCGATCCTCGCTCACGTCTACGGCGGCAACCCCTTCCCGAACAGCCGCATCTTCGTCTTCCACATCCGCAAGTCCAGCGGCACCTTCGGCACCGTCCTCACCGCGGCGCTGCCGGCCAACATCAACCGCTTCGGCTTCCTCAAACGGATAGTCCTCAACCTCCGCCGCGACTACGTCTTCCGTGGCCGCAGGCACAGCTACCTCAGCGCCTCCTGCGGGGCGCCGTCTGGCGCCACCATCGGCGTCTTCCCCTTCGTCCGCGTCGGCATGACCTTCGCCGACGGCCGCAAGCTCGCCTCCACCTTGATCCGCACCTGCACCGTTCGCAAATAGGCTTCTGCCGTTGATCCTCGCCATCGACCAGGGGACGACCGGTACCACCTGCCTCGTATTCGACTCGGACGGGGCGGTCGTCGGGCGCGCCTACTCTGAGTTCCAGCAGCACTTTCCCCAGCCCGGCTGGGTGGAGCACGACGCCAACGAAATCTGGGAGGTGACGCGGCGGGTTGCCGGCGAGGCGATCGCCGCCGCCGGGATCGAGGGGGCCGAGCTCGACGCGATCGGGATCACCAACCAGCGCGAGACCGTCGTCGCCTGGGACCCCGACAGCGGCGAGCCGATCCACCGCGCCCTCGTCTGGCAGGACCGCCGCACCGCCAGCCGTTGCGAGGAGCTGCGGGAGGCGGGTCACGAGCCGCTGGTGCGGGAGCGCACCGGGCTGACGCTCGACCCCTACTTCTCCGGCACCAAGATCGAGTGGCTGCTGCGCAACGCCGAGGGCGCCGAGCGGGCGGTCTTCGGCACGGTCGACTCCTGGCTGCTCTTCAAGCTGACCGGCGAGCACGTCACCGACTACACGAACGCCTCGCGGACCATGCTCTTCGACATCCGCGAGCTCAGCTGGGACGAGGAGCTCTGCGCCCTGCTCGGCGTCGACCCGGCGCGGTTGCCACGGCCGCGCCCCTCCAGCTGCGTCTTCGGCACCACCACCGAGTTCGGCGGCGAGGTGCCGGTCGCGGGCGTGGCCGGCGACCAGCAGGCGGCCCTCTTCGGCCAGGCCTGCCACCGCCCGGGGATGGCGAAGAACACCTACGGCACCGGCAGCTTCGTCCTACTCAACAGCGGCGCCGAGCCGCCGGTCGCCCCCGACGGGTTGCTGGCGACCGTCGCCTGGGGGCTGGGCGACGAGGTCACCTACGCGCTCGAGGCCTCGATCTTCGTGACCGGGGCCGCCGTCCAGTGGCTGCGCGACGGGCTCGGGATCATCGCTGAGGCAGGGGAGACGGAGGCGCTCGCCGCCTCGCTCAAGAGCAACGACGGCGTCTACTTCGTCCCAGCGCTGACCGGGCTCGGCTCGCCCTACTGGGACCCCTACGCGCGCGGCACGATCGTCGGCCTCACCCGCGGCAGCGGCCGCGCCCACCTGGCCCGGGCGGCGCTGGAGGCGATCGCCTACGAGACGGTCGACGCGGTGCGGGCCCAGGAGGCGGCGAGCGGCGAGCGCCTGGAGCTGCTGCGGGCCGACGGCGGCGCCACCGTCAATCGCTGGCTGATGCAGTTCCAAGCGGACGTTCTCGGTGTACCTGTCTCCGTGCCGGAGATCGCCGAGACGACCGCCCTCGGGGCCGCCTACCTGGCCGGGATCGCGACCGGGACCTGGTCGCTGCCGCGGGTGGGGGAGATGTGGCGCGAGGCCGACCGCTACGAGCCGCGGATGAAGGCGGCACGGCGGGAGGAGCTGCTGGCCGCCTGGAGCCGAGCCGTGGAGAGGTCGCGCGCATGGGCGAGATGAAGCCGCAGGTCTATAAGGACCCGCGCCCGGCCGAGTACTTCCAGCAGTTCCATCGGTCGGCGCGCCGGGGGGTCGGCTGGACCTACACCTTTGCCCGCATCGTCCTCACCCTGCCGACGCTGCTGATCTGGCGGGTGCGGCAGATCGGGGTCGAGAACGTGCCCAAGGACGGGCCGCTGATCCTTGCCCCCAATCACTTCAGCCAGATGGACCACTTTTTCGTCGGCGTCTACCTGCGGCGGAAGATCCGCTTCATGGCGAAATCCCAGCTCTTCGGGCCGCCAATTCTCACCTACGTCTACAAGCACGGCGGCGTCTTCCCGATCCGCCGCGGCCACCACGACGAGGAAGCGATCGAGACCGCCCGCATCCTCGTCGAGCAGGGCGAAATGCTGCTGATCTACGCGGAGGGCGGCCGCTCCCGTTCGCGGCAGCTTGGGGAACCGAAACCGGGGATCGGCCGCATCGCCCTGGAAACCGGGGCGCCGATCGTCCCCGTCGCGATCTGCGGCTCCGAGCGCGCCCGGCAGTGGAAACGCTTCCGCTTCCCGAAGACCACCGTCCAGTTCGGCGAGCCGCTCAGCTTCACGGTCGAGGAGTCACCTGACAAAGAGCGCCAGCTGGAGGTCGCGACCGAGATCTTCACCCGGGTGCGGGAGATGTACGAGGGGCTCGCTACTCGTAGCGTTGCCCGAGCCGCTCGTAGAAGTCGGGATCGTGACCCGGCGTGATCACCGCGTCGGGGAACTGACTCTGGAACAGGCGCAGCTCCTGCAGCGAGCGGCGGAAATTATGGGCGTCGTAGGGGCGCGGCGGCATCGCCAGGCTGCCGTCGAGCTGTCCCCGCAGGTACGTCGTGTCGCCGCCGATGACGAAGTCGCGCTCTTTGAGACGGCAGACGACCGACATGTGACCCGGGCTGTGGCCGGGGGTGAAGGCGAGGTGGATCGAGCCGTCGCCGAAGAGGTCGAAGGTGCGGCCGAAGGTCGCGTAGGAGTCGATCTCGCGACGATCGAAGTCGATGGTGCGGTAGTCGAAGGCGTAGTCGAAGTGGGGGCGGCGGTAGCCGTTCAGCAGGGCGTTGACGCCGCCGCTGGCCGCCTTCCACTCGGCTTCACTGACGACGAAGGTCGAGTCGGAGAACTCGGAGATCGCCGAGCTGTGGTCGAGGTGGAGATGGGTCATCACCACGATCGGGACCTCGCCGGGGCCGAGGCCCCGCTTGCGCAGCTGCGAGGGGACGTCTTCACCGGCCTCGAGGGTCGGCTTGCCGGAGCGGGTCGCCAGGGTGCCGAAGTTCTGGCGCGGGTCGGTTGCGATCGAGGGGTGCAGGCCGGTGTCGACGAGGATCGCCCCGGCGCTCGGGTGGCGGATGAGGAAGGCCGGCACCGGGACCACGTTCGGTGCCGAGCCGATCAGCAGTGCCTTCAGGAGCCTGGGGGTGATCATGCGCCCGCCGGGGCTGACCATCATCTCGCGGGCGAAGTCGACGTGGCCGGCGATCAGCGGCTCGACCGTGACGGTGGCGCCCCGGGTGCCGCCGGCCAGCGGTTCGTGCAGCGGTTTGGGTTCGACGGAGACGCCCATCGGCTGGGACATTTACGCAGTTCTGCTCGCCTATAGGCTTCGCCGCCGATGGCTGAAAGCTCGCATTCGCAGGTGTTCAGGGACGATCTACTGGAGGGGCAGGTCTGCGTCGTCAGCGGCGCGGGGAGCGGCCTCGGGCGGGAGACCGCCCTGGAGCTGGCCCGGCTTGGCGCGACCGTCGTCGCCTGCGGCAGGCGCGAGGAGCCGCTGGCGGAGACGGCGGAGTTAGCCGCCGCGCTGCCGGGCAGCTTCAAGCACGAGACGCTCGACATCCGCGAGGAGGAGCCGGTCGGGCGCTTCTTCGACGGTCTGCTCGAGCGCCACGGCCGCCTCGACGTGCTCGTCAACAACGCCGGCGGGCAGTTCCTCAGCCCGGCCGAGGCGATCAGCCCGAAAGGCTTCCAGACGGTGATCGACCTCAACGTGATGGGGACCTGGCTGATGACCCACGCCGCCGCGACCAAGGCCTTCATCCCCCAGGGCGGGGGCAAGGTGCTCAGCGTCACCCTCTCGCCCCACAACGGGATGCCGGGGATGGTCCACTCCGGCGCCGCCCGTGCCGCGGTCGAGAACATGATGCGGACCCTGGCCGTCGAGTGGGCGCGGTTCGGGATCAAGACCTGCGCCCTGGCCGCGGGCCAGTTCGCGACCGAGACGCTGCTGACCAAGTATCCGCGGGTGGTCGTCGACAACCTCGAGCGCTCGATCCCGATCGGGCGCGCCGGCCGGCCCGAGGAGATGGCCTGGCTCGTCGCCTACCTCGCCTCGCCGGCGGGCGACTTCTTCTCCGGGACGACGATCACGATCGACGGCGCCCGCGACAACTGGGCCGGCCCGTGGCCGCCGCAGGCGATCGCGAACGAGGCCGGCGACCCGGTCGCCGAGGAGCGCAAGCCGAAGTGAGCCGCGCCCGCTAGCGCGGTTCGAGGACGACGAGCGGGATCTCGCGGCCCTTGCTGCGGGCGGCGTAGTCGTCGTAGCCGCGGTAGCCCTTGACGGCCAGCGCCCAGAGTCGCTCGCGCTCCTCCGGTTTCGCCACCCGGGCGTGGACCGGGACGTGGTCGCCCTGGACCTGCACGGTGGTGTCGGGGTTGGCCATCAGGTTGTGGTACCAGGCCGGGTGCTTGGGGAAGCCGCCTTTGGAGGCGACGATGACCAGATCCTCGCCGTCGCGCACGTAGAGCAGCGGCGAGGTCCGCTTGATCCCGCTCTTGGCCCCGACGTGGTCGAGCAGGAGCATCTTGCCCGGCACGCCGGGGATGGTGTGCCCCAGGCGCCCACCCGTCCTCTTGTAGAGGAACGTGTGGGCGCCCATGAACCTGCGGGTGGCGGGCCAGATGCGGTCCGCCACGTCGAGGTAGCGCGGCGTGCGCCGCGACTGCTGCGGGGCCTGGGAGCTCAGGTGTACATCCCCCCGAACATGCCGCCGGTGACGTTCAGCACCTGGCCGTGCATGTAGTTGCCGAGCGGCGAGGAGAGGAACAGCACCGGGCCGGAGGCCTCCTCCGGGGTCGCCGGGCGGCCAAGCGGGATGATCGCCGAGGCCATCTGGCGCATCTGCTCGGGGATCCCGAGCTCGATCTTCTCGCCGGTCGGCGAGGTCATCTCTTCGCCGGCCTCTTTGGCGGCGGTGAGGCGGGTTTCGACGAAGCCGAAGGCGACCGCGTTGACGTTGATCTTGAACTGGCCCCACTCCTTGGCGAGGGTTTTCGTCAGGCCGACGACGCCCATCTTCGCGGCCGAGTAGTTGACCTGGCCGGCGTTGCCCATCATCCCCGAGGTCGAGGAGGTGTTGATGATCTTCCGGAAGACCTCCTTGCCCTCGGCGCGCTCGGCCTTCGCCGCCTCGCGCCAGGCCGGGGCGAGCGCCCGGGCGACCCGGAAGGGGACGATCGTGTGGATGTCGAGCATCGCCTGGAACTGCTCGTCGCTCATCTTGTGGGCGACGCCGTCCCAGGTGTAGCCGGCGTTGTTGACGCAGATGTCGACCGCGCCGAAGGCCTCGTTCGCGGCCTTGACCA
>JBIOTO010000185.1:0-13106 GCA_044865945.1 Solirubrobacterales bacterium
TCGACGGCGACCAGAAGGCGCTGGAACTGTGGTCGCGGACCCGCTCCTGGGTCGTCTCCGGCCAGCGCAAGACGCTCGCCAGCCTCGGCATCACCTTCGACAAGGTGATCTACGAGTCCGACTACCTCCCCGAGGTCGCCGAGTACATGAATACAGGCCTCGCCGAGGGCACGCTGACCAAACGCTGGGGCGACGACATGGTTATGTACGAGACCGAACGCGAGGAGCTGGAAGAGATGCCGCTGGTCCGCTCCGACGGCCTGCCGACCCAGCACATGCGGGCGCTCGCCTACTGGGCCGCCGCCGACGAACTCGACGACGTGGTCTCGATGCAGGTCTGCGGCAACGAGTGGGTCGCCCACGTCACCTGCCGCCGCCAGCTGATCGACGCGATGGGCCTGCAGAACGGCAACGGGAACGGCAGCACCCGCGGGGGAGGGCCGCCGACCTTCGACATCTTCCACGGCATGGTCGCCCGCGAGAACGAATCGATCAGCTCCTCGAAGAAAGGGGCGCTGCTGATCGACGAGCTGGTCGAGTGGCTGGAGGACGAGCTGAAGGCGAACCCCGAGTTCGCCGCCGAGATGGAGCGCCACCCGCACCCGGAGACGGTGCCGGCCCAGGTCGCGCTCGGCTACTTCCTCCTGCAGCCGACGACCAAACAGGTCAAGTTCGGCAAGGAGAAGCTGCTGGTGGAAGGGAAGGGGAGCCTCGGCTGGGACCTGGCGCGCGCCCAGGCCCACCACGCCTCGGGGGAGATCGCCGGCGAGCGGCCGGCGGAGGACCCGGACTACCGCTTCGCGGTGGTCCAGTCCGAGCACTACCGGGTGCACCTGCGCGGCGCCGTCGACGAGTTCGACGTGGCGCCGCTCTCCAAGTACCTCTCCCACTTCGCGCGCTGGTACCGGGAAGGCGAGCGGGCACCGGAGGTCGAGGCGGTCGTGCAGCCGGTGCTCGAGAAGGGCCTGCGGGGCCTGGGGCTGGAGGGAGCCTGACGTGAAAACGCTTTTGGTCGACAACCACGATTCCTACACCTACAACGTCTTCCACCTGCTGGCCGCGGCCTCGGGCGAGGAGCCGATGGTGGTCAACAACGACGCGGTCAGCTGGCGCGTGCTGACAAGGATGGACTTCGACGCGATCGTGCTCTCGCCGGGGCCGGGTCACCCGTCGCGCTGGCACGACTTCGGCGTCTGCCGCGACATCCTCCGACACAGCGAAGTCCCGGTCTTCGGGATCTGCCTCGGCCACCAGGGGATCGGCAACCTGCTGGAGGGCACCGTCAACCGGGCGCCGATGGCGATGCACGGCCGTCTCAGCCGGGTCATGCACGAAGGCAAGGGCCTGTTCAAGGACGTGCCGCAGGGCTTCTCGGTGGTCCGCTACCACTCGCTGGCGATCACCAGCCCGCCTGGGCCCGAAGGGCACGTCGTCGCCTGGGCCGAGGACGGGGTCGTGATGGGGGTCGAACACACCAAACGGCCGATCTGGGGCGTCCAGTTCCACCCCGAGTCGATCTCGACCGAGTACGGGCTGAAGATCGCCGAGAACTTCTTCGACCTGGCGGCGAGCTACCAGCGGCCGCAGCGCCCGGCCGGCCGGGCGACGATCCCGCCGCGCCCCGCCAAGCCCGAGCGCCGCGCCGCGGGAGAGGCGAAGCAGGGGGAGATGCGGCTGCGGATGCGGACGATCGAGGGCGAAGCGCCGACCGAGTACCTCTACGAACGGCTCTTCGCGGATTCAAATCCGTCGTTCTGGTTCGACAGCGCCGACGCGCCGACCTGGCTGGCGCAGTGCTCCTACATGGGCACCACCGCCGGTGCCGACCGCGCCTTCGCCACCTACGACGTCGACAGCGGCGAGGTTTCGCTTCGCCGCGGCGGAGTCGAGACGGTCGAGCAGAAGTCGATCTTCGACTACCTGCAGAAGGAGATGGAGCGGATCGAGGTCGAGCCGCCCGAGGGGGTCGAGCGCGGCCTCGTCGGTGGCTACGTCGGTTACCTCGGCTACGAGCTGAAGGCCGACTGCGGCTCGCCCAACGTCCACAGCTCCGACATGCCCGACGCGGCGATGATGCTCGCCAACCGGGTCGTCGCCGTCGACCACACCAAGAACCTCACCTACGTCTTCGCCCTCTGCCGTGGCGAGGACGCGGAGGCCGAGCGCTGGCTGGACGCCACCGCGGAGCTGATCGCGGCGGCGATCGCCTCGCCGCCGGCCGAGCGGCCGCTGGCGCCGCCGAGCGACCCGGGCGCCCACGTCACCTTCCACTCCGGCCGCGGCCGCGAGCGCTACCTCGCCGATATCGCCAAATCCCAGGCCGAACTGCTGGCGGGAGAGTCGTATGAGGTCTGCCTCACCGACCAGTTCTCGACCGACGCCAGCCCCGAGCCCTTCGACCTCTACCGGCAGCTGCGCCGCAGCAACCCCTCGCCGTTCTCGGCCTTCCTGCAACTCGGCGAGAACACGATCGTCAGCTCCTCGCCGGAGCGCTTCATCTCGGTCGACCGCGAGCGCCAGGTGATGGCGCGGCCGATCAAGGGCACCGTCTCTCGGGTCGAGGACCCCGACGCCGACCGGGCCGTCCGCGAAGAGCTGGAAGGCGACGAAAAGACCTACGCCGAGCACCTGATGATCGTCGACCTGCTGCGCAACGACCTCGGCGTCGTCTGCGACGTCGACAGCGTCGAAGTGCCGCACCTGATGGTGGTCGAGCCCTACGCGACCGTGCATCAGATGGTCTCGACCATCGTCGGTCACCTGGAGGATGGCCGCAGCGCCGTCGACTGCGTGCGCGCCACCTTCCCCGGGGGCTCGATGACCGGTGCCCCGAAGGAGCGGACGATGGAGATCATCGACGACCTCGAGCAGGAGGCGCGCGGCGTCTACTCCGGCTCGATCGGCTACTTCGGCGCCGACGGCCACACCGACCTCAACATCGTCATCCGCACGATCGTGATGCGGCGCGGCGGGCGGACGACGATCGGCGCCGGCGGCGCGATCGTGATGCAGTCCGACCCCGAGGAGGAGTTCGACGAGATCCTGCTGAAGGCGCGGGCGCCGATGGCGGCGATCGCCCGCACCCTGACCGGCAGCGAGGGGCCCGAGGCCTGGAGCGTTGAGCTGGAGCCTGTCGCCAGGCAGGCGGAGGCGGCGTGACCGACCCGGCGGCGACCGAGAGCACGGTTCGCGAGGCGGGGGCCGACGACGTCGGGGCGGTGGCCACGGCGGTCGAGGCCCTGCTGCTTGAGCTCGGCGGCCGCCGCCCCGAGCGTTCCGATCTTGAAGCTGAGGTCCGCGCCCATCTGGACGATCCGGATGGGACCTCGGTGCTGGTCGCGGAGGCCGACGGCAGGGTCGTCGGCGTCCTCAGCGCCAACTGGCCGCGGGCAATCCACGTTCCCGGCGTGTACGCGATGATCCAGGACCTCTGGGTCGATGAGGCTTGGCGCAGTCGCGGCGTCGGGGCGGAGCTGGTCGAGGCGATCGCATCCCAGGCGCGAAGGCGCGGGGTGAGCCGGCTTGAGGTCGGTCTCCCGCGCGAGACCTTCGCGGCGATCGCTTCGACCGAGTCCTTCTACCGCCGCAACGGCTTCGAGCACCTCGGGCCGCGGATGCGGAGGCTGCTCGATGACGACTGAGCTGTTGATGATCGAGCAGCGACAGGGCAGCGGCGACGCTGCCTTTTGGGTTCGCGAAGGGGAACGGCTGATCGAAGGCCAGGACAGCAACCGCCGCCTGGTCGAGCTGCGGGCGGGCCTGGTGCGTCACTCGCGGGTGCGCCCGGTCGCCGCCGACGCCGCCGACGAAGAGGTCGAGCGGACCCTCTCCGAGCTGCACGAGGCCGAGTACCTGCGGGTGCTGAACGAGATCTCCTCGTCTGAGCCGGTGGTGATGCCGGACTTCGCTCCGCCCGGATTGGAACCCGACATCCCCGTCAACAAGGCGCTGGTCGCCGCCGCGCTGGAGGGGATTCGCACCTCGATCACCGCCGCCGAGCGGGTGCTCTCCGGCGCCCGTTTCACCTATGCGGTCTGCCGGCCACCGGGCCACCACGCCGGTCCCGCCTTCCACGCCGGCTACTGCTACCTCAACAACGCCGCGGCGGCGGTGCGACGACTCTCCGACGGCGGGATGAAGCCGATCGGGATCATCGACCTCGACCTCCACTACCCGAACGGGACCTCGGCCCTGGTCGAGCGGATGGGCCCGGTCGTCGCCCTGCACTCGCTGCACGCGGCGCCGGTTACCAATCTGCCGCCGGGGACGCCGCTGCCGCGCCTGGCCGGCGAACGCGCGGTCTCCTTCGACGAGAGCCCCGACGAAGAGACCTACCTGCGCGAGGTCGCCCACTCGATCCACGACCTCTCCGAGATCGCCCGGGTACTGGTCGTCTCGCTCGGCTACGACACCGTCGCCGGCGACCCGCACGGCGGCTGGGGCTTCCGGTCGGAGATCTTCGCCGAGATCGGCCGCCTGCTGGCCCGCTCGGGGCTGCCGGTCTGCGTGATTCAGGAGGGCGGCTACGCGCTCGACGAGCTGGCCGCCTGCAGCCACGCCTTCGCCACCGGCCTGCTCGGGGGTGACGAGCGATGAGCGCCGGACTGGAGCCCTTCCGTCGCCGGCTCGACGAGATCGACGACCAGATCGCCAAGCTGCTCGGCGAGCGGCTCGACATCTGCCGCGAAGTCGCCGTCTACAAGAGCGAGAACGAGATCCCGATGATGCAGCCGGACCGGGTCAAGGTCGTCCGCCAGCGCTACCTCGACCGCGGCGCCGAGGTCGGCCTGCCGGAGGACTTCAGCTCCGACCTCTTCGACCTGCTGATCGCGACCACCTGCCGGCTCGAGGACGAGCTGATGGACGAAATCGCCGCCGGCAACGGGGGAAGGGACGCGGCGTGAGCGCGCTGCCGCCCGGACCGAGGCTGCCGCGCGCCCTGCAGGCGTGGGGCTGGACCCAGCGCCCGCTGCCCTGGCTGGAGAAGTGCCAGCGGCGCTACGGCGACACCTTCACCCTGAGGATCCGCCACTACGGCGACTGGGTGATCCTCGCCGACCCCGACGACGTGAAAAAGGTCTTCACCGCCGGCAGCGCGGTCGGCGTCGACACCGCCAACCCGCTGCTGGGGCCGCTGCTCGGCCCGCGCTCGGTGATGCTGCTGGAAGAACCCGAACACATGACCCGGCGCAAACTGATGCTGCCCTCCTTTCACGGCAAGGCGGTGCAGGCCGACTCGGAGATGATGGCCGAGATGGCGCGGGCCGAGGTCGCCCGCTGGCCGGTGGGGGAGCCGTTCGCGCTCTGGCCGCGGATGCAGGACATCACCCTCGACGTGGTCATGCGCGCGGTCTTCGGCCCGGCCTCGACGGCCCCGCGTCTGCAACCGCTGCGCGACCGGCTGCGCGAGCTGACCACCTGGATGAACGAACCGGGCAACCTGGCGATGCTGGCCGCCTTCGGCCCCGGCTGGGTGACCCGCAGCCGCGGCTACCGCGAGGCGATGGGCGCGGTCGAGGACGCGGTGATGGACGAGGTCCGGCGCCGCAAGGCCGAGGACGGCGGCGAGATGGGGGTCGTCTCGATGCTGGTCCAGGCCCGCTACGAGGACGGCTCGCCGCTCTCCGACCAGGACCTGCGCGACGAACTCGTAACCCTGCTCTCCGACGGGCCGACCTCCAGCACCCTGGCCTGGACCTTCGAGCGGCTGCTGCGCAACCCGGACAAACTGGAGCTGCTGCGCGACGACATCGTCGCCGGCGACGGCACCTACCTCGACGCCGTGGTCAAGGAGACGCTGCGGTTGCGGCCGCCGGTGCCGGTGGTGGTCCGCAACCTGCTGGAGCCGATGCGGCTCGGCGGCCACGACCTGCCGGCGGGAACCACCGTCGCCCCCTGCATCCACCTGATCCACCGCGACGAGCGCAACTACCCCGAAGCGCACCGCTTCGCACCCGAGCGCTTCGTCGGCGTCCAGCCCGGGACCTACACCTGGATCCCGTTCGGTGGCGGCGTCCGCCGCTGCCTCGCCGCCAGCTACGCGGAAATGGAGATGAAGCGGGTGCTGCGGATCGTGCTGGAGACGACCGACCTGCGCACGGTCGAGACCGGCGGCGAGCGCGCCCGCAAAAGCGCGATCTCCTTCGCTCCCGACCAGAAGGGCCTGGTGATCGCCGAACCGAGGGAAACCGAACCGGCCGGGCCGCGCGCCCTGGCGCCCGTCTGAGGAGGGACCGTGAGCGACAGCGACATCCTCATCGTCGGTGCCGGCGCCAAGGCCGCCGCGATCGGCGCCAAGGTCCACACGATCAACAGCCTCGGCCTGGGCGAGATCTCGATGACGGTGATCGAGAAAACCGAGCCGGCCGCCTCCTGGAAGGGGCGCAACGGGATGACCTCCGGCGAGGAGCCGCTGGCGATCCCGCCGATCAAGGACGTCGGCTTCCCGTACCAGAGCAGCCGCCAGTTCGGTGAGCTCGGCGACGAGATCGACGCGGCGCTGCTGCCCTTCACCTGGCAGCGCTTCGCGATGGAGCGCCACGAATACGCGGCCTGGGTCAATTCCGGCTCGCCCTCGGTCCTGCACCAGGACTACGGCGAGTACCTCAGCTGGGTCCTGGAGCGGGCGAGCAACGGGGTGACCGTCTACGACGGCCGGGTGACCGAGGTGACCCTGTCCGACGATCACGACCGCTGGCAGGTCGAGGTCGCCGAGCGCGGCCGCCCCGAGGACCCCGAGCGGCATACCGGCCGCAACCTCATTCTCACCGGCCCCGGCGTCCACCGCCACTTCCCCCACGACCCCGAGGTCGAGTCGCGGGTCTTCCACTGCGACAGCCGCCGCGAGGAGTTCGCCCGCGTGCCCGAGGACGCGCCGGCGGAGATCGCGATCGTCGGGGGAGGGGAGAGCGCCCTCAGCGCCCTCGTCTTCCTCCGCGACCTGCGCCCCCAGGCCCGGCTGACGATCTACACGCCGACCCTGCCGCTCAGCCGCGGCGAGAGCTTCCTCGAGAATCGCGTCTTCGCCGACCCCGACAACGTCGGCTGGGAACACATCGACATCGAGACCCGGCGCGACTTCGTCAAGCACTGCGATCGCGGCGTCTTCGACCAGACCGTGCTGGCTCGGATCGCCGACGACGACCACCTCTCGTTCGTCACCGGCCGCGCGATCCACGTCTCCCTCGCCGAGGACGGCGAGGCGGCGGTGCTCGAATTCGAGAGCCCCTCGGAGGGCCTCTGCTCCGAGCGCTACGACTTCGTCATCAACTGCACCGGCTTCGACCTCCTGCGCCAGCTGCGCGGCCTCTTTCCCGACGCGGTCCGCGACCAGGTCGAAGAACAGTGCGGCCCGCTCTGGGACCGCCCGCCGCAGACCGAGGTCCCGATCGGTCGCGGCCTCGAACTCGAGGGAGTGCGGCCGCGGCTGCACATCCCCGGCCTCGGCGGCCTCCGCCAGGGGCCCGGCTTCGCCAACCTCGGCAGCCTCGGCCTGCTCGCCAATCGTGTACTGCAACCGCTGCTGGCGGAACTCGGCGTGTCGGTTGCGCCAAATTCCGCGAAGATGCAGGATAAGTCTCTATTACTCGACTAGGGAGGACCAGAGGGATGTCAGGGATGAAGGCAAGTAGGGCCTGGGCTGCGCTGTTGTTGCTGGCGGCGCTGGCCGCACTGGTGGCCGGCTGTGGATCGTCGGATGACTCCTCCTCGTCGGGAGACGGAAGCGCGGACCTGACCGGGGACGCCTGGCCCAACGGCGACGCGGCCAGCACCCGCGAGGCGAAAGGGGAAATCAACCGCGGCAACGCCGGCGACCTCGAAGTCGCCTGGACCCTGCCCTCGCAGGCGCAGAGCACCTACGGCGCCTACGCGGCGAGCCCGGTGATCGCCAACGGCGTCGTCTACATGCAGGACCTCGAATCCAGCGTCCAGGCGATCAGCCTCGACAGCGGCGAGGTGCTGTGGAAGTACGCGTCCGAATCGGCGACCCAGGGCCCGAACGGCGTCGTCGTCGCCGACGGCAAAGTCTTCGGCGCGACCGCCAGCGAAGTCTTCGCCCTCGACCAGAAGACCGGCAAGGAAGTCTGGTCGGAGCCGATCGCCGAAAGCCCTCTGGCAATCGACATGGCGCCCGGCTACTCCGATGGGCTGGTCTACGTCTCCACCGTCCCGGTCAACGTCAACTCCGAATACCAGGGCGGCGCCGTCGGCACCCTCTACGCACTCGACGGCCAGACCGGCAAGGAGAAATGGAGCTGGGACACCGTCCCGAAGAGCCTTTGGGGCGACAAGAAAACGAACGCCGGCGGCGGCCTCTGGTACCCGCCCTCGTTCGACGAAAAGGGGTCGATGTACTTCGGCACCGGCAACCCCGTGCCGTATCCGGGCACCCCGAGCCAGCCGTTCGGCGCCAGCCGTCCCGGCCCGAACCTCTGGACCAACTCGCTGGTCAAGATGGACGCCAAGACCGGCAAGCTCGACTGGTACCACCAGTCGACGCCGCACGACCTCTACGACTGGGACTTCCAGAACTCGCCGATCCTGACCAAGGCCGCCGGCCGCGAAGTCGCGATCGGCTCGGGCAAGAACGGGATCGTCACCGCGGTCGACGTGAAGAGCGGCAAGCCGGTCTGGAGCACCGAGGTCGGCGAACACAACGGCCACACCGACGACGGCCTGCTGGCGATGAAAGGCCAGAGCTCGAAGATCAAGAAAGGCGAAATCCTGCCGGGCAACCTCGGCGGCGTGATCAGCCCGCCGGCGGCGAACTCGACCACGGTCTTCGTCCCGATCGTCAACGGCGGCATCGAAGTCACGCCGCAGCAAACGCTCTCGCAGACCACCGAACTCTCCGGCGCGATGGCCGCTCTGGACATTAAGACCGGCAAGGTGAAGTGGGAACAGACCTTCGCCGCGGCGGCCGCCTTTGGCTCGCCGGTGGTGATGAACGACGTGGTCTTCTTCACCACCTTCGACGGCACCGTCCACGGCCTCGACGTGAACAGCGGCGGCGAACTGTGGTCGGCGAGCCTGCCGTCCGGCTCGAACAGCGCCGTCGCCGCCAGCGGCGACACCCTGGTGGTGCCGGCGGGCATCGCCACCGCCGAAGGCCAGAAACCGGAACTGGTCGCCTACCGCCTCAAGTAGCGCCGCGGTTGCCATCGGCCCGAGTCGGGTATGACTCGGGCCGATGGCGACCCTGCGCAGCGCCGGCGTTCTCCTCTTCCGCCGCGAGAGCGGCGCGACGGAGTTCCTGCTGGTCCACCCCGGCGGTCCCTTCTGGGCGAAGAAAGACGCGGGCGCCTGGTCGATCCCCAAGGGGCAGATCGAGGAGGACGAGGAACCGCGTGCCTGCGCGATCCGCGAGCTGGAAGAGGAGCTGGGCCCGGCGCCGGAGCTCGACCCCGAGGGGCTGATCGAGCTGGGGTCGATCCGCCAGCGGGCGGGCAAAGTCGTCGAAGCCTGGGCAGCGGAGGCCGAATTCGACCCCGCCCTGCTCGACAGCAACGCCTTCACGATGGAGTGGCCGCCCCGCAGCGGCCGGCAGGCCGAGTTCCCCGAGGTCGACCGGGCCGAGTGGTTCGGCCTCGATGCGGCCCGCGAGAAGATCCTCCCGGCGCAGGCCGAGCTGCTCGACCGGCTGCTCGCGCACTTGGCAAAGCCGTAGACCCCGCATATGCTCGCCGTGAGATGGAAAACGGCTCCACTCCTCGCGTAGACGGCGGCGATCCGACCCAGAACGGCTCGCTGCCGCTTTCCGCCCGCCTGCTCGGCGTCGGCGTGCGCGGCGCCCGCACGGTCACCAAGGCGACCGGGATCGACCGCGCCGTCGAGGTCGCCGCCGAGGAGGCGATCGTCGCCGCGGTCGAGAGCAAAGCGGTCGAGCGGGCAATGGCCCGGGTGCTGGAAGGCCCGGTGGTGCAAGAGGCTGTCGACGGGGCGCTGGAGAGCGAGAAGGTCAAGCAGGCGCTGCTGGAGGCGATGGACTCAGAGCTCGTCGACGAGGTCTGGCGCCGCCTCCTGGCCAGCGAGGAGACCCAGCAGCTGGTCGAACGGATCGCCGAGGCGCCCGAGGTGCGGGCGGCGATCAGCGCCCAGGGAATGGGTCTGGTCGAGGATGTCGGCCGGACGATCGGCAAGGTCGCCCGCCGGCTCGACGACCGCTTCGAGCGGATCGTCCGCCGGATCTTCTTCCGCCAGCCGCGACCGCTGCCGACCGGCCGCGCCGGCGCCGTCAGCCGCGGCCTGGCGATGCTGATCGACGGCGTCTTCGTCAACCTCGCTTTTACCGCCTTCGTCGCGCTGGTGACCCTGGTCGCCAACACCTTCGGTGGCAACGGCGAAGGCGGCAGCGGCCTGGCGATCGCGATCGGCTCGACCGCCTGGCTCTCCTTCGGCGCCGTCTTCCTGGTCAGCTTCTGGTCGCTGGCCGGGCAGACGCCGGGGATGCGATTCGTCGGCATCCGGCTCGGCGAGCGGCTCTCGCCGCGCCGCAGCATCAAGCGCCTGATCGGCCTCGGCCTCTCGGTCGTCACCTTCGGCATCGGCTTCCTCGGGATCGTCTTCCGCCAAGACCGCCGGGCCTGGGAAGACCGCTTCTCCGGGACCTTCGTCGTCTACGACGAGCGGCGGCCGGAGCCGGCGCCGTGGTCGGGCCTACAGGGGAGCGCCGGAGCGGTTGGGGAGGACCCCCTGGACGAGCAGGGTCATGGTGCCGCCGACGATCAGCAGGGTGACGTTGATGGCGAGGACGACGAGGGCGCCGAACGCGTGGTCGATGCCGCCGGCGCCCAGGGCCACGCCTAGGTAGGCCGAGGCGGGAATCGTCGTCACCGAGATCGCCACGCCGACCGCGGCGCTGGCGCGGGTCTCGAAGGAGAGCATGCCGGCGATCCCGGCCGCGAGGGCGACCAGCACGGTCGTGTAGTCGGTCTTGGCCAGGGTGCTGAGGCTCGACTGCTCGACCTCGAAGCCGTCGGGCAGAAAGCCGAAGAGGCTGAGCAGGGCGCTGAGGACCATCGCGGTGACGACGACCAGGCCGAGGCCGAGGGTCAGGGTGGCGAAGGCGCGGCGGGCGAGCCGGCGCTCGCCGCGGGCGAGGCCGACGCAGGTGGCGCAGATCGGCAGCAGGTCGGGGCTGACCGCCATCGCGCCGACGATCAGGACCGAGCTGCCGGTAATCACGCCGCAGGCGGCGATCACCGCGGCGACGTTGATCAGCGCCAGGTAGCGGGCCAGCGGCCGCGAGTTGGCTTTCGCCGCGCCCACCACTTCGATCCAGGCGAAGCCGTCGACCCCGCCTTCGCCGTGGTGGTGGCGGTGTTGGGGCGCGACCACTTCCATTTTCGTCAGCACGTAGTCCTCGACCGGGATCCCCATCGCAGCGATCTGCTCGACCAGCTTGTCGGCGCCACTCGGTTCGACGTCGGCGACGAAGACGTAGGCCTCGGTCCCGACCGCTTCGTCGGTCTGCTGGACGACCCGGCGGACGCCCTCGTGGTCGCGCAGCAGCGCCCCGAACTCCTCGGCCCGGTGGTGGGCGACGGAGGAGCGCAGCCTCAGCATCCGTGCATCAGGAGACCAGCTTGAGGACCTTGAAGGCGCGGTCGCCTTTGGGGGTCTCGACGCTCACGGTCGAGCCGACCTTGGCGTCCATCAGCGCCCGGCCGATCGGCGACTCGGCCGAGAGCCGGCCCTCGGCCAGGTTGGCCTCGGTCGAGCCGACCAGGGTCCAGACGACGGTCTCGCCTTTGGACTCGTCCAGCACCTCTGCGGTGCGGCCGAAGCTGAAGAAGTCGCTGTCGAGCTCGGAGACCTCGACCACGACCGCGTTCCGCAGCCGTTCCTGGAGGCGCTTGATCCGCGTCTCCATGTGGGCCTGGTCCTCTTTGGCGACGTGATACTCGGCGTTCTCCTTCAGGTCGCCCTCCTCGCGCGCGACCTTGATCCGCGCCGCCATCGCTTTGCGCGCCGGGCCTTCCAGCTCGGCGAGTTCGGCTTTCAGCTCTTCGATTCCGGCCTGGGTGATCGGCTCACCGGTCTGCTCCTGGGGGCTCATCCCAAGAGGGTTTCAGATCAGGAGGCGGTCAGTCGCCGCCGTTGGCGGTGAGGAAGGCCCCCGAGAAGGACTTGACTTTGGCCCCGCCCGCCTTGCCGAGCGGATCGAGGGCGAAGAGGTCCTCGATCGAGCGCAGCACCGAGTAGGGGTCGTACGCGGCCCCGTCGGTGCCCCCGGGAGTCAGCAGCGGCGAGAGCAGGAGGCCACCCACCTTGCGCGGGTCGGCCGGCGCCGTGGCCGGATCGGTCGCCGCGGCCGGGTCGGCGGCACCGAAGCTGACGATCAGCAGGCCGTCCTTCTTGTAGGCGGGAGAGGCGAGGATTTCCGGCACCACTTTGGCGAGGAAGGCGTCGGCCGCCGCCGGCCCGTCGGCCGTCCCTTCCGGGCAGTTGCCGCGGAAGCCGGCGTTGCAGAGGCTGGGAGAGATGTAGGAGAAGTTGGCGGTCTTCTCGGTTTTCCCCAGGTCGCCGGCGAGTTTGTCCAGCGGCACGTCGTTTTCGTCGCAGTCGCCGAGGTCGAGCAGCGAGTGGAAGAAGATGAACGGGTTGAGCAGCGGCGAGTAGCCGCTCGGTGTCGGCGCCACCGGCGCTTCGGGTTCGGGCGCGACGCAGCTTTCCGGCTTGGCTTCGGGGTTCTGCATCGCCTCGATGTAGCCGTGCCAGCGCAGGCGCGCCCCGACCAGCTGGTCGGCGAGGGTCAGGGTTTCGACTTCCTGGACGCATTCCTCGTAGCGAGGGCAGCCCGCCTTGGTCGCCGCGCTCGGCGGCTGGCCGCTGACCGCGGCGATCCCGTTGGGCAGCGGCGCCGTGTCGAGCAGCGAGTAGTTGGTCAGCAGGACCCCCTGCTGGCGCAGGGTGCCCGAGAGGTAGGGCATCTGCGAGGCGGTGCCGAAGCTGGCGTCGTAGCCGGGGCTGGCCAGCGAGATCAAAAACACGTGCTGAATAGGCCCCGGTTCAGCTTCCTCTTCTTCCGTCGGAACCACAGGCGTTTTTTCTTCCGTCGGCGACGCTTCTTCGGCGGGTGGCGCCGGTGGTGGAGATACCGAGCA
>JBIOTO010000186.1:0-40942 GCA_044865945.1 Solirubrobacterales bacterium
TCTGCACTCGCTGCCTACTCCTCATGTTCCATTTCCCTTCTCGCCGGCGGTACTGCTCGGGGTTGTTTGATGGCGCACTACGCCTCAGGGGAGGATGTCATTCACTGGTTTCGTACGGCCACGGTCAAATCCCAGGATCGCAAGGACGGTGGGTGCCTGCGGCACTGCTCCCTTTGATTCAACCGCCCTGGCGTTTGCTTTCGCCTCGATTTCAAGAAGCCGCGCGGCGTGGGCATCCTGTGCCATCCGTACTTCCTCCCGGCCCTGGGTGTCCAGCAACACGGCCTTCCACCAGTAGTACATCTCTTCGTCCTCAGTCATTTTCCCGCTTTCCAGGGAAGAGAGGTTCTCGGCAAAGAGGTGGCGGACCGAAATTATCGCGAGTTCCTGTTTATGCCTCGGCGACAGCTCAAGCCACTCGTCATGCGAGAGTTCTGGTCGCATAGTGGCTCGGTAGAAGTGTTCGTTGACGGCACCTCGTTTTTTTTCTTCGATCAGTTCAATGGCGTTTCCCTCTACGAGGATGCCTATGTGGTAGGTGACGAGCTGGAGGCCCTCACCGATCTCGGCTGCAATCTCCTTCGGGCTGGCTGCTCGCTCAATCAGGATGGTTAGGGCCTCAACTCGAATCCGATGGCCAAGACAGTGGGCGGCGACTTCGGATGGCGATTTCGTCTTCTTGTTTTTGGTCTTGGTCTTGCTGCTCATGCTCTCCTCCGCTGCGCTGCTCCGCTGCAAGTTTGTTTGGACGGTAAAGGCGCGTAGACCATAGAGACAACGCCAAGTTCCCGCCAGCGATAGAGCGGATAGATCCTTTGCGCTAAAGATTTCCTTTGTAGCTTCCCCCTGTCTGTGCTCGGCCTTTCGAGCTGAGCACGCGGGATCAGAGGGGAGGTGCAGCAATGGAGATCAAGCCCGTCGAGGCTACGCCAGAGCTCGTCTACAAGAACAATTGACGCCTGGAGAGGGGGCCAGGCGACGAGCCGGCCCCCTCTCCGGTTTTGACGCTCCTCGTGGTAAGGATATGCTGAGCACAAATGGAAACCCGTGTGTCAACCCGGGAACTGGAGCGCCCGCGGATACGCCGAACGCTCCGACGGTTGGACGCTCCCGATGGAGACATCTATCTCCTTGATTCAGGGAGCACGAAGGACCTCAAGCTCGAGAAGGTTGACGAGACGGACAGGCGCCTGCTCCTCGCTCTCGACGGCACGACGGCGTTATCTGACCTTGAAGAGAACTTCGGCCCCGAAAGAGTAAGAGATGTTATTGCGGCTCTTGACACCTGGGGCGCCCTTGAGGACGCAGCTGACGACGATCGGATAGCGCCCGATGCACTAGAGCGATTCGATCGACAACTGCGGTATTTCAGCGACGTTTCGCCCGAGCAATCACCTTCGCAGTGTCAAGGGAATCTCGAACAAGCCACGGTCGCTGTCCTGGGAGTAGGGGGTTTAGGTGGATGGTCTGCATTGAGCCTGGCCTGCTGCGGGATAGGCAAGATGATTCTTGTGGATTGCGACTGTGTTGAGAGATCCAACCTGAATCGACAAGTTTTGTACGGAGAGGCCGATATCGGGCGACTGAAGGTCGAGGTAGCCGCTGAAAAGCTTGCGACCCTCGATTCAAATCTTGAGATCGAGGTTTTCTCCACCCGCCTTGAAAGCGTGGCTGAGATTCAGGCTGTCATCTCGGACTCGCAAGTTGTGATTGATGCGGTTGACTGGCCAGCTCACTACATCGAGCACTGGGTAAACCAGGCGTGCTTCAACTTGGGAATCCCGTACATCAGCATGAGCCACTCTCCTCCGAATGCTCGCGTAGGCCCCTTCTACCTCCCAGGGAGTACGGGTTGCTATGCCTGTCAGGAGATCGCATATAGGCGGCGGTTCCCTCTCTACGACCTGATGGTCGAACAGATAAGTGCCAGTCCCTCTCCCGGGGCTGTAGTGGGGCCTGCCTGTGCTCACATCGGTGGCCATGTGAGCCTTGACTTGATGCATTACCTAACCGGGATTGCTTCCCCGTCGACCTTGGGAATTGCCTATATCTATGACCTGCGCACGATGCGCTATAGGCAGGAGCAAATCCACCAAGAGCCGGATTGTCCAGTTTGCGGTCGGGGTGTTTGAGCCCGATGTCGGACGATTTGACCGCCGGAATCACCTCGCTGGATACAGCCAAGATCGCCTATGACCTCCTCGCCCCGGTCTACGACCAAGTGACCGCGCACAACAACTACGAGCTGTGGCTGGGCGCCACGCTCCTGCCGGAGCTTGAGAAGCATGGACTGCAGAAGGGGAGAGTGCTGGATGTTGGCTGCGGCACCGGGAGAGCGTTCGGTCCACTGCGGTCCCGCGGCTGGGAGATCGTTGGATGTGACGTGTCGCCCGGGATGCTTCAAGAGGCCGGCAGAAAATTTCAGGACGACATCGACCTCTTTGAGGCTGACGCTCGCAGTCTGCCGCACGTTGATGGCTACCTGGGCCTGCCAACCGATCGGAACTTCGATCTCATCCTGCTCTTGAACGATGTCGTGAATTACACGACTGAGGATGGCGACCTAGAGAGAGTATTCGCTGGCGTCAAGCGGAACTTGATCGATGGTCACGGCCTCGCGATCTTTGATGCCAACACCCTCGCGCTTTACGGAGACGCCTTCACCTCCCGACAGATGGAGGAGAAGATGGATGCCGGCGGTTTGAATTGGCAGGGACTCACGGAGGACGTGAAGCCAGGCTTCACCTACGAGGCTCGACTTTCGGGTCCCGGGGTCGAGGAGCACATTCATCGCCAGCGGCATTGGCCGCGTGATCAGATCGAAGCCGCGCTAGACGCATCTGGGCTCCGGCTACTGGCAGTACTCGGGCAACAGGATGTGGCCGAGGAAATTCGTCTCCTAGACCCCCCAGATGAGGCGCGAGACCACAAGGTGATCTACATAGCGACGGATCAGGCCAACGTTCGCAAGGCCATACAGAACTGATCAACGGGTCATCCTCGAACGGAGGAGAAGCTGCTAACCCCGGCACCGCACCTCACGTTCCGCCCGACTTCTCTGGTCGCCAAAGGGAAGGCGAAGGGAAGGACGGCCCCTGAAATCAGCCCTTTGTTGACTTTCGCTGACCTCCGTTGACCTTTTGGCCAATCGAGGCCAAACAGGCCACAATCCCGCCCGCAGAGCGGGATTCGGCTCCACAAGCCACCTTCCGAGAATGCCCCCGGCGGGATTCGAACCCGCGCCGCGCGGCTTAAAAGGCCGCCGCTCTAACCAACTGAGCTACAGGGGCGCGGTGCTCATGGTAGAGCCATGTCTCAGGAGAGGTCAGGAAGTCCCTCGTAGGCGGTCGAGGCCTCGGCGTGGGTGCGGCGTGGGATCCGGCCGGCGCGGCGGGCGAGGTGGCCGGCCTCGACGCCGCGGCGCAGAGCGGTGGCCATCGCCAGCGGGTCCTCGGCGCCGAAGATGGCGCTGGCGGCGAGGATCGCGTCGCAGCCCAGCTCCAGCGCCTGGGCGGCGTCGGAGGCGGTGCCGATGCCGGCGTCGAGGATGACCGGGACCTCGGCCCGCTCGGTGATGATCGCGATGTTGTACGGGTTGCGGATGCCGGCGCCGGAGCCGATCGGCGAGCCGAGCGGCATCACCGCGGCGCAGCCGGCCTCTTCGAGGCGGCGGGCGAGGATCGGGTCGTCATTGGTGTAGGGGAGGACGGTGAAGCCGTCGGCGACCAGCTGCTCGGCGGCGTCGAGGAGCTCGACCGCGTCGGGGTAGAGGGTGCGGTCGTCGCCGATCACCTCAAGCTTGATCCACTCGGTCCCGAACGCCTCGCGGGCGAGCTTGGCGGTGCGGACCGCGTCGCGGGCGGTGTAGCAGCCGGCAGTGTTGGGGAGGACGAAGAGGCCGAGGCGGTCGATCACGTCGAGCACCGATCCCTCGGCGGCGGGGTCGACGCGGCGCAGGGCAACGGTGACGATCTCGGTCCCCGAGGCCGACAGCGCCCCTTCCATCTGCTCCAGCGAGCGGAAGCCCCCGGTGCCGGCGATCAGCCGCGAAGACCACTCGCGGCCGCCGAGCTGCCAGGAGTCGGCGCCGCCCTGGATAGCTGCCAGGACCTCGACCGCCTGCCCCTCGCGCAGCGGCGTCCGCTCCCAATGGCCGCGGGGGACGACCTCGCCATCGAGGGCGACCGCGACTCCGCGACCCCCCTCCCCCGCGCCGGACTCGCGCACGGCGAGGGAGAGCGTGGCGCCGTCGGGCAGCTCCCGGGGCGTGCCGTTGAGCTCGATCCTCATGCGCCCGGTCCCACTTTCGTAACAGCGCGTTCGTCCTTTGGGCGGCTATACCGGTAAAAGGACGAACGCCGATTGGCGGACAGGTGGTCGGCGACGGTCTGAGCTGCCAGCGGCGCCAGGAGGATGCCGTTGCGGTAGTGGCCGGTGGCGAGGACGAGGCCGTCGACGGCGCCCGGGCCGACCAGCGGCAGGTTGTCGGGAGTGCCGGGACGCAGGCCGGCGACCGCGGCGACCAGCTCCATCTCGGCGACGTCCGGCAGCAGGCGATAGGCCTCGCGCAGCAGCTCGTGAACGCCGCCCGCGGTGACGGTGGTGTCGAAGCCCATTTCTTCGACGGTGGCGCCGACGACGAGGCGGCCGTCGGCACGCGGCACCAGGTAGACGCGCTCGGAGGCGAGGATGTGGCGGGCCGGCGGCTCGCCGTCGCGCGAGCGCAACTCGACTACCTGCCCTTTGACCGGGCGGACGGCGGGACGGGCCTCCTCCGGCAGCCAAGCCATCGAGCCAGACCAGGCGCCGCCGGCCAGCACGACGGTCTGGGCGGCAATCTCCTCATCGAAAGGTCGATTCGGCACCGTATGGGTGTCGTAATGACCTTTCGCGGTTCGCACGCCCACGAGGCGTTCACCGTCGAGGACGCCGCCGATCACCTCGGTGCCGCTGCGGACCTCGACGCCTTCTTCTCGGCACGCAGCGAGCAGCACCTCGGTCAGCGCCCGCGGATCGATCGCCGCCTCGCCGGCGGCCAGCACCCCGCCGTGGAACGAGGGCGCCAGGCCCGGCTCCAGCTCGCGGCACTGGCGGGTCGAGAGCCACTCGGCCTCCAGGTCGAGTGAGCGCTGCAGGTCGTGGACGCGCCGCAGCTGCGCCGCCTCATCGCGGTCGAGGGCGACGTGCAGCGCCCCGAGCCGTTCGTATCCGGTGCTCTGCCCGGTGGCCGCCTCCAGCTCGGCGACGAACTCCGGGTACATACGCGCGGCAGCCAGGGTCAGCTCCAGCAGCTCCGGCTCGCCGAAGGTCAGCTCGCCGACCGGCGCCAGCATCCCGGCCGCGACCCGCGTCGCGCCCTGGCCGGGATACCCCTTGTCCAGCAGCGCCACCTCCGCGCCGCGCTGCGCTAGGCGCCAAGCGCAGGACAGACCGATGACGCCTCCGCCAACGACCACCACATCGAATTCACGCTGCTCGCTCAAAGCCTTGCCTCCGCCGGCATTACCCGGATCAGGTCCAAACGGTCGGTGGCCTCGATGCCACCCTCTCAGCCCTTTCGGGCTCCCGTACCTCTCCGATGCTACCCCTCCGCCGGCCTCGCGACCCCGGCCAGCCATAATCGAGCCATATGAGCCTCTCCCTGCCCGAGGGCCACGGGCCGCTGCGCCGCGAGCGCCTGCGCACCGCCCGCCTCTACTTCGTCTGCGACGCCCGGCCGGCCGCCGACCTGGAAGCGCTGCTGCGGGCGGCGCTGACCGGCGGCGCCGACATCGTCCAGCTGCGCGAGAAGGAGCTGGGGCGGGCCGAGATCGAACGCGCCGCCGGCACCTTCCGCCGCGTCGCCGACACCTTCAGCGCCCTCTTCGTCCTCAACGACGACCCGGAGCTGGCGCGGATCTGCGACGCCGACGGGGTCCACGTCGGCCAGGACGACGTCTCCGCCGAGCAGGCGCGCGAGCTGCTCGGGCCGGACGCGATCGTCGGCCTCTCGACCCACTCCGAGGAGCAGCTCGCCGCCAGCGCCGGGCGCCCGGTCGACTACATAAGCGTCGGCCCGATCTGGGAGACGCCGACCAAAGCGGGACGCCCCGGAGTCGGCCTCGAGCTGATCTCCCACGCCGCCGCCAACGCCCCGCGCCCGTTCTTCGCGATCGGCGGCATCGACCCCTCCAAGGCCGGCGAGGTCGTCGCGGCTGGCGCCGAGCGGCTCTGCGCGGTGCGGGCGATTCGCGACGCCGCCGACCCCGAAGCCGCGGCGCGGGAGCTGCGCCAGGCCTTCGCCGCCGGCGAGAAGGGCGTGGCCCCCGGTGGCTGAGGTGTTTGTGACTGAGGTGCGCGGTGTCTGACGAACGAGTCAAGCGAAAGCGGCGCGGCGCGGGCGGCAGCAAGGAGCACCCGATGGCGCGCGGCTACGCCAAGGCCGAGCAGCGCAACCAGGAAGCGCGCGAAGCGCTGCGGCCGCTGGCCGAGGGCGAGCGGCCGACCGTCGTCACCATCGGCGCGATCGTCGCGGCGCTGATCTCGATCTCGATCGTCATCGGCTACGCCGCCGGGGTCGAGGTCAACGGCGAACAGCCGAGGGTGCCGCAGGTGGTGGCGCCGGCGGTGATCATGGGGGTCATGGCCTGGGGGATGTGGCATGCCCGCTATTGGGCGGTTCTCGGCTTCCAGCTGATCCTGGTAATCGTCCTCTTCAGCGCCTTCTTCGGCCTGCTCGTCGGAGTCTCCAGCGTTAGCCAGGCGATCGGCACCCTCGCCCTGCTCGCGGTCGCCGGTGCCTTCTTCTTCTTCATGGTCAAGGCGATGGCGCGGATCCAGATGCCCACCCGGCTGCCGAAGGACTAGCGGTGGCGCGCGTTCCCTCGCTCGGCGGCGTCACCGGCTTCCCCGCCGACGCGATCGCGGCACTGCGCAAGCTGCCGGAGATCGCCGAGAACACCCGCGCGATGAAGGAGCACACGGCGGCGCTGGAGCAGGTCGCCAGCGCGCTCGACCGGGTCGCCGCCGACACCGACGCGCTGCCGGAGATGCGCGAGGACATGAAGCGGATCGGCGCCCTGCCCGAGACGCTGGACCGGCTCGACGCCGGGATCGACCGGATGGACCAGAGCCTCGCCCGCCTCAGCGAGCTGATGGAGCGGATCCTCACCGCCATCGACGGGCTCAACTCCAGCGTCGAGACGCTGCAGGGCGCGGTCTCACCGCTCTCCCGCCTCGCCGGCCGCGTGCCGGGACAGAAGAAGGGGTAGACAAAGACGCTTGGTCCGGCGGCGCCGGACCAAGCGGGGCTAGGACGCAGGGAGCCCGAATAGCAGCGCTATTCGGGCGACTGAGGACACCGCCCCGCGCCGGTCCGCCGCCGCCAGACCGCACCTTCTATAGGCTCAGCACGCATGGCTGAAACGTTCGACCAGATCGTCATCGGCGGGGGCCCCGGCGGCTACGTCGCCGCGATTCGCGCCGCCCAGCTGGGCCAGAAGACCGCGGTCGTCGAGCGCGACAAAGCCGGCGGCCGCTGCCTCAACTACGCCTGCATCCCGGCCAAGACCGTGCTGCGCACGGCGGAGATCTTCCACGAGGCGACCGCGAGCGCCGAGCTCGGCGTCGTCGGCAACGACGTCCAGCTCGACTGGGACGCGCTGCAGAAACGGCGCGCCGACGTCTCGGCGACGCTGACCAGCGGCGTCGAAGGACTGTGGAAGAAAAACAAGATCGAGTTCATCGAGGGCGACGGCTCGCTGACCGCCGAGGGCAACGTCAAGGTCGGCGACCAGGTCTACGAGGCCAGGGCGGTGACCCTGGCGACTGGGTCGGTGGCGCTGCCGATTCCCGGCACCGAATTCGGCGGCCGCATTCTTGACACCTGGAAGGCCTGGTCGCTGGACGAGCGGCCCGGCAAGATCGCCGTCGTCGGCGCCGGCGCTTCCGGGGCCGAGCTCGCCTCCGCCTACTCCAAGCTCGGCACCGAGGTGCTGCTGATCGAGATGCTCGACCAGATCCTCCCGGCCGAGGACAAGGACATCGCCAAGGTCGTCGAACGCGTCTTCAAGAAACAGGGGATCGAGATCTCGACCGGCACGCCGGTGGAGAACGTCGAGGCCTCCGACTCCTCCGTGAAGTTCACCTACGGCGACAACAGCGCCGAGGTCGACTACCTCTGCATTGCCGGCGGCCGCGGCCCCGACACCGAGGGACTGGGGCTTGAGGAGGCCGGGATCGAGCTGGAGGAGGGCGGCCGCAAAATCAAGGTCGACGAGTTCCAGCGGACCACCAACCAGAAGGTCTTCGCGATCGGCGACCTGGTCAACCAGAAGGCGCTCGCCCACAAGGCTTCCGAGGAGGGCGTCGTCGCGGTCGAGACCGCGGCCGGGGTCGAGACCCATCCGGTCAACCAGAACCTGATCGTCGGCGCCACCTTCTGCCAGCCGCAGGTGGCAAGCGTCGGCCTGACCGAGGCGCAGGCCAAGGAGGCCGGCCACGATGTCAAGGTCGGCAAGCAGAAAATCGCCGCCGAGGGCGCCGGCATCGTCTACGACGACAAAGACGGCCTCGTCAAGCTGGTCGTCGACGCCAAATACGGCGAGCTGCTCGGCGCCCACGTGGTCGGCAACCGCGCCTGCGACATGATCGCCGAGCTGGTCGCGGCGATGGAGCTGGAGGGCGGCTATCAGGAGCTATCGCGGATCGTGCATCCGCACCCGACGGTCTCCGAGGCGGTCCTCGACGCCGCCCGCGCCGTCGACGGCTGGGCGATCCACGCTTAGAGCGGAACCAGAGTCCGCAGCTGCTTGATCACCTTCTGGTTGCCGTCAGCATCTTTGGCGCGCACGATCACGAGCACCTTGCGCACCTTTCCAGAGCGCACCAGTTTGGCCTTGCGGCGGGAAAGGCGGACAGCGACGCTTTCGGTCCTCCCTGGATCAATTCGGGTGATGGTGGCGCTTCCCAAGAAAAGCTTCTTGCGCTTCGAACCGACCTGCACCTTCCCCCTGGTCTTCAACCTGACTTCGGCGCCGCAGGGGGGTGAAGCCTCGGTCGGGAGGCAGGTGAGCTTGACCCTGGCGAATCTTTTCCCGCTGAGGAAGAGCTTCCCCTTGACCAGTCTCAGCCCCACTTCGGTATCGAGCGGAGCCGGGTTCGGCACCAGCTCGTAGGGCCCGCTGTCGCAAGCGGCCCCCTGCGGGCGGGCGACACCGCGCTGATCTAGCGCCGGGCACTGGCTGGCGGCGTCGATCGCCGGGCTGCCGGCGAGCAGGTCGTAGACCTGGGTGGTGCCGCCATGCAGGGCGAGGGTGCCGAGCAGCGGGTTGACGTTGGGCTTGTCGGTCGCGCCGGTGCCGCAGGTGGCGTCGTCGCTGACGTTGCCGCCGAAGGAGGTCAGAGGTCCAGCCGAGGCGCAGCTGTGGATCCCGGTCGCGTCGCGGTTGTCGGCGAAGACGCTGTTGCGGACGGTGAGGGGCACGCCCCCCACGGCGGCGGCCGGCGCCGTTTCGGAGCGGTTGGAGACGACGGCGCTGTTGACGAGCGTCACCGAGCTGTTGCCGCCGATCGCTCCCTGCCCTTCTTTCGAGGTGTTGTGGGCGATCGTGCTGTTGATCACCGTCACCGGCGCGTTCGAGAAGATCACGCCGGCGGTCAGGGTTTCCGTGCGGTTGAAGCCGAGGAAGCTCGATTCGACGGTCAGCGGGCCGTTGGTGATGATCCCGGCGGTGCCGCCGTTCCATTTGTTGCCTTCGATGCTGACATCGCGGACGACCAGCTCGCTGTTGCTCTGGATCGCCGAGGTGCCGTTGGTGATCGTCAGCCCGGACAGCGTCGCTTTGATGCCGAGCCCGACCGCGAAGATGGTCTCCATACCGTCCCCTTTGACCACCGTCTGGTTGGCCCCGGCGCCGCGCACTTCGGTCTCGTCACTGATCGTGAAGGGGAGGATTTCGTACTGCAGGAGGTAGGGAGTGCCGCTGGCCGGCAGAACCACGACGTCGTCGACTCCCGTCGATGCGTTCGAGGCGTTCAGCGCTCCGCGCAGCGTGCAGTTGCCGGGTTCACACGGAGCCGGGTTCGGGTCGTCGGTGCGGGTGACGGTGTAGGTCTGGGCGGACGCGGTGGCGGCTCCGACCAGCAGCGCGACGAGGGCGAAGCCGATCGGCAAAACCTTGGGACGAGAGCGCATGGCGGCACCCTCCCACAACCTTGCGCGACTTGCAGGCCGTTCCCTTTAGATTCTCCCCGTGCGCGCGACCTTCTACTTCGACCTCGGCTCCCCCTACGCGTACCTCAGCGCCGAGCGGATCAGCGGGCTCTTCACCGAGGCCGAACTGGAGCAGCCGGAGTGGCAGCCGGTCCTGCTCGGTGGGCTGTTTCATCGCTTCGACCGCGGCTCCTGGTCGGAAACGCCGGCCCGAGCCGAGGGGATGACGGAGATCGAGCGGCGCGCCGCCGAGTACGGGCTGCCGCCGATCTCCTGGCCCAAACCGTGGCCGGGCAACACCCTGGTGGCGATGCGGGCGGCGACCTTCGCCAAGCAGACCGGGCGCGCCGTCTCGTTCTCCCTCGCCGCCTTCCGCCAGGCGTTCGCCGCCGGCCGCGACCTGACCGACGTCGACAACGTGATGATCGCCGGGGCCGCCTGCGAGCTGCACCCCCGGGCGCTGCTGAAAGCGGTCGAAACGGAAGGCGTGAAGGGGGCGCTGCGCGAGGCGACCGACCGCGCCGGCGACCTCGGCGTCGAAGGGGTGCCGAGCGTGGTCATCGGGGACGAGGTCTTCTGGGGCGACGACCGCCTCGAGGAAGCGGTCGCAGCGGCGAGGGCCTGAGGGCCTGTCGCTTTTTGGTCCCGTATGGACGCAAAAAGCGACACGGGTAGTTCTCTAAGGTGAATGGCGATGGCAGATCTGCCTGACGCCGCCACCTGTTACGAGCTGCTCGCGCGGATGGCGCTGATCCGCCGCTTCGAGGAGGAGGCGGGGCGCCAGTACCAGCGGGCGCGGGCCGGCGGCTTCCTCCACCTGGCGATCGGCGAGGAGGCGACGATCGTCGGCACCACCTCGGTGATGCGCCCCGAAGACTTCCTGATCGGGACCTACCGCACCCACGGCCACGCGATCGCCCGCGGGACCGAGCCGAAGCGGGTGATGGCGGAGCTGTTCGGCCGGGTCGACGGGACCAGCGGCGGGCGCGGCGGCTCGATGCACATCTTCGACGCCGAGAAGCGGTTCATGGGCGGCTACGGGATCGTCGGCGGCAACCTGCCGATCGCGGCAGGCATCGCCCTCGCCTCCCAGTACAAGGGCGAAGACGCGGTCACCGTCTGCATGTTCGGCGACGGCGCCTCCAACACCGGCAACTTCGGCGAGACGATGAACCTGGCGGCGCTGTGGACGCTGCCGGTCCTCTTCCTGGTCGAGAACAACCTCTACGGGATGGGGACCTCGGTCGAGCGCCACTCGGCCCAGACCGACCTCTCGAAGAAGGCCGAGGGGTACGGGATCACCGGCGAGCGAATCGACGGGATGGACGTGACCGCGGTGCGCGAGGGGGTCGCCGAGGGGATCCGGACGGCGCGCGAAGACGAACGGCCGACGGTGCTGGAGGCCTTCACCTACCGCTACAAAGGCCACTCCGCCGCCGACCCCGAGGTCTACCGCGAGCGCGAGGAGGTCGAGGAGTGGCAGGAGAAAGACCCGATCGAGAGCTTCGCCAAGCGCTGCGTCGAGGCCGGGGTGCTGGGCGAGCGCGAGGTGCGGCAGGCGCGTGACGCCGCCGAGGCGGAGGTCAAGGCCGCGGTCGAGTTCGCCGAAGCCTCGCCCGAGCCGCCACTCGACACGATGTACGAAAACCTCTACGCCCAGACCGAGCCGGGCGGCTGGTACGCGGTCGACGAGCGCAGTCCCGAGCCGCACCGCGGCGAGGACGAGGCGGAAATGCCCGACGCGGCGCGGGAGCTGGCCGAGGCCGGCGCCGCCTACGCCGGGCAGTCGACCGGCGAGCGCCCCAACCCGGCGACGCACGGCGACGCGCAGGAGGGGGTCGAGCCGCATGTCTCGGCCGAGCGCGAGGTCGGCGACGAGCACGAGGACGCCTCAGCCGAGCGAGCGATCAACGACGGGGACGACGACTGATGGCGGAGCTGCGGATGCGAGAAGCGCTGCGCGACGCGATGGCCGAGGAGATGCGGCGCGACGAGGCGGTCTTCGTGATCGGCGAGGACGTCGGCGTCTTCCAGGGCGCCTTCAAGGTGACCGAGGGGCTGCTGGACGAGTTCGGCGAGCGCCGGGTGCGCGACACGCCGATCTCCGAGAACACGATCGTCGGCACCGGCGTCGGCGCGGCGATGAACGGGCTGCGACCGATCGTCGAGCTGATGACGGTCAACTTCAGCCTCCTGGCGCTGGACCAGATCGTCAACCACGCCGCCGCGATCCCCTACATGTTCAACGGCCAGGCGAAGGTGCCGATGGTGATCCGGATGCCCGGCGGCGGTGGGCACCAGCTCGGCCCCACCCACTCGCACAGCTTCGAGGCCCTCTACCTGCAGGTGCCGGGGTTGCTGGTCGCCTGCCCCTCCACCCCGGCCGACGGCAAGGCGCTGCTGAAGGCGGCGATCCGCGACGACAACCCGGTGGTGTTCATCGAGCACGAGAGCCTCTACGGAGCACGCGGCGAGGTGCCCGAGGGCGACGGCGAGAACGGCGCCCAGCCGCTGCGCTTCGGCGAAGCGGCGGTGCGCCGCGAGGGCTCCGACGTGACGATCGTCGGGGTGCTGAAGATGGCCCACGTCGCCGCGAACGCGGCGACGCAGCTGGCCGAGGAGCACGGGGTCGAGGCCGAGGTGATCGACCCCCGCACCCTGCGCCCGCTCGACCTCGACACGATCCTCGCCTCGGTCCGCAAGACCAACCGCGCGGTGATCGTCGAGGAGGGCTGGCCGCACGGCGGCGTCGGCGCCAACCTCGCGACCCTGATCACCGAGCAGGCCTTCGACTACCTCGACGCCCCGGTCCAGCGCGTCACCGGCGCCGACGTCCACATGCCCTACTCCAAGCGCCTGGAGCAGGCGGCGATCCCCCACGAGGAGCACGTTGTCAGCGCCGCGTTGGCGACCCTGGCGGGAACGCTCTGAGAGGCTACGCGGCCAAGCAGATCAAGGACGCAGGGAGCGTGGCGTGCTCTGCACGCGAGCGACCGAGGACGCCGATATGCGCCGGCCGCGTGGCCTCTCAGCAGGTCTTGTTGGCGCCGGTTGCCGCGTTCCAGGCGCGGCCGACGGAGAAGTCGGCGGCGACGCGGAAGACGCCGGGGCGGGCGGCGCGGACGACGGTCCAATCGCCGTGGCGGAGGATGCAGCCGTAGCCGCGGGCGATCGACCAGTAGGGGGTGAAGTTGACGCGGACGAGGAACTCGCCCGGGCGCTGGACGTCGAGGGCGAAGCCCTGGCGGCCCCACCAGAGCGTCTCCGCCTGGGCGGTACCGAGCGGCGCGATCATCGGCCGCGGGTCGCGCACCTGGTAGATCCGCCAGTGCTCGGAGCTGAAGCGCAGCTTCAGGTAGGAGGGGTCGGTGAGGATCAGCCGCTGCTCTTTGACCGAGGAGTAGTCGAGCGGGGCGTCGGGCAGGGCGACGTAGGAGATCGCGTTGTTGCGCAGCCACTCGCCGTACCGGGCGCTGGTCAGCTTCTTGTCGTCGTAGAAGAGATCCTCACGGGTGGTGTCCAGCTGGCGCAGCCAGCCGCGGGCGAGTTCGAACTTCGACGCGAGGAAGACCGACTCCCAGTGGTTGGCGGTCGGCGGCACCTCGATCCGCGCCCCCGTCCCGTCGTTGTCGCGCAGCCAGCTGGCGACCGGGTGGAAGTAGGCGGCCTTGGTCGAGGGGTCGCCGACCGAGCGGGCGATCTGGGCGACGCTGGCGGTCAGCTGCCAGTAGAGGCTGCCGGCGATCGCCAGGACCAGGAGCGGCGCGTAGAACCAGGTGGGGAGGGTCGGCCGGGGCCGCCGCGAGAGCAGGACCGCGGCGAGGACCGGGCCGCCGAAGAGGGCGCCGAGCCGGACCGCGTTGCCGCCCATCGCGTTGGGTGTGATCCAGATCAGGGTCGAGGCCAGCGCGTAGGCGATCAGCACCCGCCGCAGCGCCCGCTCCTCGTCCCGCACCCCCTGGGTGAGGATCAGGGCGCCGGCGACCCAAAGCGGGATCGCCACGTAGGAGGAGAAGACGAAGGGGAAGTGGCCGGCCTCGGGGAAGGCGAGGTTCGGCGCCAGGACCAGCGCCAGCGAGAGCCCGGCGGCGGCGAGCGCGAGCCGGTTCGGGCGGCGGCCGGGTTCCAGCGCCCCGGCCAGCAGCACCCCGGCGAGGAAGGCGCCGGCGACCGGGCTGGCCAGCGGGCAGGCCGCGGCGGCGGCGATCGCCAGCGGCGCCCGTCCCGTCTGCAGGCAGCGCAGCGCCGCCAGGCCGAAGGCGACCCCGAGGGCGAAGGTCAGCTGCCCGTCGGCGAGCAGGGTGACGACCCCGGCGGCGAACCAGAGGGTCGCCCAGCGCGCCTCCTCGCCCCAGTGGTCGCGGACGAGGCGGTCGAAGAGGTAGGAGGAGGCGACGACGGCGAGCAGCCCGACCACCTGCGGCCCGAGCAACGCCGCCAGCGGCGGGAAGAGGACGCTGTAGGTGAGGGTGTAGTGGCCGCCGTACCAGCTGCCGTTCCAGATCGCCAGGCCGGCGCTCTCGAACAGCTCGGTGCGGAAGACCTGCGCGGCGAGGTCTCCTACGGGGGGGCTCCAGATGACCATGGCGAGCGCCAGCGCGAAGCTGAGCGCCACGGCAGGGAGCCAATCGGGGCGGAGTGGCTTGGACTGGACCATGGAGGGCGCCCACAAGGATAGGGGCCGCTCCTGCAACGATTCGTGAATGAGCGGTGAGATCCTCGTTGTCAGGCGCGGGACCGTCCCATATATGGAGGCGTGGGAGCTGCAGCGGAGGCTCCAGACCCAGCGCCAGAACGAGGAGATCGGCGACGTTCTGCTGCTGCTGGAGCACCCGCCCGTCTACACCCGCGGCCGCCGCTCGCGACCGGGCGAACTGCCGATGGGCGCCGACTGGTACGAAGCCCAGGGGATCGAAGTCCACGACACCGACCGTGGCGGCCTCGTCACCTACCACGGGCCCGGGCAGCTGGTCGCCTACCCGATCGTGCGGCTGCGCGGCTACGGCGACGACGTCCACGAGTACGTGCGCGGTCTGGAGCGGACGATGACCGGCGCGCTCGGCAAGGCGGGCGTGCGGGCGGGGACGATCGAGGGACTGACGGGGGTCTGGGTCGGGACGCGGAAGATCGGCTCGATCGGGCTCCACGTCAGCCGCGGCGTCACCACCCACGGGCTGGCGATCAACGTCAACAACGACCTGCAGCCGTTCGAGTGGGTCGTGCCCTGCGGCCTTGAGGGGGTCTCAATGACCTCGCTGACGCGCGAGCTCGGTGCCGAGCAGGACCTGGGCGCCTTCGCCGCCACGCTGGTCGACACCTACGCCGAGGTCTTCGACCGCGAGGTAGCGGTGGACGACAGCGTCGCCGCGTAGGCTCCCCTTCCCATGCGTCCCGTCCGTTCGTTCCTCCTCGTATTTGCCTTGGCGGCGGCCGTCCTGCTGCCGGCCACCTCGGCGGCGGCGCTCTCCTATCCGGTGACGAGCACCGCCGACAGCGACAGCAAAGGCACGCTGCGGACGTCGATCAAAGAAGCGAACGCCCACATGGGAGCGGACTCGATCCCGATCGAAGTGACGGGGACGATCGAACTCGGGAGCGCCCTGCAGATCATCTTCGACCCGGTCTCGATCGTCGGGCCGGGCGCCAGTCAGCTGGAGGTCCGTCGCGCCGGCTCTGCCCCGTTCCCTGTCTTCGCCTTTTCCAGCATCGAACCCTCGGCCCTCAGCGGGCTCACCGTCAGCAACGGGCGGGCGGTCGGCAGCGGTGGCTTCGTCATCGGTGGAGGGATCAGGAACTCCGAGGGCAGTCTCACTCTGACCGGAGTCACGGTGAAGAAGAACGAAGCGGTGGCCGAAGGCGGTGCCGACGACCGGGCTGAAGGCGGCGGCATCTACAGCGAGGGGCCGCTGACCCTGCGCGATTCGGTCGTCACCGAAAACGTCGCCCGCGCCAGCGATGGGACGACGGAAACGCTCGCCGGCGGCGGGGGCGTCGCGGCCTTCGACTCGCTGACCGTGGAACGCGGCACGATCAGCGGCAACCTCGCCGAAGCGACCGGAGGCGGTGGCATCGCCTCGGCCCAGGGCGGAGGATTGCTGACGCCCGACCAGACGGAGATCGAGCTGAGCACGATCAGCGGCAACTCGGTCAACGCCGAAGACGGGGGCACCCAGACCCGGGCCGCGGGCGGTGGCGTCACCGCCACCGAAGCGAAACTCACCGGCACCACCCTGACCGCCAACTCGGCGACCTCGACCGGCAATGCGTTCGGCGCCAACCTCGACGGGTTCATGACGACCGTCGTCCGCGACTCGATCGTCTCCAACCCGCGGGGCGACGCCGAGAGCTGCAACGGGGAAACGGTCTCCGGCGGCTTTAACCTCGACGAAGACGGCAGCTGCGAATTCGAAGCGGGCAGCGACCTCATCGACGTGGCAGCGGGCCTCGACCCGGTGCTGAAGGACAACGGCGGGCCGACGCCGACCCACGCGTTGCTCGAGGGCAGCATCGCGATCGACCGCGGCAACTCCTTCGGCTCCTCGACCGACCAGCGCGGCCTGCCGCGGCCCAGCAACTTCCCGGAGATCAGCGACAAAGAAGGCGGTGACGGCTCCGACATCGGCGCCTTCGAGCTGCAGGTCCCGCCCGACAACCCCCCGTCGGTGCCGCCGATCCTGGTCGGGACCGAGCCCGGCGACACCACCCCGCCCCGGACCCGCATCGTCAGCGGCCCGGCGCGGGTCGGCTACGAGCGCAAGGCCAAGTTCCGCTTCTCCTCCTCGGAGGCGCAGTCGAGCTTCAAGTGCAAGCTGGACAAGAAGCGCTGGAAGAAGTGCCGCAGCCCCTACAAGCTGAAGGTCCCGCCGGGCAATCACCTCTTCAAGGTGCGGGCGATCGACCGTTTCGGCAACGCCGACCCGACGCCGGCGCGGTTCAGCTGGCGGGTGAAGCCCCTCAGCTAACGTTGCCTTCGGTGTCCGACGCCGACCGCATCCACGTCACCCGCTCCCGCGCCAACCCCGGCGGGACCGCGGCCAGCGCCGAGGGCACCGTCCCCTTCCGCCGCGCCCGCAAGCCGCCGTGGCTGAAGGTGCCGGCGCCGGGCGGGCCCAACTACCGGCGGCTGAAGGAGAAGATCGGCAACGACAACCTCCACACCGTCTGCGAGGAGGCCAACTGCCCCAACGTCGGCGTGTGCTGGGAGCGCGGCACGGCGACCTTCATGATCTTGGGCGACGTCTGCACGAGGCGCTGCGGCTTCTGCAACGTGCAGACCGGCAAGCCGACCTGGAACGACCCGCTGGAGCCGCTGCGCGTCGCCAACCAGGTGAAGGCGATGGGGCTGCGCCACGCGGTCGTCACCTCGGTCGACCGCGACGACCTGCCCGACTACGGGGCGAGCGCCTTCGTCGGCGTGATCCGCTCGATCCGGATGCTGGCGCCGGACTGCAAGGTCGAGATCCTCACCCCCGACTTCCGCGGCCAGGAGATGCCGCTGGCGAAGGTGGTCCACGAGCGGCCCGACGTCTTCAACCACAACGTCGAGACCGTGCCGCGCCTCTACCCGATGGCGCGCCGCGGCTCCAAGTTCCTCCGCTCGGCCCGGGTCCTGAAGATGGCCAAGGAGATGGGTGGCACCGACGTCGTCACCAAGTCCGGCCTGATGGTCGGCCTCGGCGAGTCCCACGAGGAGATGGTCGAGACCTTCGGCCTGCTGCGCGAGCACGACGTCCAGGTCCTCACCGTCGGCCAGTACCTGCGCCCGACCGAGAACCACCTCCCCGTGGTCCGCTACTGGCACCCAGACGAGTTCGCGGCGCTGGAGAAGGCCGCCTACGACCTCGGCTTCGAGTCGGTCGCCGCCGGCCCCCTGGTCCGCTCCAGCTACCACGCTGACCAGAACCTGCCCGAGAGCCACCGGGCCGAGCAGCTGATCGCCTAACTCAGTTTCGGTACTGCTGAGTATTACTCATATACTTTTCGTTCAATGGCGCCTTTCGTGGGGGATGAGCGGCGGGAGATCGCCGACCGGCTAGCGGTGCTCTACGACCAGATCCTGGAGGACTCCACCCCTCGCCTCGTCTGTCTCGTCGCGGAGGGGGGATGGGGCAAGACGCGCATCATGCAGGAGTTCTACGCCTGGCTACAGCGGGAGCGGCAGCCGCGGGGGACCTACTGGCCGCCGAAGCTGAGCGAGCCCGAGCAGGACCCAATGCGCAGCCGGAAGGTGATCTATCCGGAACAAGTGGTCGCCCCCGCGGATCAATCGATGCCGTGGCTCTGGTGGGGACTGCGTTGCGAGCAGATGAGCAGCGGGCGCAAGTTGAGAGCTCTGCTGAACGACGGGGTGCAGCTCAAAGCCCACCTCGGAGAGCTGATCGAGATCGCCGAGAAGCGCGGCGAGAACCGCGACCTGGCCCTGTCGATCCTGGGCGAGACGATGGCCTTCATCCCCGGCGTGGGGCAGATCGCCTCGATCGCGATGACGACCCAATCGCTCCTGCCGAAAGCGTGGAAGAGGTTTGCCGACGCTTTCGGGGCGAGCCAGGATCGGCGACAGCTGGAGCAGGAACCGCGGTCCATCGACCTGGGCGCGACCAGCGCTCCCGAGGTCAACCTCCTGGTCGAGCTGGTCAAGCAGTTCGTCTCGCCGGAGCTGCCGCTGGTCCTCGCCATCGACGACGCCCACGCCGCCGATCCGGATACCGTCGAGTTCACGCGCCGGGTCCTCGCGCTGAAGGCGCCGGTGCTCGTCGTCTGCACCGCGTGGCCCTCGACCATCGAGGACCAGCTGGACGAAGAGCGCGACCTCGATCCCGCCCAGCGGGTCACCTTCGGCGGCCTCCTCGACGCGCTCCGCTCCGAACGGCCGGAGACAGTCACCCGCCTGGACCTCTCCCCGTTGCCCGAGGGCGCCCTGGCCGAGCTGGTCACCGCCGCCGCTCCGAACACCGAGGAGGAGCGCCTACGGTCCCTGATCGAGGCGAGCGGCGGCAACCCCCTCGTCCTGCGGCTGAACCTGACCTCTCCCCGGGTCCAGCGCTCGATCGTTGACGGCGCCATAACGCTCTCCCCCTCGGAGCTGCGGCAGCTTCCCCGCGGCTTTGAACGAATCATTGGGGAACGCTTCGAAGACCTTGCCGAGGCCGACCAGTCGTGGCTCGCCGAGGCCGCGATGCAGGGGCCCGAATTCCTGCCGACCTACCTCTCGTCTCCGGTGGACGGTCTCGACCGCGAGCGCATCGGCGCCTTCGTCCGGTTTCCGCGCGAGGAGGAACAGAAGGTCGGGCGCTTCATCGAGCCGGCCGTCCACCAGGCCATCCTCAAGGAGGCCGAGAACCTCCTGAGCGAATCCGAGAAGGAGGAGTGGGAACGCGGCACGCTCGGCGCCCTGAAGGGGAAACCGCTGGAGTCGCCCGACCAGGAGGCGGGTGGGCGGGTCTGGTGCAAACTCCTCCTCCGCCTGGCCGAAGCGAACGCCGACGCGGCCTCGGCGGACGCCGCGCTCGTCTCCCGCGCTGCCTACCAGCTCTCGTTCATCGAACGCGATTTGGGCCTGCACCGAGAGGAGCTCAGCGCCGCCGAATCCGCCATGCGATGGGCGGAGAAGGAGCCGGACCCTTCGATCCGCGCTCTGCGGGCGGCGCGCTGGGCGGCCGCTCTGCAAGCGAACAACGAGCCCGAGACATCGGTGCGCAAGGCGGAGCAGGCGACGGCGCTGATCGAGACAGCCGAAGACGCCGACAGCTCAGATCTGGTGACGGTGATGTACGTCCTCGCGCGGTCCTACCTGCAGGACCGAAATCCGAGGGCCGCCCGCGACATCGCCCTGCGGGCACGCAACGTGGCGAAGAATGTCACGGACCAGATCACCTCGCTCGAAGTCGTCGCCGAGGCGCAGCGGGACCTCGACGACCTGCCGGGGGGACGCGCCGCTCTGACGGAAGCCCTGGAGATCGCGCGGGGGATCGACTCCCCGGACCCGGAGACCGTCCTCCGACTCGAGATCGAGCTGTCGCAGATGATCCCCTACTTCGGAGCGGTCGACCCCTGGGAAGAGCACCTGAAGACGGCGGAGGCGGAACTCGGGACCGATCACCCTTACTACGCGTACTGCCTGGTCCAGATCGTCTACCGCCATCTCTTCGCCGGGGACCTGGAAGGGGGGAGCGAGGCGCTGGCGAAACTCGAAGCCCTGCCCGGCTACGAGCCGGATTCGTTGATCGAGGCGTTGAAGAACATGCTTGCCGGCGGCGATCTCAGCGGCTTGCAAGAGGCATTCAGCGAACTCACGGAGGCACCGTATAGCTCCAGAGAGACCACGGCCTTGTTCTCCCAAATGAAGGAGCTGACCGGAAGCTCACCCCTGGGGGAAGAGGTTCTCGGTGGGCCGTACGACTTCCTGCGGCGCGTCTCGATCGACGCTCCCACCGCGCTCGAATGGCTGCTCGACCAGCTTCGCGAGAACTCGGACGGATGGGATGAGGAGGAGCGGCTGTTCGCGGTGCAGACCGGTGCCGTCCACCTGGGCGAACACCTGCTGACCGTCGGCGTCCCCAGTCCGGTGTCCAGCGAGCTTTTGGAGAAGATTCAGGGCATTCTGGGAGAGAGTTCCGGCTCCTTTCCCCTCCTTGTGACCCAGATGCTGAGCGGCTACACGGATGCGATGGCCGTGCTTGAGGGAGAGGACGTGCCTCCCGTGGATGATGCGATGCCACCGCTTCTCCAGGTCAGGTCGCTCGCCCAACGGGCAGTGGCCGCTTCGCTGAGAGGAGAGAGGGAGCAGGCGGAAGCAATGGTCGAGGATGCCTACTCGCGGGTGGAGCGGCTTGGCACCTGGCCATCCCTGAGGCTGGTGCTGGCGGCCGCGGAGCGATGCGGGTCCCCGCTCGCCGCCAAGGCGTGGGCAGCCGTTCCCGAGCTCAAATTCGGCACCGACGCCGAACGGTGGGAGGCCTATGCCGAACTCGGAAGGTGGCTCTTTGGCAAAAAGAGGTTCAAGGAGGCGGAGTCATTCGAGCGCCAGGTGCTCGAGGAGCGAAATAGCGCCCACGGCCCCGACGACCATCGGACCGTGAAGGCGAAGTCGAGCCTGGCACTGACGCTCTTGGACTCCGGCAGACCCGAGGAAGCCCGGGACCTCTACAGGGAAACGCTGGATGGTCAGGAGAAGATCTTGGGGGACGAGCACCCACTGATCATTTCCAGGCGGCGGAACCTGGTCCGCGCTCTGAGAGCGCTGGGGGAATTCGAGGAGGCCCTGCCGATCCAGGAGCAAGTCCTCGCGACGGCCGGCGACCCCCCGCCCCTGGCCGACGAAGAAGTGATGGCCGAGATTCTCGAGCAGCTGGCGAAAGCAGAGGCTGCGGCGCCGTTTCGGGAGAGGCTCCTCGATCGCTGGATAGCGGAATTCGGAGAGGACAATGAGGGAACCCTCCAGACGAAGGCCGAGCTGGTGGAAAACCTCTGCTCCCGCGGCAACCACGAGGAGGCATATCCGCTGGCCACGGACCTCGTCGAGGGGCGGCTGCGCACGGAGGGCGCCGACGCCCCCTCCACCCGGATGGCGAAGCTCCTTCTCGCGTACGTCTGCCGCGGCGACTCAAAAGCAACGGAGGCGATCACGCTGGAGAGGGAAGTGGTCGATTCCCGTACCCAGACCCTGGGACCGACTCATCCCCTCACCCTCGAGGCCAAATCCCTTCTCGGGAACACCCTGTTCGCCGAGGGGGAGTTCGAGGCAGCGCGGGAGGTCGAGGGAGAGGTCCTGAATGCACGGGAACACGAAGCGACGGAGGCGCTGGCGCAGACGGCCCTCGCGGCGAGCAACCTCTCGCTGACCCTGGCGAAGATCGAGGGACAGCAGGAGGACGCCCTGCGCATGCTGGGAATGGCTGTCGAAGAGCTTCGGCGCTTGATCGGAGAGCAACATCCGGAGACCGCGAGGAACCTCGACCTGCTCGTGCAGATGTACCTTGAAGCGGGAAAGCCGGATCTGGCCCGCGATGCGGCGGACCGGTCCCTCCAGGCCCTCCGCCAGGAGCTCGGACCCGAGCACCCCGCGGTTGCGGCAGCGGCCGAGCGACTCGCTTCGATCAAGTAGGCGGAAAGGCCGGAGACAGGTGCGCCTGATCGGGCTCGCGGGCTGACCCGCGGGCCGGGTGCGCGGCGGCCGCGGTCAGTCGGCGCAGTGCGGGGCGATCACGTCACCGACCGTGCGAACCCTCAATTTGCCCTGTTTCCGCAGGGCGTTGACGTAGTCGACCACGGCTTCGAATTCGCCGGCGTTGAAGTCGGTCGCGGCGCCGGGGGTGCCGGCGACGATGTCGTGGAAGCTGAGGATCGCCCAGGTGCCGTCGGCGACCGCCTTGTCAACCACCGCCTCGATGTCCTCCTCGTCTGAGACGAGGCCGTTGATCGACCAGCCGCGGAGGATGTACTCGTCGCGCGGCGGCAGCGTTTCCGGCCCCTGCGCCGTCACCCGCCCGGCGCAGTAGTCGCGCTGGACGTAGTGGCGCACTTCCGCTGAGGCGGCGCCCTTCGGGTAGGCGAAGCTGGCGCGGCTGAACCCGTTTTCGTAGAGCCAGTCGCGGAGCCCGTTCATCTCCGCTTTCAGTTCCGCGGGTTCGAGACTGTTCAGGCCGCTGGGGAGGTTGTGGCTGGCGACGTGCAGCGAGTGGCCGCCGATCTCCCAGTGGTGCAGGTCGCGCAGCTGGTGCAGCTGTTCGAGGCTGAGGAAGCCAGCGGTGCCGATGGTGTCGGCGATTACGTAGGAGCTCGCCGGATAGCGGTAGGTGGAGAGCTTTTTCAGCGCCCGGGTGTAGGTGGAAGCGTCGCCGTCGTCGAAGGCGAAGCTGACCGTCGCCTTCTGATGGTCGGGGACGGCGTAGATGCCGGCGGCGTAGAAGGCGGTTTCGCCGCTGCCGTTGTCGGTGACGAGGAGCTGGGCGCGGTTGACTTTCGACCACTCGACGTGGCCGGTGACCGCGAAGTCGCCGCGGGCGAGGGACTGGAACTCGAAGGTGCTGCCGAGGCTGATCGGGTCGAGGTCTTCCTGCCAGACGGTCGCCTCGGCGTAGTTGGTGGCGATGTCGCCGGAGGAGAGGCGCAGTTTCACCGTCCCCAGGCGGTTGCCGAAGCTGACCAGCCCCTGCACGGTGACGTGGGAGTGGCTGAGGTTCACTTTCTCCAGCTCGGGTGAGGTGGCGACGGCGGTGGTGCCGTTGCCTTCGCTGCCGATCCGGAACGAACGGTCGCCGTTGACGATGAAGGGCGCGCCGGCGTCGCTGAATTTGCCGTTGACGCCGGTCCAGCCGTGTTCGTCGGGGAACAGCGCCAGCGGCCGCTCTTCGTATTCGACTTCGGGTTCTTCGGAGGGCGGGTTCTCTTCTTCCGGTTCTTCGCCTGAGGGCGGGTTGACCCGGGGTGCTTCGGGGCTGGGCGCCGGCGGCTGGTCGAGCGGCGGCGTTTCCACCCGCTCACAGCTGGCGGTGACCCTGTCGCTGCTGTCGACGACGGCGACGTCGCCGGAGCCGGGGCCGCAGTTGACGACGTCGACAGCGCCGTCCCGCGCCCGGATGCGGTCGTTGCCGGCGCCGCCGAGCAGCTTGTCGGCGCCCGGGCCGCCGGTGAGCTTGTCGGCGCCAGGACCGCCAAGCAGCTTGTCGGCGCCGCCGCGCCCGCTGAGCGTGTCGCCGGCGCCGAGGCCGGCGAGCGTGTCGGGGCCAGCGGTCCCGGTCAGGGTGTCGGGCCCGCCGGTGCCCCGCTTGCTCGCCGCCTGGGTGAGGTCGGGCAGCACGGCAGCTCCGGCAAGAGCCAGCATGATTGCGACCGCAAGCGCGCGGACACGGGTTTCGGTGTTTTCCCTGCGGCTAATCGACTGGTCCTTCCAAATGCAGGTTCAGCGGTAGATGGTGACAAACCCGCGAGCTCGGCCCGGGTTGCGGCGCTGGACGAAAGTCAGCTCCCAAAGCGCATTCCGCCCCTACAATCCCCCTACGGGGCCATAGCTCAGCTGGCAGAGCGTTCGCCTTGCACGCGAAAGGTCGCCGGTTCGATTCCGGCTGGCTCCACTGAAGGGTCACGACCGAGGTCGGGGTTCGTGTAGGCGCTTGCATCCCGAATGCCAGCCCTCTGTCCGTTCCGGGCCGGTGTCAGTCGCAGGTGCATCAGATTTCGGCCGGCGGCCCCAAGCTCCCAGGACGGGCAGTAGAAACAGCGTTCAGTGGTGGCGTCATAGACCGCGATCCAATCGACCATGGCCGCGGTGTAGAGCTTCGTCGCGCGCACTCTGCCGTTGGTGAGCGAGTGCGATCGACAGCGGATGACGACGACCTGCCCATCCGATTGGGTGTACTTGACCTGAACACGATGCAGCCGCCCTTGGTAGTCGGCGATCAGGTCGTAGTCGCAGTCCTCGCCGAAGGGAATCAAGATGCGGCAACCGCGATCGGCAAGGTCGGCGGCGACTTTCAACTCCGCCAGATCCCCTTTTGTCTTTAAGGGAGCCACGCTCCCCCCAAGCGTACGACAAAAAGTTTCACACGTGGCGCACGGAAGTGCGCCAACTTCGTGAATTCTCAGTCGTCGAAGTCGAAGTCCTTCGGGGGACGCTGCTCGAACCAGAGCTCGTCGTCCTCCGGGGCGTCCTCGAGGAAGTCGGGGGTGTCCTCGAGCACGTCCTCGTGACCGGTGTCGGGGTCGTAGTTGGGCTGCTCGCCGGCGGGCGTGCCGTCCTCGTCGGTGTCCTCGAGGTCGTCCTCGGCGAGCGGTGCGGCGGCGGTCGGCTCGGGCTCGACCGGCTCGTGTTCGCTCGGCGTTTCAAGGGCTTGGTCGAGCTCGTCGGAGAGACGCTGGTCGCTCCAGAACTCCTCGTCCTCTTCCTCCTCGGAGGCGGGCTCCTCCTCGGCCGGTGCCTCGGCGCGGGAGGCGTAGATCTCGGTCGGCGGCTCGACCGGGGCGAGCTTCGGCTCAGAGGCCTCGACCTCGACGATCTCCTCGTCGGAGGGGCTCGGCGCCTCGGCCGCGGGCGGGGCCGGTGCGTCCTCGGTCCCCATCTCCGCCTCGACGTCGAAGAATTCGGTCGGCTGTTCGGCGATCGCCTGGCGCTCGTCGGCCTCCGGCTCGTCTGCCGATGGCTCCTCAACGGCCAGGGACTCCTCGGCCGGAGGCGCCGCCTGGGCCTCGTCCTCAGCAGGGGGCGCGGGTGCGTCGGCCTCCGGCTCCACCGTCTCAACCGCCTCGACCTTCGGCTCCTCCTGCGCGGACGCCGGCGCGGGCGGCTCCTGCAGGTCGGCGATGTTGATCCGGCGGCCACCCTCCTCGGCGGCCTCAGCCGCCTCCGGCGTCGTCATGAACTCGGTCGGCGCCTCGGCCAGCGGATCGGGCTCCTCGGGTCGGCTCGGCGGACCGAACGCCTCGTCCTCGAGCCTTTTCAGCTCAGACTCATCCGCGCCATGGGCGCGCTTCAGTTCCAGGTGCTCTCGGATTGCGTCGTCGAGGATGCTCATGCTCGCCTGCGAACAGCAGGCTGCCAAAGACTATGCGGTTATCCTGTCGCTTGCGAGGCAGTGGGACCAACTTCCCACGCCCGCATAGCCCGGGGCTATAGCTCAGCTGGCAGAGCGCCTGGATCGCACCCAGGAGGTCGGCGGTTCGAATCCGCCTAGCTCCATTCAGCAGAACCCCTGCATGTCGCAATATTGGTTTTCGGCAACCGTTTAAACCGAGACCCAAAATCCGCTCCCCATCAGGCAGAAACTGCCTGATGGGGGCCAGATATGCGGCGATTGCCCGCGATTGCCCTTGATGCCGCTCGCTCTTTGTTTGGCGGTTAGAGTCAAAGTCCGTATTGGCACCGTGGTGTAGGACTGCCAATCGAGGCGATTGCGTCAAGCGCCGGTCCGCTGCCGACACCGCAGAGGCGGTGGTGGAGCTGGGTCGCACTTGACTCCGTCAAGCCCGAGATCAGGTCGAGGACCACCCTCGCTCTCGACTTCATGTCATCGGGCCCTTGAGCAGCCGCTTACGTGCCCCAGGTGGGAAGAGATGCGGGTTGCCGGCGTCGCGGCCGGGCGAGCTGGCAGCGAGGCAACGATCAAAGAGCTCAGCGATCATCCGGCGCTGGCCGTGTTGGACCACCGCCATCTGCAACCGCCCGCCGGGGCATTGAATTGTCTGGATGCGGCACCGTAGAGCGAGCCTGGAAGCTGGCGCAACTAGCGATTTTCTGTGCGGCTGCTCCCGGCAGAAGAATGCCTGATCGGTGAAGATAGGTGCGTGGGAGAGTTGGCAACTACTCGCCAGCAGGACGCCGTCCGCCTGCTGGTCCTTTTACACGTCTGCGGAACGCGTCCCGCACCCGATCCACCTCGCCCGGAGGCAGTGGCAGGGATACTCGCGGAGTCACGTGTTCATGCCTTGGATTTCTGGCTGCGAAATCCCGACTACCTTGCACTGGAGCTTCTAGAGCTTCACGGACGAAAGCCAGACCCCACGCTGGTCGCGCAGGCGCGAAGTCTGGTTGACGACGACGTCCGACACTTTCCGACCATGCGCCATCTATTCGGGGCCTATACGGAGCTTGATGGAGCGCTCAATCTCCTGCGCTGCTACGACTTGGCCTGGGAGGTGAGGCGCCCCCCAGCACTTCACAACAGGCGTGACATTTACCTCTTGAGCAAGGGGGAAAACCTGCTGCTAACGAGACTCTCTAGCCACCCAGGCCTAGCTTGGTACATGGCTCGCGCAGAACTCGTTGCAAAGGTGGCCGGGGACCGTCGCGGACGCGAATTGAAGGACTACCAAAAGCGGCTAGAGAACTACCGCGATATCCGTTGGGGGGAAACTATTGAGCCGGTGCGGGAGATGGTGCTGGAACGGCTTGCCGATGCCTCGACGGTGAAACCATGAGCGATTTTTTTGCGGCGATTGCATCTGCGAGCAGCCAGGACCCCCAGAGCATTAAGGAGGTGCTTGACCGCTACCGAATTCAGCCCTGGGTGGCTCCGTCGGCAAGCCCTGCCATGCAGGTCCAAGAGGTCGCTTTCGAAGGGAAGAAGCCGCCGGACGAAGTGGAGTTCGAATTCAAATGGGAGCTCGGGTCCGGGGTTTGGGCGCTAAGCAGCGTGGACAACGACGTTGGAAAGTCGACCGTTCTGCAGGTGATCCGCTGGCTCCTTTCTGGGCGAGACCACGTTAATAAGAAGACGAGAGCGATGATCGACTCGGCGATGTTGCGGTTCAAGATTGGGAGCGAGAGCATCGTCGTCGAAGTTCAGGGCGGGCCGGGGGGAGAAATAGGGACGGTCTCTCTGGGGGACACGCAACAGCCGATCACTGCTGCCTCATTCGAAGCAACCATGGACGCGATCATGCTCGACCGCCTCGGCCTGCCTCCGGTAGCTCGTTGGCAGAAATTTCAGAACTCAGACGATGGGCAGCCAACTACCCGAGGGTAGACGGCATTTATTCCCGCTCTGTTCCTGCCGGCCCCTTCTTCCAGTGCAGTGCTCGGCGACACGGCGGCAGAGTCAAGCACCCTGCTCCAAGTCTTTCTCGGATTGCCGTGGGCGAGCACCAGCCGCCAAATAGACGTCGCTCTAAAACAACTTGCCATGGAAGCGCGGGACGAAAAGCGCCGTGCTGATCGAGACTCGACCCGAGAAGCAAAGGTTGCTGAGGAAGCTGCCCGACGAGTAGCAACTGCGGAAGAGAGACTCGCGGCCATATCGGATTACGAGAAGGTCGAACAGGAGCTGCAGGAAGCGACTACCGAGGTCGCAGAAGCAACGAAAAAGCGCTTACTCGCCCAGCGAGTCCTCGCTACTCGGAAAGAGGAAGCTGCCGACATTCAGCGCGCCCTGGTGGTCGCTAAACGCAACGCAAAGGTTCTAGAAGAGACCGAGGCCGCAGGATCGATATTCAGTGAACTCAAGGCGGAGGTTTGTCCTCGATGCGAGGTGGACATTGACGCGGATCGCCGCCAGCAAGAGGCAGAGCAGAATGTCTGCATGGTCTGCGGGCGCATTCATGGGCCTCCAGAACTTGAAGCGCAACACGCCCTCTCGGAAGCCAAAGGCAAGGTTGAGGAGCTTGACGCCCTAGATAAAGAGAGTCGAAGCACCCTGTCGCAGGCATCGACGGCAGCAACCGGTGCAGACGAGGAACTGCAACAAGCTGAAGATCGCTTACGGAAGGCGGCTGCCGCGATTGAAGCCCTGAAAGAGCAACAGCAGGCAAGAGTTGAGCTAGCGGAGGCGCAAGGAGAAGTTGCGGTACTCGGTCGGATGAAGGTGGACCCCGACGAGGATGAAGCTCCCCCGAATCTCGATGAAGAAATCTTGAAAGCCGCGAAGCAGGTGGCCGAGGAACGGATAAAAGACACGGATCTCTTCAAGCGTTTGAACGACGAGATACTCAAAGTGGTTCACCGCTTCGGCATGACCGACGTGGACTCTGCTCGAATCAACCGAGCTTCGCACCTCCCGGTCAAGAAGGGAGAGGTCCAAGAAAACTTCTCGGACCTAAGCGCGAGCGAGAAACTGCGGCTCCGGATAGCGACTGTGATCGCCTTGCTTCGCGTGACGAGCGTTAGCGGTCCAGGGCGACATCCTGGCCTGCTCGTGATCGACAGCCCTGCAGCCGAGGAAGTCGCCGATCCCAATTTAGATCAGATGCTGCAGGAGCTAGTTTCACTAGCGGAAGAAATTCCTCGGCTCCAGGTCTTCATTGCAACGACTCGCACCTCGGCGGTCGAGGCTGCGATTCCTGCGGGACAAGTTAAGTTCGTCCCGGCTGGGCACTACCTGTGGTGAGTCCCGAAGAACTCGAGGGACTACCCGAAATCTTCGGCGTACATCAGCGGAACTCAGATCGCTTGCCGCTGGATACTGTGCTCGCAGGATTAATCGAGGACTGGCCACCTTCGGACTCAGATGCTGTGAAAGCGGACCTTCTGGATGCCGTAAAGACCGAGCAGGAGCCGGTTGTCTTCGAACCAGCTGTGGAGATTCTTGTCGGCAGCAAGGACCTCCGGCAACTCTTAGGCGTCGACCTCGTAGACGCGCTGATCCAACGCGCAACTCCGAGCGATAGGCCGAGAGAGGGCTACATGGCTGCCATTGCACTCACCGGCTTGGCAACCATTCTTCTCCCAGATGACCTTGAAGGTAGGCGACTTAATGCAGCGGTGCTCCTGCGCGACGCGCCGGTAGATGTTGATGTTGCCTGGGCGCAGGCCGCGGTGCAGGTTGCAGGTCTCGCCTATGCACATTGGGATGACAGCCTGCGCGAGTCTCTGCGCACAGCGCTTGAGCGCCTAGCTAAGCACCCGGAGGCTGGATCAGACGCCGAAGCTGAGCAGGCCTACACGGCACTTTTCGATGCTGTTGCCGCTACGGATCGAGCGAAGCTAGAGAGCGCTCTTGAGACTGCGGAAACCCGTTTTGCCGCTGTAGCCAGGGTGGATGAAGAACGGATTGACGCACGTTTAATGACGCAAGTCGTGTCAGTGATCCGGAGCTTCGGCTTTGGAGGCGATCCAGCAAGCATCGAAGCGACCGCCAAAGATGCTTTGCAACTTTGGCGTGAGCGCGGAATGTATGGCCGCCCCGAGGCACTCCCTCGCATAGCTCGCCAAGCAGCGGAGGCAGCCTGGGGACGGCTCGTTGATGCGCTTGCGCAGACGGCGGGCTTTCTAGATGCGCCGATCTGGGTGCGCGGAGCAGATGCAGTTGGTCTACTTGTAGACGCCGTCGAAACGGCGGCCGCTGTGCCCATGGCACCGGGGAACCGTGAAGGGGCGCAAGGGATCGTTGTTCCGCGAATTGAAGACTCCCTGGCCCGGAACATGTGGCAGCGTCGGATGGTCGCCGCTGTCCTTGATGAAGAAGGTCTCGGCGGAGAGCAAAATGACATTGCGCTGGAGCTACTTGAGAATGCATCGGGTGCCGCAGATTCGACGATCAGTGATTCGATTCTCGATGTGCTCGGTGAAGACGCAGAGCCGCTACGGACGGCACTAGGCGCTGAGGGCTTCAAGAAATTTTGCGAGAAGGCGCAGCTACGGCTCAACGCCCGATCGCCTCAAAACCGAGACGGGCAATGGATCGAGACCTACAACTCCATCCTGGCGTCGTTGCAGGAGTCTCCGGACTTTGATTCCGATAGACGTCAGCGGATCAGTGACCTCATCGGAGACCTCCTTAGTTTTCTCAAGAGGTGCATCCAGGCACAGTTGAACTTCGGCTCCGGTCACCTGAAGTATCTCGGAGACCCAGAGGCCAAGGAGGGGGAAATGGCGGACCATCTGCGCAGTTACTTGGAGGACATTGCCGAATGGTCTGTCAGTTCAGAGGTTCCGGAAGAAGGTGCCGGTGGACGGGTCGATCTACGTGTAGCAATGGGAGCCGACCGGTTCGTAATTGAGTGCAAGAGGGACGGCTCCCCGGTTACTCAAGAAAGCGTCGGCAAGTACCTCGCCCAAACCGAGCGCTACCTGGGAGCCTCGCTGCGTATCGCTGCATTGGTGATCCTTGACCTCACGCCCAAGAATGCTGGAGCTGCTCCTAGCTTGGACAACAGCGCATGGGTCTCCGAAGTTCCACCCCCCTCCGGCCGTCCAGGCGCTCCGAGAAAGGTCGTTTGTTTCGTAGTGCCAGGAAACCGAGCGGCAACGCCGTCAGAGATCGGCCGGGGAGCAGCGCGAAAGCCCCGATGAGTTCTCAAGGCTCAGGCATCTTCTCTAGAAGCTGCTCTGACCGCTTGCCGCTAACGCTGCAGGTCCTCAGGGACGGCAAGTGAGATCCCGGCATTCGTCTGCCCAGGCTCAATCTGCCAGCAGAACACCAACTTGACAAAGACCTTTTCTTGTAGCGTTTTGAGAGCCTGCTCGGGTCCTTCATCCTCCCCACGGATCTCGGGGTGTTCAGCGAGCATCTCGGCCGCTTCCTCCGGATCGAAGTCCTTGAACTCGAGTAGAAATCCGCTATCACGCTCAGATGGCCACTCAAGGAAGCTGGCGACCTCGGGAAGATTGACGAGCCAAAGCCGCTCACCTGGTACGCCGGCCACGTCGAGCACTGGAATACCCTCGAAGGTTCCGGCGAACTCGCCGCGGTGCGCAAGTGGCACCAACTCCGAGTCGATCAACTCTGGCCGCCCCCAGGGCTCAAGGCCGAGTGCTTCGCGAAGGCGCCAGCTCGTCGGGAGCAAGAGCAGAGTTGCCGGGTAATCACCTCCGGCCATTTCATGGATTGCTTCTCGCAGTCGGGTAGCGAGATCACCCTCGAAGGGCTGAATCTCGATCGCCTCAAGCACCTCCGCCAGTGCCTTTGGTTCACTCGCGCGGGTCTGACGGCCGATACTGCGAGCGGCGCTAGCAAGACCATGCACATAGGTCGGCGCAGTAAAGAGGCCCTTGGACAGAAACTGGGGAATGATGATTCTTTCTCCCTCGGGGCGCTCATCACGCACGCGTAAACCACCCTGGGTGGCGAAAAGGTCGCGAATCACACGGCTTTCGCCTGCCTCAGCCAAGAGAGTCGTACGGAACTCCTCGACCTTGCTCGCATCAAGCGGCGCGGCGCGGATTTCTGCGCGACGTTGTTCCTCGGCGGCCGCTGCGGCCTCCTCCAGCATCGTCTCGACTCGGCTCACCCGCGAAGCCCAGTCGGCTCTCTCCTCCACTCCGGCTCCTGCCTCGACCGGCACGTCGAAGACCGCGCTCCAACGATCCGCCTCCTCTCGAAGGCGCTGAAGGGCCGCTTCGGTGTCCTGATCGGCATGACGCTGCCACGTACTTGGCTTTAGCTCGATGCTGTCGAGATCAAAATCCGAACGTCCGACCAAAATGAGGAGGGTGGTGAACAGCAGTTCGCTTTCGGTTGGGATGGCGTGCATCCCCTCGCCGAACTCGTGGGTGAACCACGTACTCCAAGGGACACCACGCTCATCATCCAGCTCACGATCGATTGCTTCCTCGTGGGTGTTCAGCAGTGCTTCGGGATCGTCGAAGCGGTTAGCCAAGATCAGCAGACTCGCGACTCGCGACTCCTCTTTCGCTGGCCCTGAGGGCGCAGTTTTCGCGTAGAGGCGAGCTGACCACATAGCGAGCCCGAGGGTAAGAACGAGCCGATAACTTGCGAGGGAAGGAGGAGTTGCCTCGTCTTGGCGAGCGACATCGGAGACGTATCCCATTTCGTCCTCAAAAAGACTTGCCCACCTTGACTCCAGATCTCGAAACGTCGATATATCTCCATCCTCTAGGGCGAGCTTCAGAATCGTGTTGATTCGCAGGAACAGCGCGCGACCAAGCTTCATGGCCTGCAAGCGGTCTGCTTTCGTGCTCGTCGGCTCGCGAAACGGATCTTCGACGTGAATGTCGTATTCGAGTAGGTAGTGCGTGGCTCGATCGAGAGCAAGACCAGCCGCTCGGTTCTGATCGGGCTGATGGGTACGCCCAATCATGTACATCGCGGGGTAGAGATCCAGCATCTCTTTGACGACGCTCAGCGCACCCTCCCCCAAAGCTTCACGACTGATCATTCCCGGGAGGTAAGCCACCGCATCAGCGCCGTCGGCGCTTTCGGTGCGGACCGCTTCCTCCAGCTCATCCCGCAGATAGCCCGCGATTCTCTGCGCGGGTCCGAAGCCGAAGAATCCGGGAGCCGCCACTGCACCTTCGAACGGCACGGCGTGGCGCTTGGCGGCGCGTACCAGCTCGAGCAAGACCAAGCGGTAGATGTCCCCGATGGGTCGCCAATCTTCGACACGCCCGTCCCTCAGCGTCACCGTCCCTTCGCTATGAAGCCGGCCAAGCTGATCCAATAGCCGGCGCTCGGCCGAGGGTGCCCCTGAACCCTCAATTCGGATCGCGCGCATGGCCCAGCGCCGCACCCAGCCCTGACTCTCGACTGCCATGCAGAGCACCTCGCTCTGAGGGGAGACGCGAGTGTCGAGCCCCACCATGAGGCCCACTGACACATCCTTGCCAGGCGCTGCGCGAACCACGGCCAGTCGGGCGAGCGCTCCGAGGTGAACGTCGCGCACGATCCCTTCCTTCTCTGGTTTCAGCGTTACCTCGGCCTTCGGCTTGAACAACTCGCGCCGTACGCCGAGCTCTGGCGTCTTCAGGAGAATCGAATCTGCGGCTTGGCCAATGAGCTGCTGCCACATCGCTTCGGCAACGGTCTGACGAAGCCGCTTTCGCCGCATTCGCAGGAGCTCGTCGACCTCAAGTGCTTTAACGACCTTGCTTAATACATAGGGAACTCCAAGGAGAGTCGTGGCAGAGAGAAACGTCGCCCACAGAGCTGCCCACCCCATCGGGGCTTCGTAGCCGACCCCAAGCAGGACAAGGCCATCGATAAGGAGGGCGGCAACGCCGAGTCGTACTACAACCAAGAGGCGGGTCTCCCCCGCGAACTCGCGCAGCGAGCCCCCGACCTGCCGTTGCGATGAAGAAAAAAACGCCTCGAAAGCGAAGGCCATCATCGCCACCGAGAGACCGAGTGCGCCGGCCACCACCTGCCACATCGTCTGCAGGAAGTCTTCGCTCGATTCCGTGCCCGCGAAGGTCTCGCTGAAGGTTGGGATCCCACCAACAACGCCAGGGAGGAAGAGGATCGAGCCGAGGACAAGGAATGGTGCGACCTCCGTCACGGTCCGATGTCGCTCTCGTAGATCCCGTGCTATTCGAGCCCAACGAAGTCGTGGTTGGTCGTTCAAGAGCACATCTCGCGCCATTGCTCGCAGTGAAATCTTCCGGACCACAGGGGCGGGGTGGAAATACAGAGTCAGGGCTACCCAGACAATCCCAAGGAGATCAGCGCATAACACCGCCCCGAAGAGCAAACCCCCAATCAACCCGTCTTCCATTCAGGTGAATCTATGTGGCACGCCCACCTAATGCCCGGTCGACCCGCCGGACGGACCTGGAATGCTTGAAATTGGGTTTAAACCGATCGTTGCCGGATCAGGCAGAAATCCGCGTTTCTGCCTGAACACCCCCGATAATCGCTGCATATCCGCGCATATCGGGCTTGATTGACGGCGAATCGCGAGCGGCGCAAAGCCGCTTGTCATGCCGGTTTCCCGCGGATGGCGAGTAACTAGGGGCCTAAATCGCATCTAGGAGGTCGGCGGTTCGAATCCGCCTAGCTCCGTCGCCTGAGGTCCCTGTGCCTGGGATTTTCGCCGAGCTGTTCGGAGTGCTAGCCGGCGCCGAGGGTGAGGACGTGGGCGGTCTTTGGGTTGACACGGCCCTCGAGCACGTCGAGGTAGGCGGCGTGGACGGCGTCGAAGCCGTGGCCGTGGTTTACCTCTAGCCAACCCGAGATCCACTCGCAGAACGGGTGCCAGGCCTCGGCTACGCGCTGCTCTAGGCCAGCGCGGCCCCAGTCGGTGGCGCGCTTGGTGACTCGGTCGGGGGCGAAGAAGAAGGTTGGCGTTGGTCCGGGCAAGGGCTCGGCTCCTCCGGTTCCGAAATCCTCCCAGTGGGTTACCCCGACCGCCATGTTGTGGGCCAGCTCGTCGCCGTAGTGGGTGTGGACGGCGCGGCGGACGGCGGCGTCGCCAGCAATGTCGACGAAGGTGGCGGGGCCGGGGCCGAGGGAGTCGATTGCGTCGTAGGGGACGGTGCGGTCGTAGATCCCGAGGCCGGCGACGAAGTCGGCGCTGCGCGGCGAAGTGAGGCCGACCAGCTCCGCACCCTCGCGTCGCGCCAGCAGGAAGGCGGCGGCGAGGGCGGTCTTGCTGGAGGCGCTGGAGACGACGATCGGCCCGCGCTCAACCAGGCCCTCGTCCGCAAGCTGGTCATCGATCAGAAAGGAGGTGAAGAAGAGCGGCCGCAGCAGCATCTGCACGTCCTCGCTGTCGGCGCGGTAGAACGGGTCGGCGCCGGTCGCCAGGTAGCGGTGGTAGGCGGAGGGCAGCTTCTCCCGGTGCCGGGAGCCGTCGACGAAGCCGCCGGCCTCGACGCTGACCGGCGTCACTGTCAGGTAGGAGGAGGGCGGCAGGTAGCCGTAGACCCGCGTCCCCGGCTCGACCCCGTCGGCCTCGCTGCGCTCGACCTCGGCGAAGCCCCACATCGGCACCCGCCCCCAGCCCGGCTCGGCCGGAAAGAAGTCCCAGTAGGACATCGCCTCGCCCATCACCGCGTAGGTGACGTTGTTCGCGGTCAGCCCGAAGCTGTCGACCCGCAGCAGTGCCTGGCCCGATCCCAGCTCCGGGCTCGGCGCGTCGGCGACACGACACTGCCGCAAATCGTCCCGCTTGACGAGGAAATCGCTCATCCGGATCAGGGTCAGCTTAGTGCTGGTCTCTCCGTCGACCTGGCGTCGCGACCGTCAAGAACCGAACCGGGCCGCCTCCTCGGATCCCGCCGTTGCGTTCCCGGCCGAGTAAGAGTGGGCGCCGGCGCCGGCCAGACGGCCGCTGTCGACGATTAGGTATTCCTCGCGTTGGGGGGAGCCGGTGAAGTAGTTCTCGAGGATCTCTCGGGTTCCGGCGGCGTAGCGAGCCTGGGCCGAGAGCGTGGAGCCGGAGACGTGGGGAGTCATCCCGTGGTGGGGCATCGTCCGCCAAGGGTGATCGGCGGGAGCGGGCTGGGGGAACCAAACGTCTCCCGCGTAGCCGGCCAGCTGCCCCGACTCGCAGGCGGCGGCGACTGCCTCGCGATCGCAGATCTTGCCGCGTGCGGTGTTGATCAGGTAGGCGCCGCGCTTCATCTTGGCGATCATCTGCGCGTCGAAGAGGTGCTCGGTCTCCGGATGCAGCGGGCAGTTGATCGTCACCACGTCACAGACCTCGACGAGGCTCTCCACCGACTCGTGGTGAGTAACACCGAGCTGCGCCTCCGTCTCGGCGGGCAAGCGGTGGCGGTCCATGTAGTGGAGGCCGACGTCGAAGGGCACGAGGCGCTTCAGGACCGCGGTCCCAATCCGCCCCGCAGCCACCGTGCCGACCTGCATCCCCTCCAGGTCATAGGCGCGCGAGACAGCGTCGGCGATGTTCCAGCCGCCGTCGAGGACGATCTGGTGGGAGGGGATGTAGTTGCGGACCAGTCCCAGGATCATCATCACCACGTGCTCCGCAACGGAGATCGAGTTGCAGTAGGTGACCTCGGCGACGGTTATCCCTGCGTCCATCGCCGCCTGGAGGTCGACGTGGTCGGAGCCGATGCCGGCGGTGATCGCCAGTTTCAGGTTGGGAGCCCGGGCAATCCGCTCGGCGGTCATGTACGCCGGCCAGAAAGGCTGGGAGATGACCACCTCGGCGTCGGCCAGGTGCCGGTCGAACTCCGAGCTCTCCCCATCCTTGTCCGAGGTCACGATCAGCTCGTGGCCTTCTCGCTCCAGGTAGGTCCTCAGGCCGAGCTCGCCGGAAACGCAACCCAGTAGCTCCCCGGGGGAAAAGTCGATGCCTTCAGGGCTCGGAGCGCTCTGGCCGTCTGGGTAAGCGGCAATCGCCGGGATCTCCTCGCGAGCGTAGGTAGGCGGATACCCGCTTACCGGGTCGTCGTAGAGAACGCATAGGACCTTTGCCATTTCTGCCTCCAGTCGGGATCGCCGAGGATCGGCTCGACTAAAGGTAAGCCGCCGAACAAGCAGCGTCCAATGCCTCCCTGCGACTTTGCTAATAGCCCCGGAAACTTGGGCGGGTATTTCCAACCGCGTTCTCTCGCTTCAGGCACTTCTCGCCAGGAGTGCCCGACTCCCTGCATATCGCCACATATCCCTGCTCATCTAGAGAAACTGCGCAAGATCAGCGAGCAGTAGAAAGTCCTGGAAATAGCCGTGTTTCCTACACTTCCGCGCTACACGAACGAGTTGAATCGCGCCCAGGAGGTCGGCAGTTCGAGAATCTGGCCTGTTAAGGAAGCCCGCGGCCCGCGAGGAACTTGATGCGGGTCTTGATTTGGTCGGAGAAGTGCTGCCAGTCGAGCTGGGGGACTGGCTCTCGGGGGCCGGGGTCGGTGGGCGATGAGAGCAGGTAGCAGACGGCGTCGTAGAGGCCCTCTTCCAGCAGGCGGCTGCCGGTTATCTCGAATCGTTGCTGATAGGAGAGGCCCTGCCAGTGCTTTTGGGGCGGGAAGGGGCCCTTTTGTGGATTCCGGGGGCGCCTGGACTCTTCGTCGTCCTTCATCAGATAGAGGTAGCCCATCCAGGGCTTCTCGGGTCCCACGAGCCCGTCGCGGTAGGCGTGCGAGAGGTCGGTCGAACTGCCCAGCGCCTCCTCCAGGCGGTTGCTGTAGTTCTTGCCGTAGGAGCTGGAGATGCCCTTCATCTCGATCGCGGCCACCAGCACTCCCTTGTGGACGACGACGAGATCCCACCTCTTGGTGGGCCGGAAGTAACTGGGCAGGGTCACTCCCCTCGTCGTCACCCCGATCGACTCTTCGGGATAGCCGGCATCGGTGAAGAACCGGGAGATCAGGGCCACGAGCGGGGCGAAATGAGTGCCGGCGCGCACGGACTTCGCCGACCCCTCGGCGGTCGAGTTGAGCGCTTCCGCCGTCGCCAGCTGCTTGTCCTTCGACTGCCAGTAGGCGGCGACGGCAAGCTCGAGGTCGTCTCGCGTGGGTGCCATCTAGGCCGGCAGGCTGTCGAGTCCGTAGAGCGGAAGGGCCAAGCGGGTTGCCTCCTGCCTGTCGCGACGATCGAACGCCCGGGCAAGGGCGGCGGCCGTGTCGTCGTCCACCGAGCCGATCTCGGGAACCCTGATCCGCCGCAGGTACTGCGCCTGGAATCGCAGGTAGCCCCCCCGCATCCGAACCGAGTACGCCTCGACGAAGAGGCCGGCCACGTCGCTGAGCAGCAGCCCGCCCAGGACCCGGGGGTCCCACCCGGCCGAGGTCACCCAGTAAAGGTTGTGGTGGGGATAGGTCCCTCCCTCGTCGAGGACGGGGAAGATCGCCTCCTTGAAGTCGGGCAAATAGAGCTTCTCGCGATCGACCAGGCCCTCGATCACCCGGTCGATCGTCTTGTGCCAGCGACCCTTCTTGGCCGTGTGCCGTTTCGCCAGAAGCTGACGGTGGCCGGACAGGTAGTCCGAGAGGCGCGGCCAGTCCTCGAGGTCCACCAGGCCGTCCGCGTCCCACGGGTTGACGAGGTACTTCCCCGACCAGCGAACCGCGCCGGAAGCGATGTCGCGAGGAAGCGCCAGCGGCAGCAGGCGCTCCTCCTCGACCGCCTCGGGGTCTTCGGTGATGAACACGCGGTCGGCCCCCGTCGCGACCCCGATTCCGACCTTGGTGCCGGTGGCGGCGTCTTCAAGCGCCGGAAAGCGGGTCTCCAGCTCGGCGATCGTGGCAAGGCAATCCGGAGAGCCGTGGGGCCACCCTCCGGGTCCGCTGAACCAGGTCGGGAGGCGGGCGCCCCGGTAACCGGGCCGGTGAACGTGGTCGGCCTCCGGCTCGGCGACGAGCTCGACGACCTCCGCGGCGGCGGCGGCATCGAAGCCCGGCGTGGCCTCGACGGCGAGCGGCCCCTGGTTCTGCTCACCCCGGCGCAGGACCGTTATCGCCGGATAGGCATCGACCTCGTCCTCGAACGCGTCGACGCCGGTCATCGAGACGATCGTCTCCACCGACCACTCCTCGGAGACCATGGCCCGCAGGCGCGCCCCGTAGGCGTTGCGCATCCAGCGGTCGGCGCAGATGAAGCCGAGCGTCGCGCCGTCTCGCAGGGCGCGAAGCCCGTGCTCGTAGAACCCTATGTAGACGTCGGCGCGCCCTCCCATCGTCTTGCAGGCGAGTCGATAGGCATCCGAGCGCTTGCGCCCAACAGCCTCAAGCCGGACATAGGGTGGATTGCCGACGACGAAGTCCGTGGAGCGCTCGGCGGGCGGTTCGAGCAGGAAGTCCCCCTGCCGGATCCAGCCTTCGGCAAGCTCCGCCGCGCGATCGGCCGGGACGTCGAGCCCGACCAGCGCTTGGCGCACCGCCGCCTGGCTGAGGTCGACGTTCCCCGGGAGCAGGTCGACCGCGTCGATGGCGGCCCGGGCGTCGAGGAGGTCGCGGCCGTGGAGACGGGCGGAACCGACCAGGCGCTCGACCATCGGAACGAGGAACGCGCCAGACCCGCAGGCGGGCTCCACCCCTCTCATGCCGGCCAGATCGCGATCGGCGGTGTAGCCGACGAGGTCGAGGATCAGCTCGACCACCCAGCGTCGGGTGAAGACCTCCCCATGCTCTGAGGTGGACTCCACTGCGGGCACGGATGCGGGTCGAACTGCCATGCCCGGCGGAGACTAAGCCAGCGAGCGGCGCGGGTCGCCGCCCTGTCAGCGCTCCCGCTTCTTCCGGGCGATTTCCCGCTGGGCCTCGCGGTAGAGGATCAGGGCGAGGAGGAAGGCGGCGGTGATCGCCACCGAGCGGACTCCGATGTGGCCGAGATCGTCGGAGCGGGTTCCGATGAAGTTGCTGATCAGGGCGATGACGACCGTGACCACGGTGAGGGCGGTCAGGCCGCTCAGCACGTTTCCGGTCCGCCGCGAGCGGGCGGCGGTCGCCTCCTGCACGCGCCGGTCGGCGATGTGGCGGAGGGTCTCGATCTTCCCCTCCACGGCCTCGACCAGCTCGTCGAACTTCTGGACGTTGGAGATCGCGTTCCACATGCTCAGCTGACCGCCGGCGAGGTCGGTGAGGGCGCTGTCGAGGCGGGAGCGCGCTTCCCGCACCCGCATGAAGATCGAGAAGATCCGCTCCGCCTCGTCTTCGAGCTCGGCCAGCGAGTTGGGCGTCTTCCACCGGTCGCTGTCGAGCATCGCCAGCAGGCCGCGGTCCATCTCCATGAACAGGCCGTAGTAGGCCCACATCAGCAGGGTCAACCCCATCGGCGGCCGTTTCTCACCCTCGCCGTTCTTGCGCAACACCACCACCGAGGAGTCGATGCCGGGGACGAACAGCCCGTGCCAGTACTCGATCGGCTGGGAGAAGGTCGCCTCGAACGGCCGGCTCAGCTGCCGCATCCGCCACATGCTCGCCTTCGTCCCCGCGGTCAGGAGGAAGACCGGGTGCAACCACAGCAGCCGGCCCCACTCGTCACCCACGGTGGCACCAGGCTCCTGTTCGACCTCGCTGCCGTCGTCCTCGGGTAGGGCCTGGAGGAGCGAGTTGAGCCACGGCTCCTGCCTTTCCACTCCCTCACACTGGGCCACGCCCTCGCCGAACAGCGCCACCGTCTCCCTGGCGAGCAGGTCATATGACACCGCCACCGGGGAGCGATCGTCGGTCAGCGGAACCGTGAGGCGGGCCATCGACTCGGCAATTCTGCGCGTGTCCTCCACACCCAACCAGAGTGGAGCTTTCACGTCATATACTCCGGTAATTACTCCGACGCCGAGATCGTACAGTTCGATTTTCACCGTGCGCAGCTTCCACTCCCACCCCTCGGTGGCATCGTGAAGCCACATCTGCTCGCTGTCGGGACGGGAGCGCTGCAGTTCGGCCAGCCTGCGCTTGAGGACGTCTCCTTCGCGGCGGATCAGCACCAGGGGAACGAGGGTGGTGTAGCCGCCACCCGAGCCGTAGGACTCGACTCCCCGCCACCTGATCCCCTTGCTGTCCCAGCCTTCGCTGGTTTCGTTCAACCTCTCGGTGAGCTCAGCCTGGAACTGACTGTAGTCGGAGATCCTTACCTGCAGTGGCTGGCCGGTGAGAAAAGGTCCGGTGAAGGCAACTTCGAAGCGTCGCCACGCTCGGCGGACGCTCACCTAGCGGCACCCTCTCGGGGGGGGGGGGGGGGGGGG
>JBIOTO010000187.1:0-12868 GCA_044865945.1 Solirubrobacterales bacterium
GGTGATGGAGATCCCCGACGTGATCGTCGTCAACAAGGCCGACCACCCGATGACCGACACGATGGTGCGCGAGGTGCGCGGCGTCCTCGCCCTCTCGCAGGACCCCGAGGGCTGGAAGGTGCCGATCCTGCGCACCGAGGCGGCCCGCGGCGAGGGGGTTGCCGAGCTGGCCGCGGCGGTCGCCGAGCATCGCGCCTTCATCGAGCAGGCGGGGACCCTGGCCGAGCGTCGTGCCCGCAACCTGCGCAGCGAGGTGCTCGGGATTGCCACCTCGCGGATGCGCCGACGCCTCGAACAGACCGTCTCCGAAGACCCGGCCACGGCGGAGCTGCTGGACCGGGTCGTGCGCCGTGAGCTCGACCCTGCCACCGCGGCGAGTGAGCTCTTGGAGAAGCACACCGATGGCTGAGCCGGGGCGACCCTCGACCGCTGAGGCGATGAGCTGGCTCGGAGCCGACGTCGCCGAGCTGGGCGGCAACGCGGTGGGTCAGGTCCAGGGCCTCTACGTGGACGCCGACAGCGGCGAGCCGGCCTGGTTGATCGCCCGTCTCGGGCGCCGCCGGCGCGCCCGCGTCGTCGCCGTCCCTTTCTCGAGCTGTGCTGGCGCCCCGTTCGGCGTCTGGGTCGGGCAGGAGGCGGACGCGATCCGCAGCGCTCCGGTGGTCGACCCGACGCGACCGCTGCGCCGCGAGCACGAGCTGACGATCTGCGCCCACTTCGGAATCGGCGAGAAGGTCGGACGGGCGGCCGAGGTGTCCCCCCGTGCCCCGGGCGGCATCACCGCGGCGCCTCCTGCTCTCTAGCCGCCAGCTCACATAAGTGGGGTTGCATCCGTACCCCCGATTGAGAATAGAATCGCTGATCAATGAGGGGGGTCCTATCGATACTGGCGCTGCTGGCGGCGGCCGTCCTACTGCTCGCGGGATGCGGGGGAGGGGACGACGGGACGAGCACCGAAACGGCTTCTGAATCCGTCTCACGGCCGGATTCGAGCAAGCCCGCGCGGAAGCTGTCGATCACGCTCGACGGGTACTCGGGTCCGGAGAACCTCGGGGTCGTGATGGCTCACTGGGAGGACTACTTCGAGGAAGCTGGGCTCGACGTCACGCTCTACTCCCCGGTGGAACCAAGCCGCCCGGTCCTGTACACGTCTGACGAAACCGTCGACGTCGGGATCTCCCGCGAGCCCGAATTGGTTCTCGCCCAGAGCAAGGGCACTCCGGTCGTCGCCATCGGCACCCTCATTGCCGAACCGACCGCGGCGATGATATGGCTCGGGAAATCGAAGATCGAGGACGTCGCCGACCTCAAGGGCAAGACCATCGGGACGGCCGGCCTGCCGATCCAGGAAGAGCTGCTGAAGAGCGTCCTGGCAGATGCCGGCCTCTCCATCTCCGACGTCAAGCTGAAGACGCCCGGCTACAACCTGGTGCCGGCGTTGGCCGGTGGTCGCGTCGACGCCATCTTCGGGGCCAGCTGGAACCTGGAGGGAATCCAACTGGAAGAAATGGGCCTGGATCCGGTTGTCACCAAGGTGCAGGAACTCGGAATCCCTCCCTATGACGAATATGTCGTCATCGCCCGCCGCGACCGCCTGAAGAAGGAACCGCAGCTGTTTCGGGACTTCATGGCCGCCGTGGCCCGGGGTACCGCGACCGCGATCGAAGACCCGGATCTCGCCGCCGAAACGCTCCGAGAAGATGCTGAAACGGATTACAGGGTCAGCCTCAAAGCGCGAGATGCGCAGGTGGAGGCGACCCTGCCGCTGCTCTCCGAAAGCGGCGAAATGGACCCCGGCCAGGCCGAACGCCTCGTCGCCTGGATGCGGAGCGAAGGGATGATCCAGAAGAAGATCCCGGTCTCCTCACTGCTCACCGACGAGTTCCTGCCGCCATCGGGCGAATGAGAGGCGGACGCCGGTTGGCGCTGCTGGCGGCAACGGCCCTGCTCGCCGGGTGCGGGGGTAGCGAGACTTCGGGCACGACGGCGGAAGGCCCGAACCTCCCGCCCGAACCGCGAGCGATCGAAGTGTCGCTCAACGGCTACGAAGGCCCCGAGCACGCTGGATTTCTGATGGCTCAAGAGGACGGCTACTTCGAAGACGTGGGTCTCAACGTGACCACCGGCAGCCCTGCCAATCCGAGCCGGCCCGTGCGTTACGTGCTCAGCGAAGTCTCCGAGCTGGGGGTCTCCCACATGCCGCAGGTCGCGATCTCGGTCGCGAACGGCAAGCCGATCATGGCGGTGGGCAGCGTGATCGCGCAGCCGACCGCGGCAATGATCTGGCTCCCCAAATCGGGAATCAAGTCAATCTCCGATTTGAAGGGAAAGACCATTGCCATTCCCGGCCTGCCTTTCCAAAAGGCGCTCTTGGGTAGCGTCCTTGCGCGAGCTGGGCTGAAGTTCTCCGAAATCAGACTGAAGCTCGTCTCCTACAAGGCTATGCAGGTGCTTGCCGTCGGCAAAGCAGACGCGATCTTCGGCGCCTCCGACAATGTCGAGGGAGCTGAACTGCGGGCCCGTGGGCTAAAGCCGGTTGTCATCCCGGTGCGGGATCTCGGCATTCCGCCTTACGAAGAACTGGTCGTTTTCGCTAGGCGCGATCGTCTCGCCAAGGAACCGCAGCTAGTACGCGACGTATTGGCGGCTCTGTCGCACGGGACGGTGGCAGCGCTGGGAAATCCGCGCCGGGCAGTCGAGGTAGTCGAAGGTGGCGCCGAACTGAACCTCAAATCAACCCGCAAGGGGATCAGGCTCGGGGTTGAAGCGACCCTCCCGCTGCTCTCCGAAAGCGGCGAAATGGACCCGGCCCGGGCGGAGCGCCTGGTCGCCTGGATGTACCGCGAAGGGATGATCCAGAAGAAGATCCCGGTCTCGGCGCTGCTCACCAACGAATTTCTGCCTCAGCCCGAAGACTGAGGACGCTGGTTACAGCTGCAGGCTCTTGACCTGCAGCAGCTCCTCGATCCCGTAGCGGCCGTTCTCGCGACCGTGGCCGGACTGGCCGTAGCCGCCGAACGGGGCGAGGGGGTTGAAGGCGCCGCCGTTGATCTCGATCTGGCCGGTGCGGATGCGGCGGGCGATGGAGATGGCGCGGTCGGCGTCGGCCGACCAGACGCCGCCGGCGAGGCCGTACGGCGTCGAGTTGGCGATGCGGATCGCGTCGTCCTCACCCTCGTAGGGCTGGATCGCGAGGACCGGGCCGAAGATCTCCTCCTGGCCGATCGTCATCTCGGCCTCGACCTCGGAGAAGACGGTGGGGCGGACGAAGAAGCCGCACTCCAGTCCCTCCGGCGCCTCGGCGCCGCCGGTGATCAGACGGGCGCCCTCGTCGACGCCCTTCTGGATGTAGCCGCGGACCCGATCGCGCTGCACGTCGGAGACCAGCGGCCCGAGCCGGGTCGAATCCTCGAATGGGTCGCCGGGGGTGAAGGTCTCGGCGGTCGCCTTGGCCAGCTCCTCGGCCTCGGCCAGGCGCTGGCGCGGGACCAGCATCCGGGTCAGGGCGCTGCAGGTCTGGCCGGAGTTGAGAAAGCACTTGGCGACCCCGTCGGGCACCGCCTTTTCGAGGTCGGCGTCGTCGAGGATCACGTTCGGCGACTTGCCGCCCAGCTCCATCGCCACCGGCTTGACCGTCGCCGCGGCCAGCTCGCTGACGCGTCGTCCGGCCCGGGTCGAGCCGGTGAAGGAGACCATGTCGACGCCCGGATGGCCGGCGATCGCCTCGCCGACCACCGGGCCCAGCCCGGTGACGAGATTGAAGACCCCCGCCGGCAGACCGGCCGCCTCGACCACCTCGGCCAGCATGAAGGCGTTCAGCGGCGTCACCTCGCTCGGCTTCAGCACCACCGTGCAGCCGGCGGCGAGGGCGGGGCCGACCTTGGCCGCGATCTGGTTCAGCGGGTAGTTCCAGGGGGTGATCGCCCCGAGCACGCCGACCGGCTCGCGCAGCACCCGCGAGCTGCCGATCTCCTCCTCCCAGGCGATCTCCTCCATCAGCGTCGGCATCGAGGCGATCTGCGCGGCGGGCAGGCCGACCTGGATGATCCGGCTCAGCTTCAGCGGCATCCCCAGCTCCTGGGTGATCGTCGCCGCGATCTCGTCGCCCCGCTCGTTCAGGCCCGCGGCGATCGCCGACAGGTGGCCGGCGCGCTCCTCGCGCGAGGTCCGCGACCAGGTCTCGAACGCCTCGCGGGCGGCGGCGACGGCGCGGTCGGCGTCCTCCCGCGAGCAGGCTGGGATCGTCCCGATCACCTCCTCGGTGGTCGGGTTCACCACCTCGATCGGCTCGGATCCGCTCGGCGCGACCCACTCACCACCGATGAAGATCCTGTCCCTGACCTGGGTCTCAGCTGCCGTCGCCATCCGCTCCTCCTCCGTCGAATCGTTGCTCGACAAAGCTAGCGGCTAGTCGGCCGTCGTCGCGCCGGCGCCCACCGGCTGCCGCGCGCCCGGTCCCGGAACCTGCTTGGCGTCGCGGGCGTGGAGCAGCTTGCCGCAGCTTTCGCAGATGCCGCGTTCGCTGACGGTGCCGCCGCACTCCTTGTGGACGATCAGCCGCCGCGGCCCCTCGGGATCGGGGGAGTAGCGGTCGCCCCAGTTCAGCAGCGCGATCAGCGCCGGCCAGAGGTCGAGCCCCTTCTCGGTCAGGAAATACTCGTAGCGGGGCGGGCTTTCCTGGTAGGCGCGCCGTTCGAGGATTTCCTCGTCGACCAAGCGCTGCAGCCGGGCCGAGAGGACGTTGCGGGCGATGCCGAGCGACTCCTGCATCTCGCCGAAGCGGCGGTTGCCGTGCATCACCGAGCGGACGATCAGCAGGGACCAGCGCTCCCCGATCACCTCCAGCGCCTTGGCGACGGAGCAGTCGAGACCGGGGTAGTCGCGGTGCAGCACATGTGAATCTTCGCACACTTGGTTGCATCAAGCAACTGACTCAGGTAGGCTCTCGCCGTCCAGAGTTGCTTGATGCAACCAAGTCCGATTGGAGGCCCCAGATGAGGCTGATTCCACGACACAGGCATCACCGGCGTCCCAAGGGTCCGCGGATCGCGATCAGCGAGGCGGAGATCAGCGCCGACCTGCACTACCCGGCTCAGCCGCGACGCGCCCGCCGTACCACCGACGTCCACCGGCTGGAGATCAGGTGAGCGAGAACGGCGTGGTTACGGCGCCGGAGGGGACCGCCGCCGAGGTGGCGGAAGCCTTCGCCGCCGCCAGCCCGGAGACCTCCCGCAGCCGCACCCTGGTCTGGCAGGACCCGGTGCCGACGGCGGCGGCCGGGGCGACGATGACCGGGATGGAGTACATGACCGCGGTCGTCACCGGCAAGGTGCCGCCGCCACCGATCGCGGTGACGATGCGGCTGCGGCCGGTTGAGCTGGAGGAGGGGAGGGTGGTCTTCGAGGGCGAACCCGGCGAGGAGCACTACAACCCGATCGGCGTCGTCCACGGCGGCTACGCCGCGACCCTGCTCGACTCGGCGCTCGGCTGCGCCGTCCACACGACGCTGCCGGCCGGCGTCGGCTACACCTCGCTCGGCCTGGAGGCGAAGTACGTGCGGCCGATCAGCCGCGACACCGGCCGCGTCCTCTGCGAGGCGACCGTCCTCTACCGGGGCCGCAAGCAGGCCACCGCCGAGGCCAACCTGACCGCGGCGGACAGCGGCAAGCTGCTCGCCCACGGCATCGCCACTTGCATGTTGTTGGGGGAGGCTTAGGCGGCGTGTTGGCGGGCGAGCTCAACCAGGAGCCGCACGCCCATGCCGTTGGCGCCCTTGCCGACGTACTCGCGGCCGGTATCCCAGGCGGTGCCGGCGATGTCGACGTGCGCCCAGGGCGTCTCGCCGACGAACTCCTCGAGGAAGGAGCCGGCGGTGATCGTCCCCGCCTTGCGCTGCGAGGCGAGGTTGGAGAGGTCGGCGACCTTGCCTTTCATCAGCTCCTTGTACTCGGGGTGCAGCGGCAGGCGCCAGACCAGCTCGCCGCTGCGCTCGCCGGCGGCGATCACCTCGTCGGCGAGGCCGTCGTCATTGGCGATCACCGCGGCGTAGGTGGAGCCGAGGGCGATCGTCACCGCGCCGGTCAGGGTGGCGAGGTCGACGATCCGCTCGGCGCCGAGCTCGACCGCGTAGGCGAGCGCGTCGGCGAGGATCAGCCGGCCCTCGGCGTCGGTGTTGTTGACCTCGACCGTCTTGCCGCTGTACTGGGTGATGATGTCCCCAGGCTTGATCGCGGTGCCGGAGGGCATGTTCTCGGTGGTGGGGACGAGGGCGATCAGTTCGAGCGGCAGCCGCAGCTCGGCGATCGCCGCGACCGCCTCCAGCACGGCCGCGGCGCCGGACATGTCCATCTTCATCTCCTGCATGCCGGCCCCGGGCTTGAGCGAGATGCCGCCGGTGTCGAAGGTGACGCCCTTGCCGACCAGGGCCAGGGTCGGGCCGGAGCCGCCGCCGCGGTAGCGGAGGACGACCAGCTTCGGCTCCCGTGGGCCGCCCTGGCTGACGGCGAGGATGCCGCCCATTCCCTTCGCCTCCAGCTTGGCGCGGCCGAGGGTCTCGGTGGAGAGCGCCTCGGAGCCGGCGGCGATCTCCTCGGCCCGTTCGGCGAGGAAGGTGGGGGTGGCGACGTTGGCGGGGATGTTCTGCAGGTCGCGGGCCCGGTTCTGGGCCTCGGCGGCGACGCGGGCGACCTCCGCGGCACCCTCAAGCTCGGTCGATCCGACCAGGGTCAGCGATTCGAGCCGCGGCGCATGGTCGCCGTCGCCGGACTTGAAGCGGTCGAAGCGATAGGAGGCGAGGATCGTCCCGGCGACCAGCGCCTCGGCGGCCGCGGAGTCGTCGCCCTCGGGCATCGCCCAGGCGAGCGAGCCGGCTTGCAGGCGCGAGGCCTCCCTGGCGCCAACCGCGGCGGCGACACGCAATCGCTCGGCGTCGAGCTCGTCGGCCTTGCCCAGGCCAAGGACCAGCACGGGCGGGAGGCCGTCGGGGCGCAGCAGCGTCGTCTTCTTGAAGCCGCCCTGGGCGTCGTCGGCGCCCGCCGCGGAGGCGATCGGCGCCGGCAGCTGACCGCCCTCGACAAGCCCAAGCGCGAGCAGGTCGGTCCCGACCGCCGCCAGCTCGACCTGCTTCACATCGACCTTCATCGGCCGCGAGTCTATGCCCTGTCGGTATCGTCACCCGCTGGACCTGGCGGACAGGGGCCAGGCCAGCGAACTTCGGAAAGGAAAGGCAGTAGATGCCCAGCTCAGTGATCCTCGGTACCGCCCGCACCCCCTTCGGGAAGATGGGCGGCGGACTCTCCTCCCTCGACGCCACCGACCTCGGCGGTACCGTCATCGAGGCCGCGCTCGATCGTTCCGGGGTCGCCCCCGAGCAGGTCGAGCAGGTCGTCTTCGGACAGGTCCTGCAGGCCGGCCAGGGCCAGATCCCCTCGCGCCAGGCCCAGATCAAGGGCGGGATCCCCAAGGAGGTCCCCTCCGAGACGATCAACAAGGTCTGCGCCTCGGGCATGCGCTCGCTCGGCCTCGCCGACCAGGCGATCCGCGCCGGCGACTCGAACGTCGCCGTCACCGGCGGCATGGAGTCGATGAGCCAGGCGCCCTACCTGCTGCCGAACGCCCGCTTCGGCTTCCGAATGGGCGACGTCAAGGCGCTCGACGCGATGACCCATGACGGGCTGACCAACCCCTTCACCAACAAGCAGATGATCAACGAGGCCAGCGAGGTCGGTAACGAGCTGGAGATCACCCGGGTCGACATGGACCGCTTCGCCGAGCGTTCGCACCGGCTCGCCCACGAGGCGACCGAAGCCGGCCGCCTGGCCGACGAGATCGTCGGCGTCACCGTCAAGTCCCGCAAGGGCGAGAGCACGGTTGAGGCCGACGAGGCGATCCGTCCCGACACCACCCTGGAGACGCTGGCGAAGCTGAAGGCGATCGGGGGCGATGACGCCACCCACACCGCCGGCAACGCCCCGGGCGTGAACGACGGCGCCGGCGCGATCGTCGTCGCCTCCGAGGAGTGGGCCGAAAAGGAGGGCAAGACCCCGCTGGCCCGGATCCTCTCCTACGGCACCGTGGCGGACGACTTCCCCTACCTGGCGAAAACGCCGGCCAACGCCGCCAAGCAGGCGCTGGAGAAGATCGGCAAGTCCGCCGACGAGGTCGACCTCTGGGAGATCAACGAGGCCTTCGCCTCGGTCGCCCTCAACTCGGTGCGGATGCTCGGCGTCGACGAGGAGAAGGTCAACGTCAACGGCGGAGCGATCGCCCTTGGGCACCCGATCGGCGCCTCCGGCGCCCGCATCGTCGGCGCCCTCGTGCACGAGCTGCGCCGTCGCGGCGGCGGCCTCGGCGTCGCCGCGATCTGCTCCGGCGGCGGTCAGGGCGACGCGATCGTGATCGAGGTCAACGGGGGCTGATCCTCCCTTGAGCGAGCAGCCCGCAGGCGAAGCGGCGCCGCGGGCTGCCGCTTTTTTCGATCTCGACAAGACCCTGATGGCGGGGTCGAGCGGGATGCAGTTCGCCCGCATCGCCGCCAAGCAGGGGATCGTCGGAAAACGCCAGCTCGCCAGCTGGGGGTTCGAGCACATGCGCTACCGCCTGCGCGGGACGACCGACGAGCGCACCGCCGAGGTCTTGAAGGTGGCGCGCGAGTTGATCCGCGGCGTCCCGGCGAAGTCCATCGACCGCATGGGCCCGGAAGTGATGGCGGCAATTCTGCCCAGGGTCTTCCCGCAGATGCTGGCGGAGGTCTACGCCCACCAGGACGCCGGCCGGCCGACCTTCATCGTCAGCGCCGCCGGCAACGGGGTGGTCGAGCAGCTGGCGCACGTGCTTGGGATGGATGGCGGCATCGGCACCCGCTACGAAGTCGACGGCGAGGGCAACTTCACCGGCCGCCTCGACGGGCCCTTCGTATACGGCGAGGGCAAGGTGACGGCGATGCGGGAATTCGCCACCCGCCACCAGATCGAGCTCGCCGCCTCCTACGCCTACTCCGACTCGCTCTCCGACCTGCCGATGCTGCGCGCGGTCGGCAACCCGGTCGCCGTCAATCCGGACCCGCCGCTGGCGGCGATCGCCCGCGAGGAGGGCTGGCAGACGCTGCGCTTCGAGCGCCTCGGCCGCCGCCTCGTCGCCCTCACGGTGACGCTGCTGGCGACCGTCGCCGGCTTCGGCGCCAGGCGGGTGGCGACCCGCCGCCGCCTGCCGCCGCCGTCCCGGTTCCCGCTGCGGAGCGGCGCTCGGCCGCGTTCACGCTAGGGTTCCGAGCCGGATGGAGGCAGCAACCGCACGCAAGATCCGCGTCGTCGTCGCCAAGCCCGGACTCGACGGGCACGACCGCGGCGCCAAGATCATCGCCCGCGCCCTGCGCGACGCCGGCATGGAGGTGATCTACACCGGGCTGCACCAGACGCCCGAGCAGATCGCCGAGACGGTGATCCAGGAGGACGCCGACGCGGTCGGCCTCTCGATCCTCTCCGGCGCCCACATGACCCTGGTCCCGAAAGTGGTCGAGCTGCTGCGGGCACAGGGGGTCGACGACGTGCTGGTCACCGTCGGCGGCACGATCCCGGCCGACGACATCCCCGAGCTGAAGGAGCTCGGCGTCGCCGAGGTCTTCACCCCCGGCTCCGGAACCGACGACATCGTCGAGTTCATCCGGGAGCGGGCCACCGCCCGCCACGCCAGCGGCGAATAGTGCATTCGACACAGATCGGTGCATAGGTGCCGCCGCGCCGGGTATAGTCCTGATTGACTCGTCAGTCAACCTGCGGCGAGCGCTAAGATCGCGCCCCGCGAAGACCTGCAGAATCATCCCCAAGGAGGCTTTGTTTTGAAGATCTGCGTCCTGGTCAAGGAGGTACCGGACGCCGCCGTTCAGAAGCGCATCGATCCGAACACGATGCGGCTGGACCGTAGCGGCGAGAAAAATCTCAACCCCTTCGACACGCACGCCCTCGAGGCGGCCATGCAGATCAAGGAGGGTGGCGCGATCCCGGTCGAGGAGGTCGTGGCGGTGACGATGGGGCCGGACTCGGCTGTCCGCGCTCTGCACAAGGCCGTCGCCCTCGGTGCCGATCGCTCGGTCCACCTCTCCGATGGCGCGCTGGAGGGTTCCGACGTCTGCGCGACGGGCTACTCGCTGGCCAAAGTGCTGGAGTCGGAGAGCCCCGACCTGGTCCTGCTGGGCCAGCAGTCGGACGACGGCGAGTGCTACACGATCGGCGCTGTCGTCGCCGACCACCTGAAGATGCCGTCGCTGACCCAGGTGATCCAGATCGACGTCACCGACGGCAAGCTGCGCTGCGAGCGCCAGGCCGAGTACGGCTACGACACCGTCGAGATCGAGCTGCCGGCCGTGATCAGCGTCGGCGACGCGATCAATGAGCCGCGCTACCCGAGCCTGAAAGCGATCATGGGCGCGAAAAAGAAACCGCTTGATTCAAAGGCGACCGGCGACGTCGGCATCGACGCTGGCCAGGTCGGCGAGGGCGGTTCGAAGACCAAGGTCCTGGCTCTGAACCCGCCGCCGGCGAAGGAAGCGGGCGAGATCATCGAGGACGAGGACACCAACGAGACGGTCGAAAAGATCGTCGCCTGGCTCGACGAGAGGAAGCTGATCTAGATGGCAGGCATTCTGGTTTACGCCCTCCACGACGACGAGGGCAACTTCAACAAAAACTCGCTTGGAGCCATCTCCGAGGCGGCCAAGCTGGCCGGTGAAGTCGGCGGCGAGGCCGCGGCGCTGGTGGTCGGCGACATCGCCGACGACGCCTGCGCATCGCTCGGGAACTACGGCGCCGCCAAGGTCTACCGGGCCAAGAGCGTGCCCGAGGGTCTGGCGCAGCCGATTGTCGACGCGATGGCCAAGATCATTCAGGACCAGGGATTTTCATACGCCCTGTTCGGCGGCGGTCTGCTCGGCTTCGAGATCGGGGCCGGCCTCACCGCCCGCCTCGGCGCCGGCGTGACGATGGAGGTCACCGCGGTCAAAGTCGACGGTGGCAAACTGGTCGTCGAGCGGCCGATCCTGCAGGACTCCGAGATCGCCGACGTCGGCTACGTCGCCGAGCCCGGCATCATCATCGGCCGCCTCAACGCCTTCGACGCCAAGGAGTCCGGCGGCACGGCTGAGGTCGTCGACGTCGACGTCGAGCTCTCGGAGTGGTCGACCAAGGCGAAGCTGGTCCAGCGCGGCGAGCAGCGCGGCGCCGACGTCAACATCGAGGACGCCGACATCCTCGTCGGCGGTGGCCGTGGTCTCGGCGCCAAAGAGGGCTTCGGGCTCTGCGAGGAACTCGCCGAGTCGATGGGCGGTGCCGTCGCCGCGACCCGCGCGGTCGTCGACGCCGGGTGGTACCCCTACGCGGCCCAGATCGGCCAGACCGGCAAGACCGTGGCGCCGAAGCTGTACCTCGCCGCCGGCGTCTCCGGCGCGATCCAGCACAAGGTCGGGATGCAGAACTCGGAGAACATCCTCGCGATCAACAAGGATCCGAACGCGCCGATCTTCGAGTTCTCGGATCTCGGCGTGGTCGGCGATCTGCACAAGATCGTCCCCAAGCTGACCGAGGCGATCAAGGCCAAGAAGGGCTAGAGCGATGCCAGTAGCTCCGAGCGAGTTCCCGCCCCCGTTCGATTCGGACAGCGTCATTGCGGCGCCGACGGATCCCGTGGACGAGCGAATTGAGGTTGGCGTGGCGATCGTCGGCGGCGGGCCCGCCGGCCTCGCCTGCGCCAACAAACTGATGCAGCTGCTCGAGAACGAGCCGGAGCTACTGGAGAAGCTGGGCGAAGTCCCGGTCGCGGTGATCGAGAAGGGCAAAGTCGCCGGCGCGCACCTGCTCTCCGGCGCCAACGTCGATCCTTCGGCGCTGGAACGGCTCTTCCCCGACCTGCCGCCGGCTGAGTGGCCGCCGGTCTACCAGGAGGTGACGAAGGACGCGACGTACTTCCTCACCAAGAGCAAAGCCTTCCCGCTGAAGCCGCCGCCGCCCAACTTCCGCAAAGAGGGGACCTACACGATGTCGGTCTCCAAACTCGGCCGCTTCCTGGCCGACAAAGCCGAAGAGGCCGGCGTCTACATCCTCGCCGAGACCGCGGCGACCCAGCTGCTGGTCGAGGACCGGATCGTCAAGGGCGTTCGCTCGGGCGATCGCGGCCGCGGCAAGGACGGTCAGGAGCTCGGCAACTTCGAGCCCGGCTCCGACGTCGTCGCCAAGGCCACCGTCCTGGCCGAGGGCACGATCGGCCATCTCACCTACGCCGCGATGGACTACTTCAACCTCCGCGAGGGCTCGGACCCGCAGGTCTGGGAGCTCGGGGTGAAGGAGATCTGGGAGGTGCCGAAGCCGCTCGACCGGGTTATCCACACGCTCGGCTGGCCGCTGCGCTGGGGCCCGAAATACAAGGAGGCGGGCGGCAGCTTCATTTACCCGATGGGGGAGGACAAGGTCTGCTTCGGCCTCGTCGTCGGCCTCGACACCACCGACGCCACCTTCTCCGTCCACGACGCCCTGCAGGAGTTCAAGACCCACCCCTTCATCAAGAAGATCATCGAGGGCGGCAAACGGGTCGGCTGGGGCGCGAAGACGATTCCCTCGGGCGGCTACTGGGCGCTGCCGCAGCGCTTCTCGGTGCCGGGCATGCTGATGGCCGGCGACGCCGCCGGGATGGTCAACATCGCCGAACTCGCCGGCGTCCACTACGCGATGCACGCCGGGATGTACGCGGCGGAATCGATCGTCGAGTCGCTGAAGCAGGACATCGACTCGGTCAACTTCGAAAGCTACGACGAGAAGATCCGCGGCTCGGTGATCGAGAAGGACCTCTACCGCTCGCGCAACATGAAGCAGCCGCTGACCAA
>JBIOTO010000188.1:0-14597 GCA_044865945.1 Solirubrobacterales bacterium
CCCTGACCGTCGGCGCGGTGACCAAACCGTTCGAGTTCGAGGGCAAACGGCGGATGCAGCAGGCGCTCGAGGGAATCGAGAAACTGCGCAACAAAGTCGACACCCTGATCATCGTCCCGAACGAGAAACTGCTGCAGGCGGTCGAGCGGCGCACCAGCGTCCTCGAGGCCTTCCGCCAGGCGGACGACATCCTCCGCCAGGGCGTCCAGGGCATCACCGACCTGATCACGATCCCCGGCCTGATCAACCTCGACTTCGCCGACGTGCGCACGATCATGCGCGACGCCGGCTCGGCCCTGATGGGTGTCGGCTCCGCCTCCGGCGAGGCCCGCGCGCTCGACGCCGCCAAGGCGGCGATCACCTCGCCGCTGATCGAGGAGTCGATCAAAGGCGCGACCGGGATGCTGCTGAACATCACCGGCCCCGAGGACCTCGGCCTGTTCGAGGTCAACGAGGCGGCCCAGTTGGTGCAGGCTGAGGCCGACGACAACGCCAACATCATCTTCGGCTCCGTCGTCGACCAGTCGATGAAGGACGAGGTCCGGGTGACGGTGATCGCCACCGGCTTCGAGGGCTTCGAGCTTCTGGCTCGGTCTCCGCAGCGCGTCCGCCGTCGTTACGAGAGCCGCCCGCGGGTCTCCGCCGAGGACACCGAGATCAGGAAACTTCGGGTCACGGACGACGACATCGACGTGCCCGGCTTCCTCAAAGAGTAGGTGCGCCCCGTTCAATAGATTGGCTGGGTGACCACCGCGGCCGCCCGGCGCACTCCCCTGTTTGAGCAGCACCAGGAGCTGGGGGCGAAGCTCGTCCCCTTCGCCGGTTGGGAGATGCCGGTTACCTACGAGGGGATCCGCGAGGAGCACTCGGCGGTGCGGCGGCATGTGGGCATGTTTGACGTCTCCCACATGGGCGAGGTTGAAGTCGAGGGGCCGGGCGCGTTGCGCTTTTTGCAGCGGGTGCTCTCGAACGACGTCGCCAAGATCGAGATCGGCGGCGCCCAGTACTCGTGCCTCTGCCAGGAGGACGGCGGCGTCATCGACGACCTCTTCGCCTACCGGCTCGGCGGCGACCGCTACCTCGTCGTCACCAACGCCGCCAACCACGAGGCCGATCTCGCCTGGCTCGGCCGCCAGAGCCGCGGGTTCGACGTGATCGTCCGCGACGTCGCGGACCGCTACGCGATGCTCGCCGTCCAGGGACCGCACGCGCGCCAGGTGCTCTCAGGCGCCCTGGGGATCGAGCTGCCGCCGCGCTTCCACGTCGCCCACGTCCAGGTCGGTCGCCGCCCGGCGCTGGTCTGCGGCACCGGCTACACCGGCGAGGACGGGGTCGAGCTCTTGATCGACCCGGAGGTCGCGGTGCCGATCTGGAAGGAGCTGCTCGACGCCGGCGTCGTCCCCTGCGGGCTCGGCGCCCGCGACACCCTGCGGCTGGAGGTCTGTTACCCGCTGCATGGCAACGAGCTGAGCCCGGAGCGCAACCCTGTCGAAGCCGGCCTCGGCTGGTGCTGCAAGGAGGAGACGGGCTTCATCGGCTCCGAGGCGATCGCCCGCGCCCGCGCCGAGGGCACCGCCGAGACTCTCGTCGCCTTCAAGATCGAGGGTCAGGGGATCCCGCGCGAAGGCAACCCGGTCCTCCACGACGGCACCGAGGTCGGCGCCGTCACCAGCGGCACCTTCTCTCCCTCGCTCGAAGTCGGCGCCGGTATGGCCTACGTGAACTCGGAGCTTGCGGAGGTCGGGACCGAGATCGAGATCGACGTCCGCGGCAAGCGCCGTCCCGCCCGGATAGCTTCCAGGCCCCTGTACCCGTAAAGGAGTTGATCCGTGACCGACGCCAGCTACCCCGACGACCTTCGCTACCACGAGGAACACGACTGGGCCCGGATCGAGGGCGACCAGGCGACCCTGGGAATCACCTGGTACGCGCAGGACTCGCTCGGCGAGGTCGTCTTCTTCGACCCGCCGGAAGTCGGCGCGACGATCCAGAAAGACTCCTCCTACGCCGAGGTCGAGTCGGTCAAGGCGGTCTCCGACGTGATCGCGCCGCTGTCGGGCGAGATCGTCGAGGTCAACGACGCGCTGCAGGACACCCCCGAGAAGGTCAACGAGGACCCCTACGGCGAGGGCTGGCTGGTCAAGGTGCGGCTGACCGCCCCCGAGGAGGCCGAGACCCTGCTCGGCGTCACGGAATACCGCAAGATGCTGGAGCGCTAGGCGAAAAGCCCGGCACCCTCGTCCCCTAGATTTAGTCGGGTGACCCGCTACACCTCAGCGACCCCCGAGGACCGCCGCGAGATGCTCGGGGCGATCGGCGTCGACTCGGTCGACGAGCTCTTCGAGCAGATCCCCGAGCCGCTGCGCCTCGGCCGGCCGCTGGCGCTGCCGGCGGGGATGCCGGAGGCCGAGGTCTACGAGCGGCTGGCGGAGCTGGCCGGGCGCAACGCCAGCGCCGAAGAGCAGGTCTGCTTCGTCGGCGCCGGGATGTACGACCACTACGTGCCGGCGATCGTCGACGCGATCACCTCGCGCTCGGAGTTCCTCACGCCCTACACGCCCTACCAGCCGGAGATCTCCCAGGGCGGGCTGCAGGTGATGTTCGAGTTCCAGACGGCGATGTCGGAGCTGACCGGGCTGCCTGTCTCCAACGCCGGGCTCTACGAGGGTCCCTCCTCGGTCGCCTCGGCCGGCTACCTGGCTATGGGCGCGACCAAACGCAAGCGCTTCGTCGTCTCCCGCGGCCTGCACCCGCACAGCCGCGAGACCCTCGCCACCTACGCGGTCGGCTACGGCGCCGACGTCGTCGAGGTCGGGCTCGAGGGCGGGCTGACCGACGCCGCGGCGCTGGCGGCGGCGGTCGACGGCGAGACCGCGGCGGTCATCCTCCAGAGCCCCAACTTCCTCGGCGCGGTCGAGGACGTCGAGGCGCTCGGGGCGGCGGCGAAGGAGCACGGCGCGCTCCTGATCGTCGCCTGCGACCCGATGACCCTGGGAATCCTCAAGCCGCCGGGCGAGTGCGGCGCCGACATCGCCCTCGGCGAGGGCCAGCCGCTCGGCAACCGCCTCGACTTCGGCGGCCCCTCGTTTGGCTTCTTCTGCGCGACCGAGGCCCAGATCCGCCGCATGCCGGGACGGATCGCCGGAGAAACCGAGGACGTCGACGGCCGCCGCGGCTTCGTCCTCGCGCTACAGACCCGCGAGCAGCACATCCGCCGCGAGAAAGCGACCAACAACATCTGCACCGCCCAGGCGCTGAACGCGCTGGGGGCGATGGTCCACCTCGCCTGGCTAGGCCGTCAGGGCTTCCGCGAGCTCGGCGAGCTGCTGGTCCAGCGGACCGCCTACGCGCGCGAGCGGCTGGCGGTGGTGCCCGGCGTCGAGCCGCTGCATGAGGCGCCGGTGGCGCGCGAGTTTGCGGTCCGGCTCGATGCGCCGGTTGGCAAGGTCCTCGACCGCGTCGCCGAGCGCGGGATCGCCGCCGGCTACCCGCTCGGCCGCGAGTACGCCGAGTTCGAGGACGGCCTCCTGGTGGCGATCACCGAGCGGCGGACGAAAAAGCAAATCGATGAGTTGGCCGAGGCATTGGAGGCGGCGATCGCTGCCGAGCGTGGCGATTTCCTCCCGGATAGCGAGAGTAAGGCGCCACTCGCGGAGGGGGCTGGCTGATGGCGCTCACTCAAACGCCCATGCAGGCCGAAGCGGCGCAGACGATCTACGAGAAGTCGAAGCCGGGACGCCGTGCGGCCGAGCTGCCGGCGGCCGAAGTCCCTGTGAAGCCCCTCGCGGATCTGATCCCAGAGAATTTGCTGCGGGCCAAGGAGCCGCGCCTGCCGGAGATCGCCGAGCCGGAGATCGTCCGCCACTACAACCGGCTCTCGCGCCGCAACTTCGACCTCGACTCCGGCTTCTACCCGCTCGGCTCCTGCACGATGAAGCACAACCCGCGCCTCAACGAGCGGGTCGCGGCGCTTCCGGGCCACGCCCGCCTGCACCCGGCCCAGGACCCGCGCCAGGCCCAGGGGGCGCTGGAGTTGATGTGGTTGCTGCAGCGCTCGCTGGAGGAGATCTGCGGCCTGCCGCACGTCAGCCTCCAGCCGAGCGCCGGCTCCCACGGCGAGCTCGCCGGCCTGCTGCTGACCCGCGCCTACCACGCCGATCGCGGCGAAGAGCGGACCAAGGTGCTGGCCCCCGACACCTCGCACGGGACGAATCCCGCCTCGGTGACGATGGCCGGCTACGAGGTGGTCAAAGTCGCGACCAACGAGCAGGGCGGGGTCGAGATGGACGACCTGCGGGCAAAGCTGGCCGAGAACGAGAACGAGGTCGCCTGCTTGATGCTGACCAACCCCAACACGCTCGGGGTCTTCGACGAAAACATCGCCGAGATCGCCGCCCTGATCCACGCGGCCGGCGGCACCCTCTACTACGACGGCGCCAACCTGAACGCGGTGATGGGCAAATCGCGCCCCGGCGACATGGGCTTCGACATCGTCCACGTCAACCTGCACAAGTCCTTCAGCCAGCCGCACGGCGGCGGCGGTCCCGGGGCCGGCCCGATAGCGGTCTCCGACCGGATCGAGCCCTTCCTGCCGCGGCCGCAGGTGGTCCGCCGCGAGGGCTCCAACGGGCACGGCCCGAGCTTCGACCTCGATTTCGAGAGGCCGAAGTCGATCGGGCGCCTGCGCGGCTTCCAGGGCAACTTCGGCGTCTTCGTCCGCTCCTACGCCTACATCCTCAGCCTCGGCGCCGACGGCCTGGCCGAGGCCTCGGAGACCGCCGTCCTCAACGCCAACTACCTGAAGGCGCGCCTGGCCGAGGGCAGGGCCGGCGAGCGGCTGCCGATCGCCTTCGACCGCCACTGCATGCACGAGTTCGTCCTCTCCGGCAAGCCGATGAAGCGCGACCTCGGCCTCGCCACCCTGGACCTCGCCAAGCGCCTGCTCGACTTCGGCTTCCACCCGCCGACCGTCTACTTCCCGCTCCTCGTCGACGAGGCCCTGATGGTCGAGCCGACCGAGACCGAGACCAAAGAGAGCCTCGACGCCTTCGCCGAGGCGATCGAGCAAATCCTCGCCGAGGGCGAGCGGAATCCCGACCTGGCCAAAAACGCCCCCTACACGACCCCGGTCCGCCGCCTCGACGAGGTCAAGGCGACGAGGCGGCCGGTGGTGCGGCAACCGCTCGACTAAAGCTCAGGCAGTTTCTGTTTCAGCTCCAGCACCGGGGCGAAGAGGTCGCCGTGCTTCTCGATCCGCTTGAGGACGTCGTTGGACTCGAAGACGAGCTTGCTGCCGTCGCCTGACTCTGCCGCCGCTTCGACCTCCTCCCAGGTCACCGGGGTCGAGACGGTGGGGTGCTCGCGGGCTCGCAGGCTGTAGACGGCGATCGTGGTTTTGCGTTCGTTGTTCTGGTACCAGTCGATCAGGACCTTGCCGCTGCGGTCGGTCTTTTTGCCCATTTTCGCCAGCACCTCCTCGGGCGCCTGTTTGGCCACGACTTTGGCCAGTGCCTGGGCGAAGGGGCGCGTCTCTTCGTAGGTGACTTTGGTGTTGAGCGGCACGTAGAGCTGCATCCCCTTCGAGCCCGAGGTCTTGACGAAGGACTCGAGCTCCAGGTGAGTGAGGAGGTCCCGCAGTTGCAGCGCCACCCGGCAGCAATCGACGACGTCGGCTGGCGGGCCGGGATCGAGGTCGAAGGCGAGCACGGTCGGCTGCTCGTGCTTTTTTCCCAGCGAGAGCGAGGGGTGGAGCTCGATCGCCGCCAGCTGCGCCATCCAGATCAGCGTCGGGCGGCCGTCGCAGACGCAGAAGTCGATGAAGCCGGCGTTCGGCCCGGCCTGCATCCGCGCCGTCTTCACCCATTTCGGCCGGTGTTTGGGGCAGCGCTTCTCGAAGAAGGCGGAGTCGAGGTCCTCGACCCCTTCCGGGAACCGCCGCAGCGTCACCGCCCGCCCCTTCAGGTGCGGGACCATCGCCTCCGCCACCCGGGCGTAGTAGTCGACCATCTCGCCCTTGGTGAACCCGACCTCCGGGTACAGCACCTTGTCGAGGTTGGTGAGCTTCAGCTCCTTGCCGTCGACCTCGACCTGGCGGTCTTCGCCCACGGCCTACGAACCTATTTGGAGGCTTTGGCTTTTGCTTTGCCTTTGGAAGAGCCGGTCGTTTTTTTCGTCGACTTCGCTTTGCTCTTCTTGCCGGCTTTGGATTTGGCTTTCGCCGATTTCTCGCCGCCGTTGCTGCCTTTGGCCGCGGCGATGCTCTCCTCCAGCGCCGCCATCAGGTCGGGAGCCTTGGTCGCCTTCGGTTTCTCGACCTCGGGGGCGACGATCTCCTTGCCTTCGGCCTTGCGTTCGATCAGCGCCAGCAGCTGCTCGCGGTACTCGTCGCGGTAGGAGCTGGGGTCGAATTCGGTCGAGAGCGACTCGATCAGCTGCTCGGCCATCTCACGCTCCTTCTTGGCGACCTTCGGCTTCTTGTCGGGAAGGGCGTCGTCGAGTTCGGAGGGCGGCATCACCTCGTCGGCGAAGCGCATCGTGGTCAGGGTCAGAACCCCGTCGGAGGCGCGCAGCGCCGCCAGGTGCTCCTTGTTGCGGAAGACGAAGCGGGTGATCGCCGCCTTGCCGGAACTCTCCATCGCCGCGCCGAGCAGCGAGTAGGCCTTCTCGGCGCCTTCGGTGGGGCCGAGGTAGTAGGGGCTGTCGAAGAACATCGGGTCGATTTCCTCGATGTCGACGAAGTCGAGCACGTCGATCGCGCGGGTCTTCTCCGGCGCCAGCGCCGCCATCTCGTCTTTGCCCAGCGGCACGTACTGGCCGGGCGAGAGCTCATACGCCTTGACGATGTTCTCGTAGGGGACCTCCTCGTCGGTCCCTTCGGCGACGCGCCGGTGTTTGATCCGGGCGCTGTCGGACTCACGGATCTCGCGCAAAGCGATGTTGCGGCGGGCGACGGCGCTGTAGAGCTTCACGGGCACGTTCAGTAGCCCGAAGCTGATCGTTCCGCTCCAAATCGCTCTAGCCATCCGCCGAGATCACCTACCCGGATTCTTCCAGTCGAATGCCCGTGGACTCATAGCGGTCAGTGCAGCGGGAGCCATCTTGCGTCTGCGGTGTAGATCGGGCCATGCGCTCACCTCTATAACCGTCGCCGCCCGCTTGCTTCTTACACCTCCAGGTCCTATTTCCGGCAGCACCAGCCTTCGACCCGGGGGAAGCTGGTGGGCCGGCCGTCAGGCGAAATGGCTCGCGAGATGTTGGCGATCGCCCGTCCGCGGCCACGGCCGAGTGGCAGGAAGAGCCACTGGTCGGCTCCGGGCCAGGCGACGAGCAGGCGGCGCCCGTCGGGCGAGAAGACCACCTGACCGAGGCTGCCCGGGGCCTTCAGCAGGCTGCGGCGTTTGCCTGCCGGCGAGAAGACGAGGACCTCGCTGTAGGTGCCGCGCTTCTTCCAGTAGGTGACCGCGGCGGCGACGAGAGGGCGATCGGGGGCAAGGGCGGCTTCGACCACGGTTGCCCCGGGGGGAAGCGGCAAGGGGTGGGCCTTGCCTGGGGCTGGCCGCGAGGGGTGCCCAGCCGGCCAGATCGGCCGCCAACGGAGGGCTTCCGGCGACGCTTCGAGGATCCTCCTGCCACCGTCGGCCCAGTCCATCCAGGTGATGCGGTCGAGGGCAGGGGCGGCGGCGAGCAGGGCGCCGGTCTCGCTGTTGACGATCCGCAGACGGCCGGCGCCGCTGACGTAGGCCAGCGCGTCCTCTCCGGTCGGGGACCAGGCGGGGGCGACGTAGGCGGGGGAGATCCGGGCGTCGGACGGGGTGCCGGCCTCGATCGAGCCGGCAAGCAGACGGTCTTCGGTCCCGTCGCCGGCGATCACCCTCAGGTCGAACCCCGAGCGGTAGACGATTCGTTCGCCGGATGGGGACCAGCGCGGGGCCGCGACCCGTTCCGCGGCGGTGATCGACCAGCGCGGCGTCCCGTCAGGCTCCAAGGCGCTCAGCGTCCGCCGCTTGGTCGCGGCGACGAAGAGCCCGTGCGGAGACCAGCTCGCCTCTTCGTAGTCGCCGAGCAGGCGCCGCGAGCCGTCCGGCCGCACGACCCAAGGGCCGACCCCGGTTTGCACCAACAGCCGCCCGCCGCCCGGGACCCGCGCCAAAGTCGGTTCGGGACGCGGGGTGGAAGCGGTGAAGGCGTCGTTGACCCAGTCACGCACCGCCGCCCCCGCCGGCGAGAGCAGAAGGACCGCCAGCAGCGCCGCCAGCGAGAGGCCGAGCGCGAGACGCGGCAGCGGCCGCCGGCTCCGATTCTCACCGGCCAGCGATGCCCGGCGCTCGACGTGGGCTGCTTCCACGACGCGAAGCCCGCGCTCCTCCGCGTCGGCCGGGATCGGGATCGGCGCTTCGCGCAACGCCTCGCCGAGCGCATCGCGGCTCATCGCGCCCCCTCCGCCGACATCTCCGCCTCAGCGGTCTCGCGCAGGCGGTCGAGTCCGCGGCGCAGTCGCGAGTTGACGGTTCCGCGCGGCAGGTCGAGCATTCGCGCGATCTCACCCGGCGTGTACTCGAGCAGGTGGCGAAGCACAACCACCGCGCGTTGCTCCGCCGGCAGATCCTTCAGCGCCGCCATCAGCTCGCCGCCGATCTCTGCGGGCGGCGGCAGCGGCCGGAAGACCGAGTCGGCGCCGTCGACGCGGCGGCGCAGGGCCTCACGCCGAGACCAATCGAGAGCCCGGTTGACGACGATCCGGTGCAGCCACGGCGCGAAGGGTCGCCGCCGGTCGAAGCGGTCGAGCGCGTCGACGGCCGCGAGGAAGCTGTCCTGGGCGATGTCCTCGGCGGCCGCCGCGTCATGGGCGATGAGATAGGCGGCCCGGTAGGCACCCCGCCAGTGCAGCGAGTAGAGCCGTGCCATCGCCGCGCTCGACCCCGCCTGGGCCTCGCGCACCAGGCGCCGCTCCTCCGTATCGCTCTCAGCTCGCAAGCCCGACCCCCTTCGGCCATCTCAATCTTCTCTCACCCAGCGCCCCATCCGCACCAGCGCCTTGGACAGCCGTCCTCGCATCGGCGGCTCGAGTCGGCCCTGGGGCAACTCGACGACGAAGGCCGGCGCGTCGAAGCGGTGGTTCTGCCAGTTCGGAGCGGTCCCCGCCGGCCAGCGCATGGCCCGGAACGGCATCCGCGCCAGGGTCGCGAAGTGGCGCGCGCCCGGCACGCTCTGGCCCCAGGCGCGGACGAAGGGACGCTCGCCGCGGTACTGGTGGAACCAGATCGTCGCCGCCGGTTCGAGGGCGTGGACGATCCGGGCGGCGAGCCGCGTTTCCGGCTCGGAGAACGGTCGCGGCCCGGCGTATTCGGGGTCGCCGGGTCGGCCGGCCGGGCGCCACCCCGAGTTGAAGTTGCGGTTGAGGTCGACGCCGGCGCCGTTCAGCCGCGACCCGGAGGCCGCGCCGTCGGGGTTCAGGTCGGGGACGAGGTAGACGTCGGCGCTCGGGTCGGGGCAGCCGCCGGTCAGCGGCTCGACCCGGCTGGCGCCGCACTCGTCGCCGTGGATGCAGCCGAAGAGGAGCAGCTCGCCACTCCACCTCGGGTCGCCGACCTGGTGCAGCGCGATCGGCCGCCCCTGCGCCGAGTGGCCGACGACCCCGTTGCGGCCGAGCAGGTTGCCCGGCGTGCGCGGCGTCTGGGCGAAGGCGAGGAAGTCGCCGTCCGTGTCGGGGTGCCGCGGCGCGGGCACGAGAAGGGCGAGGGCGGCGAGCAGGGCGAGCATCACCCGTAGTACGCGTGAGCCGCGCCCAGAGGTCCCTAGACTCGGCAAATGTCTCGGTCCCAGCGACTGACCCTGATCGCGACGATCCTCGGCTCGACCGTCGTCTTCCTCGACGGCACCGTCGTCAACGTCGCCCTGCCGGCGATCAGCGAGAGCCTCGACGTCGGCCTGGCCGGGCAGCAGTGGGTTGTCGAGGCCTACGCCCTGACGCTGGTCGCACTGCTCCTCGTCGGCGGCAGCCTCGGCGACCAGTTCGGGCGACGGCGGATCTTTGTCATCGGGCTGGTCGGCTTTGGCGTCACGTCTGTGCTCTGCGCGATCTCGCCCACGGACGAGTTCCTGATCGCCGCGCGCGCCCTGCAGGGGGTCACGGGGGCGCTGCTGGTGCCCGGCTCGCTGGCGATCGTCGCCTCGACCTTCGAGGGCGAGGCGCGCGGCAAGGCGGTGGGGACGTGGACCGCCTGGACCGGGATCGCGACCGTGATCGGCCCGGCCGGCGGCGGCGCCCTGATCGGGATCACCTCCTGGCGGGCGATCTTCTGGGTCAACATCCCGCTGATCGCGGCCACCGTCCTGCTGACCCTCCACTCGGTCGAGGAGAGTCGCGACGAGGACGCATTCCTCGGCATCGACTGGGCCGGGATCGCGCTCTCGGCGATCGGACTCGGCGCTCCGACCTTCGCCCTGATCGAGCAGCCCTCGCGCGGCTGGGAGGACCCGGTGGTCTGGGGCTCGATGGTCGTCGGCGTCCTCTGCTTCGGCCTCTTCATCCTCCGCGAGGCGACCGCCCGCCACCCGATGCTGCCGCTGGGCCTGTTTCGGATCCGCAACTTCTGGGTCACCAACCTGACCACGCTCTCGACCTACGCGGGGCTGATCGGCGGCCTCTTCTTCGTCGGTCTCTACCTGCAGCAGGTGGTCGGGTACTCGCCGCTGGAGGCGGGGCTGGCGACGACCCCGATCTCGATCCTGATGTTCTTCCTCTCGCCCCGCTTCGGGCGCATGGCCTCGGGCACGGGGCCGCGGCTGCCGATGACGGCCGGCCCGATCGCCGGAGGTGTCGGCCTGCTGCTGATGATGAAGATCGACCCCGGTGGGAGCTACCTGACCGACGTCCTTCCCGGCCTGCTCGTCTTCGGGATCGGCCTCTCGGCGACGGTGGCGCCGCTGACCGCGACGGTGCTCGACTCGGTCGACGAACACCGGGTCGGGATCGCCTCCGGCGTCAACAACGGTGTCTCGCGCGTGGCGGGCTTGCTGGCGATCGCCGTCCTCGGCGCGGTCATCTCCGCCAGCTTCGGCGCCAAGCTCGACGATCAGCTGGGCCCAGCGCCGCTGTCGGCTCCCGCCGCCGCGGCGGTCGACGAAGCGAAGGAAAAGCCCCTCGCGGTCCCCGAGACCGCCGGCATCCCCAGCGCCGACGCCGACCGGGTGACGCAGGCCGCCGCCGACGCCTCGACCTCGTCCTTCCGCCTCGGGCTCGGGATCGCCGGCATCCTGATGATCCTCGGCGGCATAGTCGCCGGCCTCGGCGTCCAGAACCCCCGCAGGAAAGTCAGCTCCTACCCAAGCCGCGGCTCCGCCCAAGCGGGCGAGTGCGGCCACAGCTCTAACTGCGACGAGGCACCAGAACCCGCTTGAAGCCGGGATGGGTGTCCCTTGAGCGGGCGGATACTCAAAACGGCGGTCTAATTAGACCGCCGTTTGTCCGAGCAAGGGACACCCATCCCGGCCCCTCACTAGGCTCTCGCCGTCATGCCGAAACCGATCATCTTTTCGGGCATCCAGCCGACCGGCCGCAAGCACCTGGGCAACTACATCGGCGCGATCCGCCAGTACGTCGAGGGCCAGGACCGGGGCGAGCCGGCGATCTTCTGCATCGTTGACCTGCACGCGATCTCGGTCGCCTACGACCCGGTCGAACTGCGTGAGCGGATCTACGACACCGCCGCGATCCTGCTCGCCGCCGGCCTCGACCCCGAGCGCTGCGTCCTCTTCCGCCAGTCCGACGTGCGCGAGCACACCGAGATGACCTGGCTGCTCTCCTCGGTCACCGCCCACGGCGACCTCAACCGCATGACCCAGTTCAAGGAAAAGGTCGGCAAGGACCGCGAACTGGCCTCCGCGGCGCTCTTCTACTACCCGGTGCTGATGGCCGCCGACGTGCTCGCCTACCGGGCGACCGAGGTGCCGGTCGGCGACGACCAGCGCCAGCACGTCGAGCTGATGCGGGAGATCGCGCGGCGCTTCAACGAGCGCTTCGGCGAGACCCTGGTCGTGCCGGAGATGCTGATCCCGGAGGTCGGCGCCCGGATCATGGACCTGCAGGAGCCGGAGCGGAAGATGTCGACCACCGGCGGCACCCCGCAGGGCACCGTCCTCGTCCTCGACGAGCCCGACGTGGTCCGCAAGAAGTTCGGCTCCGCCGTCACCGACTCCGGCCGCGAGGTGGTGCGCGCTCCCGAGAAGCCCGGGATCACCAACCTGATCGACATCCTCGCGGTCGCCCGCGGCAGCGATCAGGCGGCGGTCGAGAGCGAGTTCGAGGGCGCCGGCTACGGCGACTTCAAGAAGGCGGTCGCCGAGGCGGTGGTCGAGTACCTGGAGCCGGTCCGCGACCGCTACGCCGAGCTGCGCCCGGACGAGGCTGAGCTGGAGCGGGTCTTCGCCGCCGGCGCCGAGAAGGCGCGGGCGCTGGCGGCCCCCGTCGTCGCCGACGTGCGCGAGCGCATGGGCTTCGGCCCCGCTTAGCGCCCAAATCGCGAGGAAACCGGGCGCGGCCGTCCCGGCGCCGCTCTAGTCTGGATGCCGATGGCAGTCGCCGACCTCGACCTCGATCTAGACCTCGACGTCTTCGCCGGTCCCTTCGACCTGCTGATGGCGGTCGTCCTGCGCGAGGAGGTCAGCCTCCTCGACCTGCAGCTGGGAGAGGTCGTCGTCGCCTACGTCGAGCACCTCGAGCGCGAGGGCGAACTGGAGCTGGAGGTGGCGACCGAGTTCCTCGTCCTGATCGCCGCCCTGCTGGAGCTGAAGTCGCGGCTGATGCTGCCGAGCGCCGAGGACGACCTCGACGAGCTGAAACCCGAGGAGGCGGTCGAGGAGCTGATCGCGCGGATGCTCGAGTACCGGCGCTACCGCGACGCCTCCGCCGAGCTGGCCGCGCGCTTCGAGTCCCAGCGCGGCTACCTCTACCGTTCGGCGCCGCTGCCGCCGGAGCTGCGCCGGGTCGCGGTCGAGGCCGCCAGCGCCGTTTACGACCCCGACGCGCTTGGTGCCGCCCTCGGTGACCTGCTGACCGAGCCGCCCGACGTCGACCTCAGCCACATCCGCCCGACCGTCTCGCTGGAACGGCGGCTGCGCGCGGTCCGCGACGCGCTGCTGGGGCGCAAGGACTTCGACTTCGACGAGGAGTTCGGTGGCGAGGACCGGCTGACCCAGGCGGTGACGGTCTTCGCGATGCTGGAGCTCTACCGCAAGGGCGAGGTCACCTGGGAGCAGGACTCCTGCTTCGGCCCGATCCGGGTGAAGAAAACGCTTCCCGACGCGATTCACAAGGGCGCATGAGCGACCTCTCCCGCACCGTCGAGTCGCTGCTCTTCCTCTCGCCGCAGGCGGTCTCGGCCAAGGACCTGGCCGAGGCGACGCGGGCGAGCGAGGGCCAGGTCGAAGAGGCGATCGGGTTGCTGCGCGAGGACCTCGCCGAGGGCAAGCGCGGGGTGGTCCTGCGCGAGGTCTCCGGCGGCTTCAGCCTCGCCAGCGACCCCGGCAGCGAGGACGCCGCCCGCCGCCTGCTGGCCAAGCCCCGCACCCCGCCGCTGACCCAGGCCCAGGCCGAGACGCTGGCGATCGTCGCCTACCTGCAGCCGGTGACGCGACCGGAGATCGCCCGCATCCGCGGCGTCAGCTCCGAGTCGGCGGTGACCAGCCTGGCTGAGCGGGGGATGATCGAAGAGTCCGGCCGCTCGCAGTTCGGCGCCGCGATCTTCAAGACGACGGAACTGTTCGAGCGCCTCTTCGGCCTCAGCGGGATGGACCAGCTGCCCGACCCGTCGCGCTTCGACCCCAGCCCCGAGGACGAGCGCGAGCTGCGCGAGCGACTGCTGAAGGCCGGGGAACAGCGCGCCGAGCCGTGAGGCTGGCGAAGTTCCTCGCCCACGGCGGGGTCGCTTCGCGGCGCAAAGCCGAGGAGATCGTCGCCAAGGGCCTGGTCACGGTCGGCGGCGAGGTGGTCACCGACCCGGCGCGGGACGTCGGCGCCGGCGACGACGTGCGGGTCAACGGCAAGCCGGTGGCGGCCGAGGCGCGCGAGGTCTGGGCGGTGAACAAGCCGGCGGGCGTGGTCTCGACCGCGCGTGAGCCCGGCAGCCGGCTGGCGGTCGTCGAGCTGGTCGAGACGAAGGCGCGGCTGTATCCGGTCGGGCGCCTCGACGCGGATACCACGGGCCTCCTGCTGCTCACCAACGACGGAGAGCTCGCCGACCGGTTGACCCATCCTCGCTACGAAGTGCCCAAGACCTACCGGGTGCGCCTCGGTAAGCCGATCGCCGACCGCGACCTCGAGCGTCTGCGCAAGGGCGTCGAGCTCGACGACGGCCCGACCGGCCCCGCCGAGGTCAGCCGCGTCGGCGAGCGCGAGATCGAGATCCTCCTCCGAGAAGGCCGCAACCGCCAGGTGAGGCGGATGATCGAGGCGGTGGGGAATCGCGTGGTGGCCTTGCAACGGGTGCGGTTCGGGCCGCTTGGGCTCGGGCGCCTGAAGGAGGGCGGTGCGCGGCGCCTTTCGGATGAGGAGATCGCCCAGTTGCGCGAGGCGGCCGCGGGGTGAGGAGCAGAGTCGC
>JBIOTO010000189.1:0-14065 GCA_044865945.1 Solirubrobacterales bacterium
GGTTGGACGGACAGGAGAAAAAGATCATGTTTCGATGCGACAACTGCGGCAGTGGATACTCGGCTCAGGCAGCCTCTTCTTGGACTTCCTGTCCGCGCTGTTTGGCCAAGGAAAGGGTTCAGGTTCCGCTGACCTTCGAGCTCGGCTGGCAGTGTCTCCCGGGCGGATCTCCCACCGTTTTGCCCCCGGATTCGGGGGGTAATCGGGAGGCAGAGATCACGCAAACGAGAGAGAAGGGGGCGACCGATGTCAGACCGCCTGCGGGGAAGGAAAATCGCCTTTCTTACCGCTAACGAGGGCGTTGAGCAGGCCGAGTTGACGGAGCCGCTGAAGGCGGTGCGCGAGGCGGGGGCTGAGGCGGAGTTGCTGGCACCCGAAGCGGGCCAGGTTCAGGCCTTCAACCACCTCGACAAGGGCGACACGTTCGACGCCGATCGCGCCGTCGGGGACGCCGACGCGAACGAATACGACGGGCTCGTCCTGCCCGGCGGCGTCGCCAACCCGGACCAGCTGCGGGGCAAACCGGAGGCGCTCGAATTCGTCCGCGAGTTCTTCAAGGCCGGCAAGCCGGTTGGCGTCATCTGCCACGGACCGTGGACGCTGATCGACGCCGGCGTGGTCGAGGGCCGCACGATCACCTCCTGGCCGAGTCTGCGGACCGATCTGCGTAACGCCGGCGCCGAGTGGGTCGACGAGGAAGTCCACGTCGACCAGGGCCTGGTCTCGAGCCGCAAGCCAGACGACCTGGACGCGTTCAACGCCAAGGTCGTCGAGGAGATCGCCGCCCGCGCCGTGAACAAGGAAAAGGCGCGCTCGGGCGAGTCGAAAAGCCGGGCCAGCTAGCCCGGCAGTCCGAAGTAGCTCTCCACGGCGCCTCCACGGGGGGCGCTGTGGATCAGTTCCAGGCAGCCGTATTGGACCAGTACCTTGACGTGGTAGGCGACGACCCCGGGGCGAGCCCCGAGTTGCTCGGAAAGCTCGATCGAGCTGGCGACCCCGGATCGCAGTTGCTGCAGGATCTCCATCCGCATCGGGTGGGAGAGCGCCTTGGTGAGCCGCGGTTCGATCCCAGGAACCTCTCCCATCGAGGAGGCGCGACCAAGCTCACCCCCGGCTCGATTCCGCAAATAGCGATTCGAAATCGAGCTCGCCAAACGGTTTGAGAATCGCGATCGGTCGCATAGTCGACCTCGCCGCGGGTAGCTGGAGCTCATGACCATCAAGAACGTCGTTGCCCGTAAGGCGGTCAAGGCGACCGCGAAGCACACCGCCCACGGCACCGCCTCGAAGCTGCGGCGCGACCGGATGCGCACCGCCACCCTGCTCGGCCTCGGGGGCGCCCTCGGCGCCGTCGCCGGCTGGCTCGCCGCTCGGACCGCGGCCAGCACCGCCTCGGTGAGCGAGTTTCGTGCCTGAACGGCGGGGGTAGCCTGCGGGCATGACCGAGACTGACCCAGAGCGAGACGACCCGATAGCCGAGGAAGAGGCCGAGGCCGCCGCGGCGGAAGCGGCCGGGATTGGCGGCCCGACGCCCGATGACCACGTCGCGGATCCGGCGCAACGGCCGGTAGTCGAGGCGGGGGAGGGCGAGGCCGAGGGCTTCGAGCTGGCCGAGGAGGACTTGATCGACAACGCCGAGCACGGCGACCAGAAACATTTCCCCGACAGCGACGCGCCGCCGCCAGAGGAGCCCAGCGAGGCCGTCTACGGCGAACCCGATCAGGAGATCGACCAGGACGAGTAGGAGGACTGCCATGACCCGCCAAGTGATCGCGATCCTCACCGACAACCTCCACGGCTCCGAGCCGGTGGAGCAGATCCTCGCCAACGCCGAGAGCGACGGCGTGGACCTGCGTCTCGTCGTTCCCGCCGTTGAGGCCACCGCTTTCCGACACACGATGGGGGACATCGACGAGCCCAAGCGCGAAGCCGAAGAGCGGCTGGAGCGCGCGCTGGGGCATCTGCGCGAGCGCGGTGTCGAGGTCAGCGGCGAGGTCGGGGATCCCGATCCGGTGCAGGCGGCCCAGGACGCGCTGCTGAAAGCGCCCGCCGACGAAGTCCTGATCTTCGAGCACGACGGAGAACAGTCGAAGTGGTACGAGGAGGGCCTGCTTGAGAAGGCGCAGGAAGGGATCGAGCCACCGTTGCGCGTGGTGATGATCGAGACCGGCGACGACCAGCACCCCGACCACGTCGTCGACGTCGAGGAAACGGGACAGGGAACTATCAATCCTCTCGCCGACAAGGAAATCGGGGGCGGCGCCTACGTCCCGGGAATGACCCGCTCGGACTTCGCCGGCATCACCCTCGGCATCATTGGCACGATCGTGGTCGCCGTGCTGGCCGCGGCGATCACCGCCGACAGCGACATCGGCACGGGCTGGGAAGCGGCGGCGGTCCTGATCGCGATCGGCATCGCCCTCGCCAACCTCGCCCACGTGGTCGGCATCACGCTCTTCGAGGCGGTCAACTACCGCGGCGGCTTCGCCAAGTTCTTCCGCACCCTGGCCCTGATCGGGACGCCGCTGGCGATCGTGATCAACACGGCGATTCTCCTCTTCGCCGGCAGATGAGCGGCTAAGGGCGCTCGGTCTCGCCCGTCACCGGTTCCGAGCGCCGCAGCGCCTCGAGGACCTCCTCGGCCAGCTGCGAACCGTCTTCAGCACGCAGCGGCGTGGCGTTGACGCGGAAGACGACCACGTCACCGTCCATCTCCTCCAGCGAGACGCTGGGCTTGTAGCGGGTTGGGACGGTGATCGCTCGCAGCAGCCGTTCCTCGATCTCCTTCGGGTTCGCCCGTGCCGGGAAGCGCACCCGGACGTCGACTTTCTCGGGCTCGCGCAGCGGCACGACGACGAGGCTGAGGAGGACGTTGTTGGGGACCTGCAGCCGGTCGGCTCCCTGGCTAAGGGTGGTGTAAAAGAGCCCCAGCGAGGTGACGGTGCCCTCCAGCGAGCCGGCCAGGGCACCGCCGACCAGCCGCACCCGTTCGCCGACCCGGAACGGTCGCGTGCTCTGCAAGACGATGCCGGCGAAGACCCCGCTCATCGCCTGCTGGGCGGCGAGGCCGAGGAGGACAGCGGTGAAGGCGCCGCCGAGCGCCAGGGTGCTGGAGTTGACGCCGACGATTTGCAGGGCGAGGACGATGACCGCCGCGGTCGCCAGCAGGCGAACGACGAAGCCGGTGGTGCCGGCAGTGGCCGGGTCGAGGCGGCGGTAGAGGCGGGGGGAGAGCCCGCGGACCAGCCAGTGGGCGGCCGCCGAGCCGACGGTGACGAGGATGATCGCGGTCCCGATCCGGATCCACTGGCCGTGGCCGGGGGCGATCTCCTTGCGCTGGTAGTAGACGAAGAGGGTGCCGGCGATCACCAGCAGCGCGATCAGCAGACCCCCGAACTGGCGCTTGGAGAATTTCGGCGCCAGCTCCTCGCCCAGGCCGAGCGAATGCCAGGCATGGCTGCGGGTCTCGAACAGCTCCCGAGGCAGGCGGGGACGGCGGGGCGCGGGGGACATCCCCCGTCGGCTACCCCGCGCGGGGCGCTGTTAGTCGCTCAGCGCCGTCAGTGCCTCGTCCCGGGTCTGGTGGACCGGGATCGAGAGCTCGAGGCCGGTGATCTCCAGCACCCGGCGTACCTGGTCGTTCTGGCTGCAGAGAACCAGCGTCCGCCCGCTGTCGCCGTTCTGCAGGCGTTGCCAGGCGCGGACGATGAGGGCAATTCCGGTCGAGTCGATGAACTCGCACTGGGTCAGATCGATCAGTACCGAGCCCTCGTCGTTCTCGAGCGCCTGGTCGAGGGGACCCTCAAGCTCTGGCGCGGTGCTGAGGTCGAGCTCGCCACGGACGGAAATGGTCCGCACGCCGTGCTCCAAATCGCCGACCTTTGCCTCGAACGGGGCTGGATTCACGGCTCGATGCTACCGCAGTGGGGCGACTCGTCTGCATCCTGTTTTGCTGGTCGGCAGCAGGGGTAAGCAGCCTTTGATGCGAGACAGCCGGCTATGCTCGCGCTCGACCTAAGGGCCTCGGTGTTCCTGGGGGCAGGCTGGAACTTTGAATAGCTCAACCAATGACCGCTCGGGGCTGCAAATGTCCCTTCCCGCTCGGGCCGAGAACGTGGCCGTGGTCCGCCACGCGCTCGCCGGCCTCGCCGAACGCCTGGGAATGGACGAGGTCTCGCTTGCCGACCTGAAGACGGTCGTCACCGAGGCCTGCATGAACGTCGTCGTCCACGCCTACGCCGGCACCGAGCCCGGGCCACTCGAGGTCGAGGCGGAAAGCGACCTCGAAGGGCTCACGGTCGTGATCCGCGACCACGGCACCGGCATCCGCCCGCGCCCCGACGTCGAGCGACCGAGCCTGCGGATCGGGCTGACGCTGATCGCGGCGCTCTCCAGCAGCTTCGAGATCAAGGGCGGCGCCGACAAAGGCACGGAAATCCGCATGCACCTGCCGCTGCGGGCGCGCGAGGACGGCGCCTCGGCCGGCTCCACCTTCACGGTCACCGCCGAGGACGAGACCCGGATCCGGGTCGGGCCGCCGGAGATCGTCGGCCCGGTCTTGAGTCGCGCCCTCTCCGCCCTGGCGGCGCGTCAGGACATCAGCGTCGACCGGCTCTCCGACACGATGCTGCTCAGCGACGCGATCTCCGCTCGGGCGCCGCAGGGCTTCACCGACGGCCACGTCGCGCTCAGCATCGCCGAGCTGCCGGAGGGGATCGAGCTGAAGGTCGGGCCGATGACCCACGGCGGCGCCAAGCGCCTGCGCGAAAGCTTCGAGCTGCCCGAGGTGGGCGGCTCCCTCGAGGCGCTGACCGACGAGCTGAGGGTCGAGGACGGCGACGAAGGCGAGTACCTCGTCGTCGGCATCTCCTCTTTCTCGAAGAAGTAGTCCCGGCTTTACTCGGTGTCGCTGGCGGCGCGGCTTTGCTCTGCCACCTCGGCGCGGATTCGCTCCAGGGTGCGGCGGAGGATTCGGGAGACGTGCATCTGCGAGTGGCCGATCTTCTCGGCGATCTGCGACTGGGTGAGATCCTCGACGAAGCGCAGCTGGAGGACGAGGCGCTCGCGCTCGTCGAGGTGGGGGAGGGCGCCCTCCAGGGCGAGCTTGTCCTCGACCAGCTCGAAGCCGGCGTCTTCGTCGCCGACCCACTCCGAGGCCGGCGATTCTTCGGAGTCTTCGCCGCCGACCGGGCGGTCGAGCGAGAGCGGACGGCGGTTGTGGTTTGCCTCCAGCACCTCGAGCACGTCGGTCGGGTCGCATTCGAGCCGCTCGGCGATCTCGGGCACCGAGGGCGAACGCTGCAGCCCGACGGTCAGCTCGGAGATCGCCTTCTCGACTTCGGCCATGCGGTCGTGCAACCCGCGCGGCACCCGCACCGTCCAGACGCGATCGCGGAAGTGGCGCTTCAGCTCGCCGAGGATCGTCGGCGAGGCGAACGCCGTGAACGGAGCGCCGCGGTCGGGGTCGAAGCGGTCGATCGCGTTGACGAGGCCGAGGCTCGCCACCTGCAGAAGGTCGTCGAAGGACTCGCTCGCGCCGCGGTAGCGGAGGGCCAGGTTCTTCGCGAACGGCAGGTAGCGACGGACCAGCTCCTCGCGGATCGCGGGGTCGCGGTCCTTGACGTACCGTGCCCAGAGGGCGCGCTCGCTGGCCAGACCCTCTCCGGGGCCCGGGCTCGACTGGTCTTTCGTCTCCTCGCTCATCACAGCATCGTTCGGATTAGGCGGCAGTACTTGTGCAACGTCGCTGCCCTGAGAGCATCAGTCCGAAGCTGTGCAGCGCGACGGCAATGTTTCCCGTCGGGCCAACGATAGCGAGCGAGGATGCCTAGCCGGCGGCGCCGCTCAGACGAGGGGCGGCGCCGCGGCCCGGCTCAGAAACTTCTAGGAAGCGCTTGGCTCCGCTGCCTCGTCGGTCGAGGCGGCCTCCTGGTCGAGGGAGCCCGGCTCCGGCGACTTGAAGTGCAGGAGATGGACTTTCGAGAGGATGCCCTCGCCCTCGCCTGACGCGATCCTTTCGGACGATTCCGTCTGGACCTCCAAGAGGCGGTCGAGCGTGGCTTTCAGCAAGGTCGAGACATCGCTCCAGCCCTGTTTGTCGACGACCATCGGGGTGCGGCTGAGGTGGATGTCCTCGACCTCGTCCAAGGTGCCGCTCTTGGACGCGGCCTCGATGTCTTCGAAGACCGATTTCAGCATCGCGCCGGCCATTCCCGGGCGCAGGCTCGCCGGCATCCGCGACCATTCGTCGTCGCTGAGGAACTGGCGACGGGTGGCGCGGTAGAAGTGCTCGGTGGCGCCGCGGCGCTGCTTCGTGTCGACCAGCTCGATGCAGTCGTATTTCTCCAGCACGCGGACGTGGTAAGCGACCAGGTTCAGGCTCTGATCGAGTTGCTGAGCGAGCATGTTCGGACTCGCGACCTTCTCGCCCAGAATGATCAGGATCTGCACCCGCAGAGGGTGTGCGAAGGCTTTCGCGACTATCTGTTCGACGCCCTCTTTTTTGTTCTTCGTCTTCGGCAAGGCCCGTATTTCCTTAGTTCGTTTCTAGGGATATGGCCGATAAAAAGACTTTACATCCTGTCGATCAGGATTTTCACAACGCTTCCGCTTTTTCCGATTATTGACGAGGTTTACTGGTCCCACCTTGATTGCTGGAATCATTTCGAGTAATAATGCTCAACCACTTTCGAGTGGTCGCCGCAGACGGGCGGCGCAGCAAGCAAGGGAGAGGGGAGGTGTGGATCGTGAAGATCGGGACCGTGCAGGGCCGCGTCACTTCGGTGGCATCGCTCGTCAAGGGCAACTGAGCCCATTTTCTGGGGGCGGCGGTCGCGCGCCTGGCAGGCTTTTGGGGATGGCCCCCTGGAAGTTGCCGCTGGTCGTTGCCGCGATCGCCGTCCCGATCGCCCTCGCCTTTCTCCTCGCCGGGCCCGCCGTCGGGTTGCCGGTCGGAGCACTGGTCGCCGTCTTGCTCGTCGTGGTGGCGGTGAGGCAGAAGCCGCGCGGGGCAATAGAGCCAGCGCCGGCAGAGCGCGCCGAACGGCGCCTGCTCGTCGTCGTCGCCGATCGGCTCGAGGACCCCGCGGCCGTCGAGCAGGTGTCCCATGCCGCGGCCGGGGACTCCCAGGTGGTGGTACTGGCGCCGGCGCGGATCGGCTTTCTCGATCGCTGGGCCTCCGACGTCGAGGGCGCCCGCAAGGACGCGCAGCGGCGTCTGGTGGTCAGCGTCGCGGCCCTGGCGGCGGCTGGGGTCGAGGCCGAGGCGCGGGTCGGGGACGAGGACCTGGTGCAGGCGGTCGAAGACCAGCTCGGCAGCTTCGCTGCCACCGAGGTGATCCTGGTCAGCGCTGACGACGCCCCGGCCGCGATCGCGGCTGCTGATGAGCTGCGATCGCGGCTGCGCGCCGACTTTCGCTGGGTGGTTACCGGTCGAGCAGATCGCTGAAGCGCAACGCCGCACGCGTCGGCTCGACGAAGTCCCCGCCCCGGTGCAGCAGGCCAACGGCGCTGAGATCGCGCACCGCCCGCTGGACCGCGTCGTGTTCGGCGAAACCGCTGTGGCCACCGCCGAGCTCCCGGGCCAGCTCCGCCAGTGTCAGCCGGGTGGGGTGCAGCTCCAGCAGCTGTTGCAGCACCGCCGCCTCGACGCTCTCGTCTTCGGCCAAAGTGGTCTTACTTTCATCGCAAACGTTCATCCTGCTTTCCCCCTGGCTAAGCGGAGGCGCCCCCTGGTTTTTCCCCGGCGTCCTCCGAGTTGGTTTTTCCCAAACCGAGAACCTGTCGCGCCCACGGTGCCTGCACGTTGCTGCGGTAGAAGTGCTGGATCGAGCCGCGGGTCGGCTTGGTTCTCACAAGCGTTACGGCCTCACTTTGGACCAGGACCCGGACGTGGTAGCTGACGTTGCTGAGCGGCTGACGCAGCGCTTCCGACAGCTCGCGCGGGCTGATCGGTTTGCCGTCCGCCATCGCGCGCAAGATCTCGCGTCGCAGCGGGTGCCCCAGGGCGTTCAGCAGGTTCTCTTCTTTCGGGCGATCGAGTGGTGCCATGACCGCCTCGCAATATAGAGAATTGGAAATCTGTTGTCTGTAGGCTTTTTGTCTACCGGGCGGGGCTTCGCGCCGAGCCAGGATCAGCCGTCCTCGCGGACCCCGCCCATCTCGGTGAAGACCGCCGTGTAGCCGCCGTCCCCGCGCTGCTCGTCGGCGATCACGTGCGAGACGGCGTTGATCAGAGCCAGGTGGGTGAAGGCCTGGGGGAAGTTGCCGAGGTGCTGGCCGGATTCGGCATCGAGCTCCTCGGCGAAGAGGTCGAGCCAGCCCGCCGCCTCCAGCAGCCGTTCGCAGAGGTCGCGGGCGCGACGCGACTCGCCGATCTCCGAAAGCGCCGAGACGAGCCAGAAGGAGCAGATCAGGAAGGTCCCCTCCTTGCCCTGCAGGCCGTCGTCGGTCTCTTCCACCTTGTAGCGGCAGACGAGGCCGTTCTCACTGAGGTCGGAGGCGATCGCGTTGACGGTGTCGCGTACCCGCGGGTCGTCGGGCGGCAGGAAGCGGAAGAGCGGGATCAGCAGTAGCGAGGCGTCGAGGGCGTCGGTCTCGTAGTGCTGGCGGAAGACGCCGTCGCGAACGCCGTGCTCGAGGATCTCGGCCTTGAACTCGTCGGCCTTCGCCCGCCACTCCGCGGCGAGGGCGTCGATCCCGTTGCTGGCGGCGAGGCGGGCGCCGCGATCGACCGCGACCCAGATCATCAGCTTCGAGGAGACGTAGTGCCGCGGCTCTCCGCGCGACTCCCAGATCCCCTGGTCGGGGTGGGGCCAGGCCTCGATCGCCGCTTCCACCTGGTAGCGGATCAGTTCCCGGTCGGTCTGGGTGCCGCGCCCTTTGAGTGCCTTTTCGTGGACGTAGACGGAGTCGAGCAGGGAGCCCCAGACGTCGTTCTGGCGCTGGTCGAAGGCGCCGTTGCCGATCCGCACCGGCCGCGCCCCGCCGTAGCCGGAGAGATGGTCGAGCGTGCTCTCGGTGAGGTCGCGCTCGTGCCCGATCCCGTACATGATCTGCAGGTCTGGGCTGTCATGGCAGACGTCGACGATGAAGCGCATGAAGTCGCGCGCCTCCTGGTCGAAGCCAAGCGTGTGCAGAGCCCAGAGGCTGAAGGTCGAGTCGCGGATCCAGCTGAAGCGGTAGTCCCAGTTGCGTTCGCCGCCCGGCGTCTCCGGCAGCGAGGTGGTGGCGGCGGCGATGATCGCCCCGGTCGGGGCGTAGGTGAGGCCCTTGAGGACCAGCGCCGAGCGCTGCAAATGAATCCGCCAGGGGTGGTCGGGGAAGTCGCCGGCCCGCAGCCATTCGCGCCAGAACTCTTCGGTCGAGTCGATCCGCTCCAGCGCCTCGGGGGCGCTGCGGGGGCCGCCGAGGTCGCCGTCGCTCCAGGTCAGGGCACAGAAGGCGGCCTCGTCTTCGCGCAGGGTGACGGTGCCGCGGGCGACGCCGTCGGCCAGCTCCAGTTCCATGTCGCTGGTCAGCAGCAGCTCGTTGCCGTCGGCGTCGGTGGCGACCGCTTCGCCCAGCTCGCCGCCGCTCCAGCGCGCCGCCTCGGCGCCGTAGGCGAAGCGGGGCAGGCACTCCATCTCCATCTCGACCTCGCCGTCGATGCAGGTGATCGTCCGCAACAGCGAGCGGTCGGACTCGTGGGCGGTCCGCGGGCGTTCCTCGCCGTCGCCGGCCGACGCCCAGTCGGCGATCGTCAGCGCGTCCTTGACCACCACCCAGCCGGTGTCGGTGACCCAGGTCGTCTCGATCACCAGCGTTCCCGGCGAATAGCGGCGGCTGATCGGCACGATCACGCCCTTCGGCCGCAGCGACATGTGGCCGGCGCCGCGGTCGAGGAGGGCGGCGAAGGCGCTGGGGGAATCGAAGCGGGGGCAGCAGAGCCACTCGACGCTGCCGTTGAAGGAGACGAGGGCGGCGGTGTGGCAGTCGGAGAGGAAGCCGTAGCTCCCGATCGGGGGGAAGCGGTGGTTCTGGGAGCTCACGGGCCAGGCCAAGCTAGCAGCGGGCTACGCTGAAAACCGATGCATCTCTCGCTGGCCCACGTCGAGGCGGCTTTCGCGCCGCTGGAGCTGCTGCCGCTGCTGGTCGCCGCGGTCCTCTACGCGAAGCGCTCGCTGACCCTGGCCGAGAAAGGCCGGCCGGTGCCTGTCTGGCGCCAGCTCTGCTTCGCCTCGGGGCTCTTGCTGATCGCCATCGCCCTCGTCTCGCCGGTCGCCCACATTGCCGAGGAGCTGGTGATCGCGCACATGATCGAGCACCTGATGCTGGGCGACCTCGCGACCCTGCTGCTGGTCCTCGGCCTGACCGGTCCGCTGCTGCAGCCGATCCTCGCGATCCGCCTCTTCGACCGCCTGCGGATCCTCGCCCACCCGCTCGTCGCCTTCCCGCTGTGGGCGCTCAACTTCTACTTCTGGCACATCCCGGCGCTCTACGACGCGGCCTACGGCGGCGCCTTCCTCCACCTGGTCGAGCACACCAGCTTCATCTTCTTCGGCTGCCTGATGTGGATGCCGATCTTCGGCCCGCTGCCGAAGCCGACCTGGTTCAACGCCGCCTGGAAGGTCGGCTACGTGATCGCGGTTCGCTTCGCCGGGGCGATCCTCGGCAACGTGCTGATGTGGTCGGGCTCGGTGCTCTACCCGAAGTACGCGGCGGGTGAGGCGTACTGGAACATCTCGCCGCTCGCCGACCAGAGCACCGCCGGGGTGGTGATGATGGTCGAGGGGACCTTCCTCGGCCTCGGCCTGCTGGCCTGGGTCTTCTTCGAAGTCTCGCGCGAAGGGATCGAGAAGCAGCGGCTGCTGGACCTCGCCCTGGAGCGGGGGGTGGAGCTGGACGAGGCGCGAGCCCAGCGCGCGGTCGCCGCCGGCCAGGCTGAGCGGTTGGAACGCCAGCTCGTCGGTGCCGGGGGTGACGGCGACGACCGCCCGGGCTGACCGCCGCCTGCTTTCGGCGCTGGTCTTCGTCGTCGGCGCCTCCAGCCTTGGGGTCGAGATCGCCGCGGCGCGGCTGCTGGCGCCCTACTTCGGTGCCTCGACGATCGTCTGGGCGAACACGATCGGGGTCGTCCTCGTCGCCCTCTCCGCCGGCTACTGGTTCGGCGGCCGCTACGCCGACCGCTACCCGCGGCTGCGCCCGCTCTGCTTCGTGGTCCTGGCGGCGGCGGTGCTGATCGCCCTGGTGCCGTTTGCCGCCCGCCCCTTCCTTGGCTTCTCGGTTGACGCCTTCGACACGGTCTCGGTCGGCGGCTTCGCCGGCTCGCTGTTCGGGGTGCTGGTGCTGGTCGCGGTGCCGGTGACGCTGCTGGGGGCGGCGGCGCCGTGGGCGGTGCGGCTGGCGGTCGGCGAGGTCGGCAGCTCGGGCGAGGTGGTCGGGCGGCTCTACGCGATCTCGACCGCGGGCTCGCTGGTCGGGGTGATGGTCTCGGCCCTTGTCTTCATCCCCCTGTTGGGGACGCAGCGGACCTTTCTCGCCTTCGCCCTGGCCCTGGCCCTGGTCGCGGCCGCCGGGGTGGGAGCGCGGGCGCTGGCGGTGCCGGTCGCTCTGCTGGCGGCGCTGGCGTTGCCGGTGGGGACGATCAAGGCCGACGCCGACGGTCGCGTGCTCTACGAGGCCGAGACCACGCATCAGTACGCGCGGGTGGTCGAACGCGACGACGGCACCCGGGTGCTGGAGCTGAACGAGGGCCAGGCGGTCCACTCGCTCTATCGGCCCGGCTCCTATCTGACCGACGACTACTGGGACGGCCACCTGGTCCTGCGCGCCGCCGCGAGCGGTGAGGCGCCGGGCCGGATCGCGATCCTCGGCAACGCCGGCGGCACCGTCGCCCGCTCCTTCGGCCACTTTTTCCCGGCGACCGCGGTCGACGCGGTGGAGATCGACCCCGAGCTGACCGAGCTCGGGCGCCGCTACCTCGATCTCCGCAACCCCCGCATGGAGGTCTTCAGCGAGGACGCGCGGCCCTGGCTGGAGCGTTCGGCGGGCGGCTACGACGCGATCATGGTCGACGCCTACCGCCAGCCCTACATTCCCTTCTACCTCGCCACCCGCGAGTTCTTCGAGCTGACGCGCGAGCGGCTGGCGCCGGGCGGGCTGGTGATCGTCAACGTCGGCCACCCCGAGGGCGCGCGCGAGCTGGAGCGGGTGCTGGGGCGGACGATGGCGGCGGCCTTCCCCCGGGTCCTGCGCTGGCCGGTCGAGGAGACCAACACGCTGCTGGTCGCCGGCGAGGGGGCCTTCTCGGCGGCCAGGTTGCGAGCGAACCTGGAAACGCTGCCCCGGGCACTGCGGCCGGAAGGGCGGCGGGCTGTGGCGGCGCTGGAGCCGCGGCTGGCCGGCGGGGAGGTCTACACCGACGACCATGCCCCCGTCGAGTGGCTGGTCGACTCCTCCCTGCTGGAATACGCGAGCGAGTGAGGCGGATGCGAGCGGCGGACGAGCGAGTGCGAGCGTGGCTGGTGACCGGCCCGGTGGGGCGCGGGCTGGCCTTCGCGATCGACTTCGCGGTGGCGCTGCGGACGATGCTGTCGCAACGTCGCTAGGGTCAGGCGCCCATGAAGACCACCCTCAAAGAGCTGCCCAATTCACGTGTCGAGGTCGAGGTGGAGGTCCCCGCCGCCGACGTCGAGAAAGCCACCTCCCGCACCGCTCGCGCGATGGCGAAAGAGATGCGCTTGCCTGGCTTCCGTGCCGGCAAGGCGCCGACCTCTTTGGTGATCCAGCGGCTCGGCTTCGGACCGGTCCTGCAGGAGGCGATCCGCGACGCGCTGCCCGAGTGGTACGAACGGGCGCTGCTCGACTCCGGCGTCAGCCCAATCGGCGACCCCAGCATCGACATGGCCACGGTGCCCGAGGAGGAGGGTCAGCCGCTCGGGTTCAAGTTCGAGGTGGGGGTGCGGCCGCCGGCTCAGCTCGGCACTTACAAGGGGCTCGAGGTTGGCAAGGAGGAGAAAGAGGTGCCCGACGAAATCGTCGACACCGAGGTCGAGCGGATCCGCGAGGGGTTCGCGCGCCTGGAGCAGGTCGAGCGCGCCGGCGCCGAGGGCGACTCGCTGCTGATCGACTTCGAGGGCTTCGTCGACGGCACCGCCTTCCAGGGCGGGGCGGCCGAGGACTACCTGCTGGCGTTGGGCTCCGGTCAGCTGATCGAGGGCTTCGAGGACCAGCTGATCGGTGCCGGGGCCGGCGAGGAGCGCGAGGTGAAGGTGACCTTCCCGGCCGACTACCAGGCCGAGCACCTGGCTGGCGAAGACGCGGTCTTCAAAGTCAAGGTCAAGGAGGTGCGGGAGAAAGTCCTGCCCGACCTCGACGACGACTTCGCCTCCGAGGCCTCCGAGTTCGACACCCTGGAGGAGCTGCGCGACGACATCCGCGAGAAAGTCGGCGAGGCACTCGGCAGCCGGGCCGAGGAGGACTTCCGGGTCGCGGCGATCGACGCCGCCGTCGAGGCGGCGACCGTCGAGGTTCCCGACGAGCTGACCACGGCGCGGGCGACCGAACGCTGGGAGCGGATGGAACGCCAGCTGGCCCAGCGCGGCATGGACCCCAACCAGTTCTTGCAGATGCAGGGCAAAACGCGGGACGAGCTGATCGAGGAAACCAAGCCCGACGCCGAAAAAGAGCTGCGGCGCGAGGCGGTGGTGACGGCGATCGCCGAGGCGGAGGGGATCGAGGTCTCCGAGGAGGAGATGATCGAGGCGCTCGAGCACAGCGCCGAACACGAGCGCACCAGCCCCGAGAAGCTGCTCGAGCGACTGCGCCAGAACGGCCGCGACGCGCTGATCCGCGAAGACCTGCGGGCCCGCAAGGCGATCGAGCTGGTGGCCGATGCCGCCAAACCGATCCCCAAAGAGGAAGCCGACGCGCGCCAGGAGAAAGCCGAGGCGCGGGAGAAACTGCTGGCTCCCGAGGGTGAGGGCAAAGCCAAAGCCGGCGGACTCTGGACCCCGGGCGGCGACTAGCTGGCTGGTAGGGAGGGACGGGTGCCCCTCTCCCAGAGACCGTCGCGCAGCTGAGCGGA
>JBIOTO010000190.1:0-2518 GCA_044865945.1 Solirubrobacterales bacterium
AGGTAGTCGGACTCGTAGATCACCTTGTCGAAGGTGATGCCGAGGCTGGCGAGCGTCTTGCGCTGGCCGGAGACGACCCAGGAGCGGGTCCGCGACCACAGTTCCAGCGCCTTCTGGTCGCCGTCGAGGACCCGCATCATCATCTCGTCGGCTTTGTCGTTGTATTTGGTCGACTCGCGCGCGACCGAGTCCTCGGCGCCGTCGTCGCCCTGGCCGCCGTTGCGGCTGGCGGTGACGTAGTCGGCGTAACAGAAGCCGACGAAGTGGTCGCTCTTCTCGTCGGCGTCGGGGCCGGCGTCCTCGCCGGCGCGGGTGGCGACGCCGGCCATCGCCTCGCCCATGCTGCGACCGACGTCGCAGATCAGGCTGCGGTTCTCGACCCCGGCTCCGGCCTGCTTCAGCGCGCCGGCGATCGCGTTGCCGACGGCGAGGTTGCGGAGGTGGCCGATGTGCAGCGCCTTGGTCGTGTTGGCGCCCCAGAAGTAGACGGCGTAGCGGTTCTCGGCGGCCATGTCGCCGAACTCGCCGGCACCGGCGGCGCCAGAGCGGATCGCCTCTCCCCGCGCTTCGATCCACTCGTCGTCGAGCTTCACGGTGGGCTGCTTGCCCTCGCGCGAAACCGAGCCCACCCAGTCCTCGGCTTCGATCCGCTCCAGCGCCGCCAGGGCGGCGTCGTCCTCCCGCCAGTCGGTGCCCTGCGGCAACCGCGGAATCAGCATCAGGTCGAACTCGGCCTCGGGCCGGTAGGGAGCACGCGCCGCCCACAGTGCCTGGCCGCTCTCGCCTGCCGCGACCTGATTGAACCTGGTGAAGATGTTCTCGCCCATAGCCGTGATTCCGAACTTTCTGCTTCGAATTTGTTGTTCGAAATGCACCCGCCGGGGCTCGAACCCGGATCTTCGGCTTACAACGCCGACCCTTTAACCGATTAAGGCACAGGTGCTAGCTATGTTTCCCTGCGTTGAGCGAATTCCCTGAATGCTCAAGCGGTGCGCAGCATAACCGCAACCTCAACGCGCGTCAAATACTTTGAGTAATTCCCTGGAAACGTCGCAGGAAACGGCGGGTCTCAGGCTGCTCCGGAGTCACCAGTACCTGGGCCGGGGAGCCCTGCTCGATGATCCGCCCCTCGTGCAGGAAGGCGACCTGGTCGGCGACCTCGCGGGCGAAGCTCATCTCGTGGGTGGCGATCAGCATCGTCATCCCCTCCGCCTTCAGGTCGCGCACCGCCGCAAGCACCTCGCCGACCAGCTCCGGGTCCAGGGCGCTGGTGACCTCGTCGAGCAGCAGCGCCCGCGGGCGGCCGGCAAAGGCACGGGCGATCGCCACCCGCTGCTGCTGGCCGCCAGAGAGATTGTCGGGGCGGTCGTCCTCGCGGCCGGCGAGCCCGAAGCGGGCCAGCAGCTCGCGGCCGCGGGCCTCCGCCTCGGCGCGAGTGGCGCCGTGGGCGCGCCTCTCCCCCAGCATCACGTTCTCCAGCGCGGTCATGTGCGGGAATAGGTTGTAGGCCTGGAAGACGAGGCCGAGCCGGCGGCGGACCGCGACCGGGTCGATCGCCGGGTCGGTGATCACCTCGCCGTCGAGGAAGACGTCGCCGTCGTCGATCTCCTCCAGCAGGTCGATGCAGCGCAGCAGGGTCGACTTGCCCGAGCCCGAGGCGCCGATCAGCGCCACCGCTTCGTGCTCGCGCACAGTCAGGTCGATACCGCGCAGGACCTCGCGCTCGCCGTAGGCCTTGGTCACTTCGCGCAGGTCGAGGACGGGCCCGCCGGGCGCGCTCACCGCACCGCCCCCTCGGGCCCGCCGAGCCGGTCGACGATCCGCGCGGTCGGAATCGTCACCGCCAGGTAGAGCAGCGCGGCGGCGACCAGGGGCGTGAAGTTGAACAGCTGCGCCTCGATGATCTGCGCTTCGCGAAAGGCCTCCAGCGGGCCGAGGATCGAGATCAGCGCGACGTCCTTCTGCAGGGCGACGAAGTCGTTGAGGAGCGGCGGCGACACCCGCCGGATCGCCTGCGGCAGGACCACGTGGCGCATCGCCTGGGTCTCGGTCAGGCCGACGGCGAGGGCGGCGTCGCGCTGGCCGCGGTGGACCGAGTTGACGCCGGCGCGGTAGACCTCGGCGACGTAGGCGCTGTAGGAGAGGATCAGGGCGATCGCGCCGAGGACGACCGGGTCGGTCGGCAACCCGTCGAGGCGCAGCGCCGGGACCCCGAAGCCGATCAGGAAGACCAGCAGGATCGTCGGCACGCCGCGAAAGACGTCGACGTAGACGACCGAAAGCGCTCGCAGCGGAAAGGTCGCCGGCGAGCGGGAGATCCGCACCAGGGCGACGACGAGGCCGACGACGAGGATCGCCAGCTCGGCGACGATGAAGATCTTCACGTCGAGCCAGAAGGCCTTGGCCACGTCGGGGAAGGAGTCCTTGAAGACTTCCCAGTTGAAGAAGGTCTCGCGCACTTCCGGCCAGCCCGGGCTGGTCAGGATCAGGGCGGCGAGGCCGCCGAGGACGACGACGC
>JBIOTO010000191.1:0-34867 GCA_044865945.1 Solirubrobacterales bacterium
CAGATCGAGACCACCGAGGAAGCCCAGGAGCACGGGCTGAAGAAGTTCACCCCGCAGGAGGTCGACCGCGCCGCCGAGAGCTGCGCCCGCTTCTTCTCCTCGATGGGCGAGGAGGTCAAGGAGGTCGTGGCGTCGCTCGGCTACGACCGCGCCCAGGACCTGGTCGGCCGCTACGACCTGCTGGAGCAGGTCGCGGCCAAGGACTCGGTCGACCTGGCGCCGCTGATCACGCCGCTGGAGGAGCACCTCGACCTCGAACCGCTCGACCTTCCGGTCGCCGAGGAGACTGAGGCGCGAGCCGAAGCCGGCCTCGTCATGGCCCGGCCGATCCGGATGGAGGCCAAGGAGGCCTCGAGCGAGATCGCCAAGCTGGCGCCGGAAGTCTGCGGCGGCAGCACTGTCCGCAGTCGGTTCCCGCGGGCGACCGACGCCAACGACCGCGTGCTCGGCACCGAGCTGGCGGGGGCGATGGCCCGCTGGCGGATCTTCGACGGCGGTCCCGAGCCGAGCGAAGACGTGCTGGCGAGCCTCGAGTTCAACGGCGGCTCGGTCGCCGGCCAGGGGCTCGGCGCCTTCAACTCCTACGGGGTCAACATCCGCGTCGAGGGCGGCGCCCAGGACGGCGTCGGCAAGACGATGCTGGGCGGCTCGATCTCGATCCTCAAGGGCAAGGGCGCGCGCGGCAAGCGGGTCAACGGCTCGGTCGGCAAGTCCTTCGCCTACGGGGCGCAGCGCGGCAAGCTCTACGTCCAAGGCAGCGCCGACTCCCGCTTCTGCATCCGCCTCTCCGGGGCGGACGTGGTGATCGCCGGCGAGCCGGAGAGCCCGATCGACGACAGCCGCGGGTCCCTCGCCAACCGCGCGAACATCAAGGGCTTCGCCTTCGAGTACATGACCTCCGGGCGCGCAGTCGTCCTCGGCGACATCGGCCCCTGGGCCTGCGCCGGTATGACCGGCGGCCGCGTCTACGTCCGCCAGAACGCCCACGGCATCGACCGCGCCGCGATCGAACGCCGCCTGGGCCGAGGCGCCAAAGTCGAACTCAAAGACCTCGACTCCGAGGCCCTGATCGACCTGGACGACCTCCTAGGCGGCTACGCCAAAGAGCTCCAGGCCACCAGCCAAGATGAAGAGGCGCAGCGAATCCTCGACCTAGCCGCTGACGCGACGAGCAACTTCCTAATGATCGTCCCGCTCAAGGTCCAAGCGGACCCGAGCATCTCGACCGAGTAGAGACGAAGCAGGCTAGAGCCGGGTACCCGGCTCTCTCATCAGATTCGGATACGTATCGAACCTTGGTTCATCTTCATGCGAGCGGTCTGCTCTGGGGGGTTCGAACTGCTGCTCCTCGAACGATGGGCAAGGGTCGCACCGCTTGAAGCTGAAAAGGGGTCCGGTGACCCCTCTCGCGGCTTGTACTTTTTCGGCGTCCACGCCCACGGCAAGCCGACCACGCACCACCGAAAGAAGTTGAGCGAGAGGGGTCACCGGACCCCTGCCACGCTCACGCTGAGGGGGGTCTTCCCTCCAACCGGTCCGCGATCTCCCGGACCTCGCCGAGCAGGCCGTCGAGCATTTGCTCGGTGTCGGAGTGGATTCGCCATTCGGCTAGGCGGCGCTCGGCGGCTAGGTCGTCTAGGCGCTTCTCGAGGGTGGAGGTGCGGTCCTCTAGGCGGTTGAAGCGGCGGTCGGTGCGCTTTTGGGACTTGCGGATGCGGGTCTTGACGTAGCGGCGGAGGTCCTCCTGCATCGTGTCCAGCTCGGAGCGGAGGTCGTCGTTCAGGGGTGCGTCCTGTTCGTCGAGCATCTGCTCGACTCCTTTGCGGACGCGTTCTATCTCCGCGTGCAGCTCCGCCCGGGCTCGCTCGGCCGAGGCCGAGATCGACTCCTCCCCGCTCGTGGGGCGGCCAGGGTCATCCGAGAGGGGGGCAGCGGTCACCGGTCCGAATCGTAGGGACGGGGGTGGCGGAAGAACTGGCCTCTGATGTGGCGAGTCCGCGTCAGTGTCCGATATGCGGACTCTCTCGCGGACTCGCGATCAGGCGTGCAGCAGGTAGAGCCTGTAGCGCCCTATCGCCATCTCGTCGCCCGGCTCCAGCTCGGCGTAGTCGACCTTGCGGCCGTTGACGAGCACGCCGTTGAGGCTGCGGTCGTCTAGGACCCTGGGCGGCCGGCCGCCTTCGATCGCCAGCATCGCGTGGCGGCGGGAGACGCTCGGGTCGTCGAGGCAGAGGTCCGCCGTCTCGCAGCGGCCGATCCGGGTCCAGTCCTTGCTGAGCTGGAAGGTGACGACCCTGCCGCCCTCGCGCATCGCCAGGTGGTGTCCGGGCTCGGTTAGCTGCTCCTGGGCCTCGGAAAGCCAGGCCGGCGGCTCGTGCTTGAGGGTGAGGGCGAATTCGACGGTGGGCGAGCCGTGCTCCTGCAGCGAGGAGAAGATCGAGTCGCGGCGGTAGCGGCTGGCCCCGCAGTAGGCGCACTCCGGCAGCTCGTCGGTCTCGCGCAGCGATAGCTGGGTGCCGCAGACGAGGCAGAAGTAGGTGCCCTCGCCTGGCATCGAGCCGGAGGTAAACGCCTCACCGACTGGGTGGGTGTCGGCGGTATTGAAAATGGAAAACAACTCCTTCCCGGTAGAGCTCCGATCCTACTCCCGGCACGGGGCCCTGTCACTCAAATTCCCCAGGGTGGTCGCGCCGCGCGCCTGGCATCTAGAATCGGCGCCCCGATGGGACCGATCAGCACCGAAATCGAGATCGACCTGCCCCGCGAGCAGGTCTTCGCGGCGCTGGCGGACCTCTCCAGGCGGCCCTCCTTCACCGACCACTTCCTGACCGGCTTCCACCTGCTGCGGATCGACCCGGTCGGCGTCGGCGCCGGGGCCAGGTTCCGCGCCAAGGGGCCGCTGCGCAGCCCCTGGATGGACACCACGATCGTCTCGCTCGACGAGCCGTTCCAGATCGTCGAGCGGGGCCAGGGCGGCCGCGTCAACCGGATCCCCAGCCACACCGTCTGGGAGCTGACCGAGGCGCCCGGCGGCCTGACCGCGGTCCGCGTCACCCACTGGACCGAGCCCGGCCTGGTCGACCGCGGCCTGGAGCTGCTGAGCGCCGGCTCGGTCTGGCAGGCCCGCGGCTGGCGCGAGGCTCTGCGCCGCCTGCGCGACCAGCTCGAGGCCGAGCGGCCGGCCGCCGAGCGCATCGCCGTCGCCGGCGGAAACCGCCTGGCGACGGGCATCCCGTAGGCCCCCGCCTGGAACGCGACGGGCATCCTCCCCTCCTATATAGACTCCGCGCCGCCGATGTCCCAGCACCGCCGCCCACTGCTGTCGCTGCTCGCCTTCGCGGCGCTGCTGCTGCTCGCGGTTGGCGTCTCCGCCTGTGGCTATGAGAGCCACTCGAAGGAGGTCGACGAGGGTCAGTCGGTCGAGCTCGGCGAGCTGAAGTACAACGTCACCTTCTCGCGCTACCTCAACCCGAACGACAACGAGGACGAGGCCTACCTGGTCGGCCAGCCGGAAGCGCCGAAAGGCGAAAGCTACTTCGGGATCTTCTTCGAAGTCCAGAACGAAAGCGACGAGCCGCAGTTCCTGCCCTCGACGCTGACGATCACCGACATCGACGAGAACGAGTTCGAGGTGCTGCCGAGCGAGAGCATCTACGCCCTCGAACTCGACGGCGAAGTCGAATCCGAAGAACAGGTGCCGAGACTCGACACCACCGCGCAGCTGGGCGCGATCGAGGGCTCGCTGGCGCTCTTCCTGCTGCCGGAATCCGCTTCGGAGAACCGGCCGCTCACCCTCCACATCCCCGGTGCGGATGGCGAAGAGGGCGCTGAAGTGACGCTCGACCTCTAGATCCCGGCCGAGAGCACTTCCGAGGCGATCGGCGCGGCGACTTCGCCGCCCGAGGCTTCCGCTTCGATCAGGATCACCCCGACCGCCAGGCGCGGCTTTTCGGCCGGGGCGAAGGCGCTGAACCAGGCGTCCTTGATCTGCACCGGGTTTTCTTTGTCCTCTTCGCCCGGCTTCGGCCCCAGCTCGGCGGTTCCGGTCTTCCCAGCCACCTGGGCCTCGGTGATCGCGCCGGCGGTGCCGGTGCCTTCGACCACGACGCCGATCATCAGGTCGGTCAGTTCCTCGGCGGTCTTCTCCGACATCACCCGCACCGGGTCGGCGTCGGGCCGCAGCTTCTTGTTGAGGACGATCGAGGTCGGTTCGCGGACCCCGTCGTTGGCGACGGTCTGGGCCACGCTCGCCATCTCCAGCGGCGTCGCCAGCACTTCGCCCTGGCCGATCGCCGAGACGCCGAGGTCGACTTCTTCGCCGATCTCGGTCGGGATCGTCGATTCTTCGGGGTCGACTTCCTCGACGATCCGCTGGTCGTAGAGGGTCAGCGGCGAGTTGAAGCCGAAGGCTTCCGCGGTTTCGACCAGCTTGTCGTTGCCGACCGCCGGTCCCAGCGGGGCGAAGACCGCGTTGCACGACTCGGCGAACGATTCCGCGAAGGTGCCGCCGCAGAACTCGCCGTTGGCGTTGTTGATAAAGCGGCCGCCGACGTTGACCCCGTCGGTGATTTCGAATTCGTCGTCGAGGCTGACCTCGCCCGCTTCCAGGGCGGCGGTGGTGGTGACGATCTTGAAGGTCGAGCCGGGAGGCTGCGGGGCCGAGAAGGCCTGCCCGGCCAGCGCCCGCACGTCGCCCTTGCGCGCGTCCAGCACCGCGACGCCGCCCGAGCGGCCGGCCAGCGCCGAGACCGCCGTCTCCTGCAGGTCGGCGTCGATCGTCGTCTTCACCGGCGCCCCCGGTTTCGGCTTGGTCTTTGCCAGGGTGCGGACCGAGCTGCCGTCGGCGGCGACCGCCACCAGCGAGCCGCCGGGCTTGCCCGCGAGGCGGTCGTTGAAGGCGCGCTCCAGCCCACTGATCCCGACCGGGGTTTCCGGCGGGAAGCCGTGGCGGGCGAGCCGGGCAAGTTCTTCTTCGTCGGCTTCGCCGACTTCGCCGGTGACGTCGATCGCGGCGGTGCCGATCGGGTGTTCCCGTTCCTGCGCGGGCCCTTCGGCCAGCACGGTGCCGTCGCGCGCGAGGATCGGGGCCCGTTCGGCAAGTTCGACGTCGGCGCCGAGCTCCTCGCCGGTTTCAAGGCCGGGGAAGGCGAGGCTCGGGTCCCATTCGATGCCGCCGTCGGCGTAGGGCAGCTGAACCTCGCCTTCGATCGTGCCGAAGGCGACCGTCCCGATCGTCATCTCGACCGGCACGACCTTCGCCCCGTCGGTCTCGGTCGCATCGCCGGCCGAGCCGGCGTCGATCGTCCGCGCCGTCGCCGTCTGTTCGGCTTCGCGGTAGGCGGCTTCGAAAGCCTCACGCTCGACCTGTGCTTTCGCGGCGTCGGTCAGCTCCCCGTACATGCCTTTGAAGTTGCGCCCTTCCCAGGCTTCGACGAAGCGGTTGGCGGCGTCCTTTTCCGGCGAACCGCCCGAGCCGGTGGCGACGCCGAAGATGAAGGCGAGCAGGGCAAGGGCCGCCAGCGGGGCGGCGCGGGTGAGCAGGCGGCGGCGGCGCTCCGCCTCGGATGGCATTGAACTCACCGGCGAAAGGTAGTGGAGGCAAAGGAGGGAAACTCGGCGTGCTTCTATTCCGGGGGTGACCGTGTTGGACTGGGCGATCCTCGCCTTCACCATCGCTCTCGCTCTCTGGGGCTACCGCCAGGGGTTGATCGTCGGCGCGCTCACCCTCGTCGGGTTCGGGTTCGGGGCCTTCGCCGGCAGCCGGATCGCGCCGCTGCTGCTGACCAAGGGCTCGCACTCGCCCTACGCGCCGCTCTTCGGCGCCCTCGGGGCGCTGCTGGTCGGCGCCCTGATGGCGGTGACGCTGGAGAGCTTCGCCCTCGGCCTGCGGGAAAAGCTCGTCCGCCGGCCGTTCCTCCAGGCTGCCGACGGGGCCGGCGGGGCGGCGCTGATCGCCTCGGTGGCCCTCGGCCTCGCCTGGATCTTCGGCGCCGTCCTCCTCCACGCGCCCGCGACCGCGCGGCTGCGCGCCGACATCCAGCAGTCGGTGATCCTGCGCAGCCTCAACGACGTGCTGCCGCCATCGGGGCCGCTGCTGAACGCCCTCGACCGGGTCGACCCCTCGCCGACCGTGTTCGGTCCCGCCGCCCCGATCGCCCCGCCCGACGCGAAGATCGCCCAGGACCCCGAGGTGCTCCGCGCCGGCGAATCGGTGGTCCGGGTGCTCAGCACCGCCTGCGGCCTGGGGATCGAGGGCTCGGGCTGGGCGGTCGAGCCGGGGATCGTCGTCACCAACGCCCACGTCGTCGCCGGCTCCGACGACACCACCGTCACCACCCAGGACGGGATCGAGCTCGACGCGACGCCGATCTTCTACCAGCCGCGGTACGACCTGGCGCTGCTGCAGGTGGGGGCGGCGCTGCCGACGCTGCCGATCAGCTCACGGCGCAAGCAGGGAGAAGACGCAGCCGTCCTCGGCTATCCCGAAAACGGGCCCTACGCGCTGGCGCCGGCGCGGATCGGCGAGACGCGGGCGACGATCAGCGAGGACTCCTACGGCAGCGGGCCGGTCGAACGGACCATCGTCGCCCTCAGCGGCAGCGTGCGGAGCGGCAACTCCGGCGGGCCGCTGGTCGACCCGCGGGGCAACGTCGTCGGCACCGTCTTCGCCGCGACCACGAGTGGCACGCGGGGCGGGTTCGCGATCCCAGCCGAGCAGGTGCGCGAAGCGCTGAGGCAGAGCGACCCAGAGGGAGTCGATACCGGGCCGTGTACGGCCTGAAGCCAAAAAAGCCCGTCACTTACGTTCTGTAAGCTCGCGAGATGGAGCCGGGTAGCTCTACGCATGTCGAGGAGAAAGCTGGAGGCGCGGTCTGCCCGCACTTCCACCGCGCGATCGAGCTGATCGGGAAGCGCTGGACGGGGGCGATCGTCGTTGCTCTTACCGAGCGGCCGATGCGCTACCGCGAGCTTGGGAAGGCTGTGCCGGGACTGTCGGATCGGCTGCTCTCGCAGCGGTTGCGGGAGCTGGAGGAGGAAGGGCTGGTCGAGCGCCAGGTCGAAGCCGGAACGCCTGTGCGCGTCACCTATTCGCTGACCGTGGTCGGGCAGGAGCTGGACCCCGTCCTCAGCGAGCTGAAGTCCTGGGCCAGACGGTGGAAGAACGCTTGAGCCAGGAGGCGAGCGCCCAGCAGGCGAGCGCCGGGCCGCGGCTGCCGGGTCCGTTCGCGGTCGGCCGCTACGCGCGCAAGCTTCAGGAGGAGATGCGCAAGCGGGCGCGGGTGCAGCTGATCGGCGAGGTGACCGGGGTCAGCCGCAGCAAGGTGCAGGCCTATTTCGAGCTGCGCGACGGCGAGGGCGCTGTCCCCTGCGCGATCTGGCTCAACGACCTGGAGAAGGCGGGGCTGAGCGACGGCGCGCTGCGCGACGGCGCCGAAGTGGTGATCAGCGGTGGGCCGGACTACTACCCCGGCGGCGGCCAGGCCTCGCCGAGCTTCTCCTTCCGGGCGACGCACGTGCGCTTGGCCGGCGAAGGCGACCTGATCGCCCGGCTGGAGGCGCTGCGCAAACAGCTGCGCGCCGAGGGCCTGTTCGAGCTGCAGAAGCAGCTGGCGCGGCCGCTGCTGCCGAAGACGATCGGGGTCGTCACCGCCGAGCGCGGCGCCGCGCGGCGCGACCTCCTCGCCGGGCTCCAGCGGCGTGGCTGGGGCGGCTCGGTGGTCTGGGCCTTCGCCCCGGTCCAGGACCGCCACGCGGCGCCGGCGATCGGGCTGGCGCTGCAGGACCTGGCGGCGCGGCCGGAGGTGGAGGCGATCGTCGTCACCCGCGGCGGCGGCAGCCTCGCCGACCTCTGGGCCTTCTGCGACGAGACCCTCTGCCGCACGGTGGCGATGCTGCGCGTGCCGGTGGTCAGCGCCGTCGGTCACGAGCGCGACAGCACCCTGATCGACGACGTCGCCGCGGTCGCCTGCTCGACCCCCACCCACGCGGCCGAAGCGGCGGTGCCGCTCGACTGCCTGGCGGCGCGGGGAAGTCTGGAGCGCTGCGCGCTGGCGCTGCGGCGGGCGGGGGAGGGGGCGGTCGACGCCCGCTCCCGCCACCTCGGCGCCCTGGCCCGCGGGCCGGCGCGGGCGCTGCAGCGGCAGCGGGACGCCCTCAACCAGAAGATCCGCGAGATCCGCGCGGCCTCCGAACGCGGCCTCGCCGACCGGACCTCGTTCCAGCGGCGGATCGGGACCGTGGTGCTGGAGCGGGCGCGCCGGCGGGCGCTCGGCGCCGATATGGAGCGGCAGCGCGAGGCGCTCAAGCGCGCCGCGGTGGCGCTGCGGGCGCACGAACCCGAGCGCACCCTGGAGCGCGGCTACGCCCTGGTCGAGGGCGAGGGCGGCGAGCCGCTGACCAGCGCCGCGGAGGCCGGCGCCGCGGAGCGCATTAGCCTTCGCTTCAGCGATGGACGCATCCGAGCCAAACCAGAGCGCGACGGCGAAGCCTGACTCCTACGAGGCCGCGGTCGAGCGGCTGGAGGAGATCATCGACCGGCTCGACTCCGGCCAGGCCGGCCTGCGCGAGACGCTCGACCTCTGCAAGGAGGGCAAGGAGCTGGTCAACTACTGCGCGGCCGAGCTGGACGAGGTCGGCGAGGGGCTGAAAGAGCTAAACCTCGACGCTCTCGCCGCCCGCCTCGACAGCCCCGAGGCCGGAGCAGAGTCCGCGTAGCGCCGGGCAGCCCCGGCAGAGCGACCAGTCGCGCTCCTCGGGGGCGGCGACGGGGAACTCGGGCTCGGTGATCCGGGCGATGGTGCTCTCCAGCTCGGCCCGGGCGGTCGCCATCTCCTCGGCGGTGAGGAGTGACGTGGCGGGCTCTTCGGGCCGCTCCAGAAAGACGTAGGCGACCTCGACCTCGGAGGCGCCGAGCGCCTCGGCAACCGCCAGGGCATAGATCGAGCGCTGGACGCCGTAGCGGCCCGCGCGCTCGGCCGGATCGGCCCCGTCAAGGCGGTCGGTCTTGTAGTCGATCACCAGCGGCGGCGCCCCCTCTCGCTCGACCAAGAGGTCGATCGAGCCTCGCAGCACGGTCCCACCGATCCCCAGCAGCAACGGCACCTCGGCCCGCACCCTGGTCGCTTCCGCTGAGACCTGTTCCCGCAGCGGTGAGCCGATCCACTGGCGGACTGGGTCGAGCAGCCCGTCCGCTTTTTGAAGGCCAGCTGCGGCGGCGTGGCGGAGGGCCAGGTCCTCGCTTGGCTCGGCCCAACCGTTCGCCTCGCTCCACTCCAGCAGCGCGTGCACCGCCGCGCCCCGAGCCGTCCGTTCTTCGCGGGCTGAAGGCTCCCCTTCGTTCCCCGGCCGCGCCTCGTTCGGCGCCAGCCCCAGCACCCGCTCCATGTAGAAGCGGTAGGCGCAATCCCCGTAGGCGGAGATCGCGGTGTAGGAGAGCGGGCGGCTGGGGACGATCGGAGGCCTGCGCTCGACCAGCGGCGGCGGTCCCTCTCCGATGCCGCGCTCGGCCGCGCTCTCGCGGCGCAGTTGCCGCAGCTCGGCGGCGCGCTCGGGCGAGGGCAGGTTGACCCGCACGGCGATCTCCGAGGCCTCGAACTCGGCCTCCAGGCCCGGTCGCGGCTCGGGCGGCGCCACCGGCACGCTCGCGTCCTCGTCGCGCGGCACCCCGAGCGCCTCGACCAGCCGCTCGACCACCGCCCTGCCCTTCGTCTCGCGGCCCTCCTTCGGGTTGACGACGCCGCTGAGGATCAGGTGCTGGCGGGCGCGGGTGGCGGCGACGTGGAAGAGGCGCAGCTCCTCCTCGGCTTCGCGCTCCCCCGACTCCTCGCAGAGATCTCCGTAGTCGTAGAGGTCGATCTTCGGGCTACCGAGGCGGAGCAGGCGCAGGCCGACCCGCGGCTGCTCCTCGCGCCCGATCGCCAGCAGCGGCGCCCGGTTGCCGTTCAGCAGCCGGCGCGCGAGGTCGGGGACGGCGACGACGCCGAACTCCAGCCCCTTGGCATTGTGGACGGTCATGATCCGCACCCCGTCGTGGCCCTCGGCGGCGGTCGCGGCCTGGGCCTCGGCTTCGCCCTCGGCGCGGGCGGCGAGGAAGTCGAGCAGGCCGCGCAGGTCGCGGCCCTCGCGTTGCTCGTACTCGGTCGCCAGCCGGGCCATCTTGCGGACGTTGGCGAAGCGGGCCTCGCCGGCCGGCCGCGAGAGCACCGCCAGGTCGTAGCCGGTCTCGGTCACCACCGCCTCGACCAGCGCCGGCAGCGAGAGACGCGGCGCCCGCTCGCGCAGCGAGACGACGGTGGCGACGAAGCGTGCCAGCAGCTCGCGCTCGGCGTCCGGAATCCCCTCCAGCCGCTCGGGCTCCTTCAGCTCGGAATCTCCAAACCCGGCCGCGCGCTCGACCGCGGGCCAGACGTGGCGCCGCTTGCCGGCGCCTTTGCGCAGCAGCCAGAGCGTGTCCGGGGCGACCGCGCAGGCGGGGGAGGCGAGGGCGCCGAACAGGGCGTGGTCGTCGAGCGGGTTGGCGACGACCGCCAGCAGCGCGCAGACGTCGGCGACCTGCTGCTGGGACCAGTAGCCCCGGCCGCCGACCACGTAGGGGCGCAGGCCGGCGCGTTCGAGCGAGTCCTCATAGGCGTCGAGGTGGGTGAAGGCGCGCAGCAGCACGACCATCTCGCCGCGCGGCACGCCGGCGTCGGCCAGCTCGCGCAGGCGCTCCGCCGCAAAACGCGCCTCGGCCAGGCAGCCCGGCGGGGTCGAGCCGTCGATCGCCGGCTCCAGCTCGATCCCCTCGGCGTCCCAGCCGTCGCGGGCGGTCAGCAGCAGCTCGACCGCTGGTTCCGAACCAGCGACCTCTCGCGTGTCGCTTCCCACCCGCAGCGGCGTGTAGGCGCCGCCGAGCAGCGCCTCCCCGCAGAGGTTCACCGCGCCGACCACCTCCGGCCGCGAGCGGAAGTTGCCGCTCAGCCGCATCAGCTCGGCGTCGGCGCGGCGGTCGATCTCCTCGCGCCGGCGGCGGAACACCTCGAGGTCGGCGTGGCGGAAGCCATAGATCGACTGCAGCTCGTCGCCGACCACGACCAGCTCGGTCTTGGGGCCGCGCAGCGCCTCGATCAAGCGCAGCTGCAGGCGGTTCGTGTCCTGGAACTCGTCGACCAGGATCTGGCGGAAGCGCGAGCGGTAGTGCTCGCCGACCTCGGCCCGCTCCAGCAGGCGCGCGGCGAGGATCTGCAGGTCCTCGAAGTCGATCCCCGCCCGCCGTTCCTTCGCTGCCTCGAAGCGGGCGGAGAACAGCTCCAGCAGCTCCGCCAGGTGGCCGTACACGACCCCGCCCTCGCCGGCCTCGGCGACCCGCGCGACCGCCGCGTCGATCGCCTCCTTGTAGGGGGCGAGGGCCTTCGCCTTGCTCTTCGTCGTCAGCGCCAGCAGCGCGGCGAGGCCGGGCGCCTCGGGAGCGCCGAGCAGCGCCAGCGCCCGTTCCAGCAGCTCGCGGTCGGCCTCGCTCCGTTTGCCGTTCTTCTCCCGCAGCTCCTCAAGGCACTCCTCGGCGGCCGCGGCGGCCCAGGCGAGCGCCGCCGCTGGGTCCGGCCGCGGCGGCTCTGGCAGCTTCGGGTCGGCGGCCCCGCGGCTGCGCAGCTCGTCGTGAACGGCGGCGATCATCGCCCGCAGCCCTTCCAGGTCGTAGGCGGCGACGGTCTCCTCGCGGGCCGCGTCGCCGCTGGCGAGGAACTCGACCACGGCGTCGTCGAAGGCCTCGCGGGCCGCCCGTCCCGCCTCCGGCGCGTCGAGGACGCGGAAGTTGGGGTCGACCCCGGCGGCGACCGGGTGGGCGGCGAGGACGCGGTTGCAGAAGCCGTGGATCGTGGTGATCCAGGCGCCGCCGATTCCGGCCAGCGCCGCCGCCGCGCGCTCGGAGCCGCGCTCGGCCCGCCGCGCCAGCTCGGTACGGATCCGCTGCCGCAGCTCGGCCGCGGCCTTGTCGGTGAAGGTGAAGGCGAGGATCGAGTCCGGCGAGAGGCCGGAGTCGCAGACCAGGCGGCAGTAGCGGTCGACCATCACCCCGGTCTTGCCCGTGCCGGCCCCGGCCTCGAGCAGCACGTCGCGGCCGCGGACGGCGATCGCCGCGGCCTGCTCGGGGGTGGGTTCGCGTGGTGGCGTCACCGTTGCCTCCTCGGTGCTCACCGCTCCTCGTTCTCCTCGTCCTGCTCCCAGCGCGGCGCCCGGTCGCGGCGGCAGATCGGCGCGAAGGTGCAGTAGGAGGGGCAGACGTCGTGGCCGCGCAGGCCCTGGCGCGGTCCCGGGTCGCGGCGGACGTTGCCGCTGCGGATCCGGGCGACGATCTCACCGGCGCGGCGGCGCGAGTCCTCCAGGACCTCCTCCAGCGCCTCCGGCTCGACCACGTCGTTGGGGTAGAGGCCGTAGCCGGCCAGCTCGCCGGCCGCGGCGGCGGAGACGACCCCACGCGGGCGCCGGGACGAGGTCCCGCGCAGCGGGTGGTAGAGGGCCCCGACCGGTTTGCCTCCCCAGTGCTCGGCGACCGCCAGCAGGTAGAGCGGCAGCTGCAGCTTCGCCCGCTCCTCGAACTTGTCCAGCGGGGTGACCTGGGAGGCGAGCTTGTAGTCGATGACGACAGCGCGGCCGTCGGCGGAGCGGTCGACGCGGTCGATGGCGCCGTGCAGGCCCCAACCGCCGAGGTCGAGCACCGGCCGCTCGGCGTCGGGGTGCTCGCCGAAGCGCGCCTCCAGCAGCCAGGGCTCGAAGCCGCCCGGGTCCCGTTCGGCCTCCTCGGCGAGGAAGCGCTCCAGCAGCCGTTCGACCCGGCGCGCCATCGCCCGCTCGGCCGGGTGGTCGCCGAGTTCGCGCTCGGCGACGACCTCGGCCAGCAGCTGGCGGCCGCGCTCGGTCCAGGCGGCGAGCGTGTCCGGGCGGGGGAGGGGATCGCCGCCCGGCCGCTCGCTGAAGAGGCGGTCGAGCGCCTCGTGCATCAGCCCGCCCTGGACCAGCGGGTCGGGGACGGGGTCGAGCAGCTGCGGGTCGAGCTCGTGCCCGGCGAACCAGCGGTAGGAGCAGACGTCGAACTCCTCCAGGGTGGTGCCGCCGTAGGCGGCGACGTCGCCGAGCGAGTCGAGCGCCGCGGGGTTGGTCAGTGGCCCGGGCGTGCGCGAGGCCGCGTCCGCGCGGCGGGCGTCGGCGACCCGGGCGGCGATCTCCGCCGCCAGCTCCGCTTCGACTCCGACCTGGGACAGCAGGGCCGGCGCGTCGGCGGCGGGACCGTGGGCGGCGAGCGCTCGCGCCAGCTCGCCCCGCGACGGCGCCTCGGCCAGCGGGGCGACGACCTGGGCGAGGTCGCGGACGACGGTGATCTCGTCCTCGACCGGGTCCGGCTCGGCGCCGTCGGGGGCGGGGGCGAGCAGCGCCCGCACGTCGTCGAGCAGCGGCGAGCGGGCGGTGGCGGCCCCGTCCTCGTCGCTGTCGCGGTAGGAGAGGACGAGGCTGTGGCGGGGCAGGGCGAGGCAGGCGTGGAAGAGGTAGCGCTCCTCGGCCTCGGTGTCGCGGCGCGGGTCGAGCCCCAGCGTCCCCCGCTGTGCCTCGGAGAGGAAGGGGTCGGCGCCGCGATCGCGGCGCGGGAACTCGCCGTCCTGCAGCGAGCCGACGACGACGTGGTCGAAGCGGGCGGCGCGCAGGCGGTAGGGGCTGGCGATCCGCACCCGGCCTTCGACCGGCCCCGACCAGACGCGGAAGTCGAGCTCCTCGATCGTTCGCGCCAGCTCCCGCGGCCGCGGGGCGAGGTCGCCCAGCTCGGCAAGCTCGGCGAGGGCACCGGCGATCGCCGCCGCGGCGCGCAACTCGATCCCGTCGCCCGGTTGCAGTCCCGGCCCGTCCTCGGCGCCGCGCAGCGGCCGCGCGGCCATCGTCGTCGCCAGCGCCGCGACCTCCGCGGCCAGCTCGGCCGGCGAGCGCTCGGCGGCGGCTCGCAGGCGCAGCAGGTCACGCGGCGGGTCGCCCTCCTCGCCCTGCCAAAGGAGCAGCGCCGTCTCGGCGTCGCGCACCCGGCGCTGGCGCAGCCTGCGCTCGAACCAGTCGACGCGGCGATGGGAGAAACCCGAGGCGCCGCGCAGGTAGCGGAGGAAGTCGGCGGCGCGACCGTCGCCGAACTCGGTCTCCAGCAGCGCGATCAGGGTGCCGCCGACGCCGGTCCGCGCCACCGGCAGCTCCGCCTCCAGCGCGGTCGCGATCCCGTTCGCCTCCAGCGCCGCCTGGATCTCGACCCCGCGGCGGGAGGGGTCGCGGAGGGCGATCGCGATCTCGGCCGGGTCGGCGCCGCCGTGGACTAGGCGGGAGACGCGGGCGGCGATCGCCTCGGCCTCCGCCCGGGTGCCGGCCGAGCGCAGCAGGGTGAGGCTGCCGTCCGGTTCGGCCCGCTTCGGCCGCCCGGCGCCGAAGGAGATGGTGAGGTGGAAGAGGAGCGGGCTGAGGGTGTTCCCGGGGTCGGCCTCGATCGTCGTTGCGCTCGCGACGCCAATCTCGCGCAGCCGGCCCAGGAGCCTGCCCCGGGCCTCCAGTGCCCCGCTTCCCTCCTCGTAGGGGAGGGCGACCGTCACCTCGGTCAGCTCGCTCAGCGCCGCGACCAGCTCCAGCTGGTTCTCGGTCAGGTCGTCGAAGCCGTAGAGGAGGACCGGCCGCCCGCCCCAGAAGGAACCGTCGCGGCGCAGCTGGGCGATCGTCTCGCGGGCGATGCCGTGGGCGTCGGTCCGGCCGGTGCGCCGCCGCGCCTCCTCGTAGCCGCCGTAGAGGGTGGCGAGGTCGCTGAGGTAGGCGGAGCCTTCCAGCGTCGCGGCGCTCGCCTCGACCTCCTCGGGCTCGACTCCGGCCGCCTGCAGCTCGTCGAGCAGCCGCTCCAGGGCTCCGGCGAAGCGCGGCCGGGCGGCGGAGCGGCGCAGCGGCCCGAGCCGGTCGCGCCGCGCCTCGATCGCCACCGCGATCGCCCGCAGCCGCTGCGCGGCGGAGAGCTCGGCCCCCGGCGGCGTCCCGGCGGCGGTGGCGACGGCGCGGAACAGCGCCCCGAAGGTCATCGCCGAGCCGCCGAGCCGCGCCCCCTCGGCGCTGAGCTCGCGCTCGAAGTCGAAGACGTCGTCGCGGTTGGGGAGGACCAGAACAGGGTCCCGGTCGAGGACGCCCCTGAACTCGCGCAGCACCTCCCCGCGCTTGCCGGAATTGGGCGGTCCGCAGATCAGTTTCAGGGGCACGAGCCCGAGCCTACGGACGGCTCCGGCGCCGCCGGTCGGGCGCCCGGCACGACCCCGCAAACTGGGGGATTAGCGGGCATCTTTTGGCGTCCCCAGGCGCGTCTACCTTTTCCGCAGCCGATGTCCCTCTGCTTCGTAGACCCCGCCGACGCAATCCGCGCCATCGCCGACTCGATCGGCCGCGAGGCCCGTCGCCAGCTGCTCGGCGAGGCGGTCCGCGCCTGGGTCGACGAGATCCCCGAGTCCGAACTCGAGGTCCACTACGCGAAGGCGATCGCCGAGCTCGACGAGCACGACCTCTCGATGCTCGCCGCCTGGCATGGCTCCCTGGAGGCCGGTCAGCCGGTCCCCAACCGCGACTTCCTCATGGCCGCCTTCGGCTCCCTCGGCGAGAACCGCCGCGAGGCCCTCAAGCTGGCCGCCGGCTTCCGCGGCGAGGAGGCCGTCGACTCCGGCGTCACCGAGGAGGACGCCCTGGAGCTGGTCCTAAGCCTCCTCGGCCCACCCCGCCTGATGGAGCTAGCCACCGAGGCACTGGAGCTCTACGTGTGGGATAGAGCCGGCAGCGACAACTAGCCGCCACGCCTCGCATCTCGCCGTCCAATTGTTTAGCCAGCCCCCAGCGGGGCTAACCTCGCTTTAGTGGACGTTCCCCCGCAAGCGATAGTCATCTTCGGCGCGACCGGCGATCTGGCGCGGCGGAAGCTGCTGCCGGGGCTGCTGCGGTTGTTCCAGGCCGGGCTGATGCCGGAGTTCCGGGTGATCGGGGTCTCGATGGAGGAGATCAGCGATGCCGAGTTCCGGGCGATCGCCGCGGAGGCCTGTCGCGAGCACGCGCGCCATGCGTTTGGCGGGGAGGAGTGGCATGAGTTCTCCAACCGGCTCTCCTACGTGCCGCACTCGCGGGCGCCGGAGGGTTTGAAGGAGGCGGTCGACAAGGCCGAAGAGCCGCTGGGGCCGGACATGCGGCTGCTCCATTACCTGAGCGTGCCGCCGACCGCCGCCCCCGACGTGATCCAGATGCTGAAGACCTGCGGGCTCTCGGAGCGCTCGCGGGTGATCATGGAGAAGCCGTTCGGGACCGACCTGGCCAGCGCCCGCAAGCTCAACCACATGGTCCACGAAGTGCTCGGCGAGGATCAGGTCTTCCGCATCGACCACTTCCTCGGCAAAGAGGCGGCGCAGAACATCCTCGCGCTGCGCTTCGCCAACGGCCTCTTCGAGCCGATCTGGAACCGCAACCACATCGACCACATCCAGATCGACGTGCCGGAGACGGTTGGGGTCGGCTCGCGGGCGCAGTTCTACGAGAAGACGGGCGCCTTCCGCGACATGGTCGTCACCCACCTGTTCCAGATCCTCGCCTTCGTCGCGATGGAGCCGCCGACGGCGCTGGCGCCGGACCCGATCACCGACGAGAAGAACAAGGTCTTCCGCAGCCTGCAGCCGCTCGACCCCAGCAACGTGGTCCGCGGTCAGTACGAGGGCTACCGGGCGGAAGGAAACATCGACGACGACTCCAGCACCGAGACCTTCGTCGCGCTGCGCTGCGAACTCGACAACTGGCGCTGGAGCGGCGTCCCCTTCTACCTGCGCACCGGCAAGCGGATGGAGGAAAGCGCACGGATCATCTCGATCGCCTTCCGCGAGCCGCCGCACGCGATGTTCCCCCAGCACTCGCGCGTCGGGCGCTACGGACCCGACCACCTCACCTTCGACCTCGACGAGTCCTCACGCGTCTCGCTCTCCTTCTACGGCAAGCGGCCGGGGATGGGGATGGTGCTGGAGAAGGCCAGCATGCAGTTCTCGCTGGAGGAAACCGACTACCGCGGAGAGACCGTCGAGGCCTACGAGCGGCTGATCCGCGACGCGATGATCGGCGACCGCACCCTGTTCACCACCGCGCCCGGAATCGAGCGCCTCTGGGAAGTCTCCGAACCGCTGCTGCGGGACCCGCCGCCGGTCAAGCCCTACCCGCAGGGGTCGTGGGGGCCGGCGGAGATCGGCGCCCTGATCGCGCCGCACAGCTGGCGCCTGCCCTTCGCTCGCCGTTGGCGGGAAGCGCCGTCGAGCGGCAACGGCGCCGCGATCGAGCGCGAGCGCGCCTAGGCGAGCGCGGCGCGGATCTCGCCGATCGCCTGCTCGTTGTCGCGGAAGTGGACCGCCCGCATCCCGGCCGCCTCGGCGCCCTCGATGTTCGGCGGCAGGTCGTCGATGAAGAGGCAGGCCTCGGCCGGCATCCCGATCCGCTCCAGGGTCAGCTCGTAGATCCGGGCTTCCGGCTTGCGGCAGCCGACGAAGGCGGAGTCGACGATCTCCTCGAAGATCTCGTCGACCGGGAGCATCGAGCGCCAGAGCGGCTCCCACTCGCGCACGTTGTTGGTCAGCATCGCCATCTTCAGGCCGCTGTCCTTCAGCTCGTGCATCAGCGCGATCATCTCGTCGTTGGGGTGCAGCGCGCCCCAGAACTTCTGCCGGAAGTGGTGCAGGTGGGGGCGGTGGTCGAGGATCGTTTCCAGCCCGTCCTCGAGCCGCTCGATGAACTCGTCCTCGCTGATTTCGCCGCGCTCCAGCCGGAACAGCGGCAGCTCCTCTCCCTCCTCCAGCCCCGCCCGCATCGCCTTGCCGAGGGTTTCCGGCGAGATCCCGACCTCGTCCTGGAACGCCGCGAAGGCGGCGAACAGCGGCGTCGTCAGCACGCCGCCGAAGTCGCAGACGATCGCCCGGACCTCACTCATCGACTTGGCGGGCGACCTCGTAGGTGCCGAGGCCCTCGCGGCCCTCGACCGACCAGCGGAAGAAGGCGATCTCGGAGTCGATCCCCTGGCGGCGGACGCTGACCGAGTTGATCAGGGTGCCGGCGCCGCGTAGCGGTCGCATCTCCTCGGTGTCGGGCCAGAGCTCCAGCGTCGCCCGTCGCTGCACCCCGTCCTCGCCGTACTCGGTCGAGAGCAGCGCCTCCTCGAAGGTCAGCGGCGCTCCGTCGGGGTCGCAGAGAACGGCGGCGACCTTCTCGTCGCCGTGGGCGCGGCCGCCGGCGGGCAGGTTCGAGCTGAGGGCGAGCAGCCCTCCGTCGGAGAAGACGATCCCGATCGACCGCCGCACGATCTTCCCCCCGAGGCTCATTGCTCGGCAGCCTAGTGACCGGGTTAGATTGCCGTCCCCATGTCCGAACTGACGATCCGCGACGCCGATCCCACCCGCGACGCCGCCGCCTGCGCGGCGATCTACGCGCCGCACGTCGAGGGCAGCCCGGTCTCCTTTGAGGAACGGGCGCCGGACGCGGCCGAGCTGGCGGCGCGGATCGAGCGCTACGGCCAAGGCCACGCCTGGCTCGTCGCCGAGCGCGGGGGAGAGGTGCTCGGCTACGCCTACGCGACCGCGTTCAACGAGCGCCCGGCCTACCGCTGGAGCGCCAGCGTCTCGGTCTACGTCGCCGAGGTCGCCCGCGGCCACGGCGTCGGTCGCACTCTCTACGAGGCCCTCTTCGAGCGCCTGCGCGAGCAGGGCTACCGCATGGCCTGCGCCGGCATCACCCTGCCGAACGAGGCAAGCGTCGGCCTGCACGAAGCGCTCGGCTTCGAGCGGACCGGCGTCAACCGCGAGATCGGCTTCAAGGAAGGCGCCTGGCGCGACGTCGGCTGGTTCCAGCTGGAGCTGAGTCCGGCGCCCGACGGCCCGCCGCGGGAGCCGCGCTGAGGCCCCGGCTACCATTCGCCTATGAGCGATAACCCCGCACCGCCCGACGCGACCAGCGACGAAACCCTCACCGAGGAGGACGTCTACGAGGTGCTAGAGGAGGTCATCGACCCCGAGCTCGGGCTCGACTTCGTCTCCCTCGGCCTCGTCTACGACGTCAACATCGAGGGCACCGAGGTCTACGTCACCTTCACCCTCACCACCCCCGCCTGCCCGATCGGCCCCCAGGTCTCCGAACAGATGCGCGAGTTCGTAGGCGACCTCCCCGGCGTCACCGGCGTCCACCCGAAGATGGTCTTCGACCCCGCCTGGACCCCGGAGATGATGACCGAGGAGGCAAAGTTCGCGCTCGGGTTCTGAGGTCTACTCGCCGAGAACGCAGCTTTCGTCGATGACGAAGCCGACGTAAGTCGGATCGCCGGCACCTTCTCCTCGGCGCGCCAGTTCATCGCCTCGCACGAGTTCAGTCCAGCCCCTGGCGATCGTGTCCGTCTCCCGCTCGCCGCTCTTCAATTCCGCCCTGAGGAGCCGGAGGTCGTTGTTCCAGCAGAGCCTGGTGGTGTGTGGTGACGCCTGGGACGGTTCGGTCGCGATTGCCCAGTAGGCGATCTGCAGTTTCTTCCCGATCAGCGATTCGCTGTATTCCTGGCCTGGAGAGGGGAACGAGGCGCCCAGATAGAGCGGCTCTCCTCGCGCGAAGTAGAGAGGAAGCTCAAGTGGCGTCACCCATTCCGCTGCCCATGCCTCGAAACGGTCGCCCTCCTTGGTCGTGACCTCAAGAGCGCTTTCGAAAGGCTCCAAATCTCCCCGGGAACCTGAAGATTCTCCTGGCGCTGGACGGGGGTCTTCAGCTAGTAGCGGTTGCAATTGGTACTGCCGCAGCCCCGTATTCCAGGCGATGCTTATAGGCATCATCAAAAAGGCGGTCGCCGATTCGAGCGAGTACGAGCCGATCAGCTCTGGCTGGCCATCGCCGTCGATGTCGTGTTCGGTAAGCACCTCGAAGGTGTCTGGGCTGACGATCACCCTGCTGTCAGTCGAATTGATTTCAGGATCGAAGGTGAACCTCTGCTCAAACGATTCACCTTCCGCGTCGTAGATCCGGATTTCGTCGGGTTCAAACTCTCCGGGCTTTCCAACGGTGAGCAAGTAGGAGCTTGCGCCGGCATGAAGCGAGACCTGCTGGAAGTGCCGGATCTCCAGGCCGCTGCTGGTGATCTCGTCCCTTATCTGGTCGATCTGCTGCCCTTCGGTCTTGTCCTTGCCAGAAACCCAGACGACACCCGCGGTTAGGGCGGCCGTGACGGCAAAACCGAGCACCGTCCCCGCTACGTGCTCGCCCATCCAGCCGAGCACGCGCGCCCCTTTCGACTTAGGTTTCTCGACTGGTTTTCCGCTCGCCACTGGCGCCAGTCTTTCAGCGGATCCGGCGATTGCTGAGTTGTGGCCCCTATAGGGACCCAAATTCAGCAGTCGTGCTTTCGCTGGTCGAACTTCAGCCTGAACAGCAGGTGCGGCAGGCCGGCGTGGTCGACCTCGCCGTTTTGCTCGGCCCCGACCTTTTCGGCGACGCGCCGCGACGGCACGTTCGCCGGCAGCACCAGGGCGATCAGCTCCTCGATTCGCAGCTCGCGTGCCCACTCGATCGCCTCGGTCGCCATCTCGGTCGCGTAGCCGCGGTTGTGGCGGGAGGGCTCGATGCTCCAGGCGAGCTCGATCATGGCTTTGTCTTCGACCGTGGTCCAGTGGAGGCCGCCGCGGCCGGCGAAGGCGCCGGTCTCCTTCTCGATCAAGACCCAGGGGCCGAAGCCGTGGTCTGACCAGTGGGCCTGGTCGCCCTCGATCAGTTCGTCGAGAGCGCCGGCGTTGAAGGGCGGCAGGGGAGGGGGACGCAGCCAGCGTTCCACCTCCGGCTGGATGAAGTGGGAGTGGTAGAGGGAGCGGTCTTCGGCGGTCGGCTGGCGGAGTAGGAGGCGCTGGGTGCGCCGCTCCTCCACCGCCTCAGCCCCGATCGCCGCCGGGCAGGCGGGGGTCGCCGTTGCCCTGCGGCGGCACCTCTTCGGCCGTGCCCTCGACGTCGTAATCGCGGTTGGGGCGGCCCGCACCGCCGGGAGGAGGCCCGAACGGGCCCGGCCCGCCGCCCGGCATGCCGACCACCGTGAAGCGCCCGATCGTGAGCCGTTTCAGCAGCCGCCTGGCGATCGCCCTGGTCGGCGGGATCAGCAGGAAGATTCCGAAGACGTCGGTGATGAAGCCCGGCGAGAGCAGCAGGGTGCCGCCGATCACGATCAGCAGCCCGTCGGCGACCTCCTTGCCGGGAAAGCGCCGCGCCGCCAGGGCTTCGTTGAACCGCCGCCACGCCCCCCGCCCCTGGTGTTTGAGCAGCATCGAGCCCAGCACCGCGTCGGCCAGGAGCAGCAGCAGCGTCGGAACCACGCCGATCCACTGCCCGACCTGGATGATCACGTAGAGCTCCAGGATCGGGACGACGATGAAGAGGATGATCAAGAACGGCATGGGGACAGCCTAGAGAGGTCGGGGTGTCGCCTTTTGGCCCCTATAGGGCGCAAAAAGCGACAGGGCTACGCGGCCTTGACCTTCTTGCCGGCCGCCGCCTCGAGCTCGGCCAGCGATTCGCTCAGCCCGTTGCTGACGACTTCGATGTCCTCCATGCAGTCGTAGTCGGCGAGCAGGCCGAACCCGACCTTGCCGTTGTAGCTCATGATCGCCACCGCCAGGCAGTGGTTCTGCGGCAGGAAGGCCACCGGGTAGACCTCCTCCAGTTCCTTGCCGAGGACGTAGAGCGGCATCTGCGGGCCGGGCACGTTGGTGACGATCAGGTTGAAGAGCCGGGTGGAGAAGTTGATCCGCGAGGCTTGGGCGAGCAGGGTCGGCGGCGCGAAGTCGTTGAACCGGGAGATCACTTCCGCCCCCAGCGCCTGTTTGGAGCGCTTCAGCCCCGCCATCCCGTCGCTGATCGTGCGCAGCCGCCGCACCGGGTCCTCGACGTACACCGGCAGCGGCCCGCGCATCAGCGCGATCCGGTTGCCGAGGTTGCCGCGCTCGTCCTCGCCGCGGATCGAGACCGGCACCAGCGCCCGCAGCTCCAGGCCCTCGGTCCGCACCCCGCGCCCGTGCAGCCACGTCCGCAGCGCGCCCGAGACCACCGCGAGGACGACGTCGTTGACGGTGCCGCCGAGCGCGTCCTTGATCCGCTTGAAGGTCGCCAGCTCCGAGCGCGCCCAGACGTAGCGCCGGTGCGGCCCGATCTCCTCGTTCAGCGGCACGTCCGGGGCGGGGTCGGCGAAGGCGGTGACGATCTCGCCGACGCCCTCCAGCCCCTCGACAAGCTTCTTCGCCGTCGTCTCCGGGTTGCGGACCACCTCGACCACGCGCTCGGCCAGCTTCACCGGGGCGGCGACCACGTCGGCGGCGGCGCGGGCGACCAGCTCGGTCGTCCCCGGTTCGGGCTGGGGCACCCAGTCGTCCTCCAGCTGCATCGGCTTCGCCTCGCGCTCGAAGTCGAAGAGGACGGTGCCGATGTCGACCCCGGAAATCCCGTCGACCATCGCGTGGTGGGTCTTGGTCAGGATCGCGAAGCGGTCGTTGTCCAGGTTCTGCGCCAGCCACAGCTCCCAGAGCGGCTTCGAGCGATCCAGCTGCTGAGAGAAGATCCGCCCGGTCAGCCGTTTCAGCTGCGCTTCGCCGCCCGGTTCGGGCAGCGCGGTGTGGCGGATGTGGTAGGTGAGGTTGAAGTTGACGTCGTCGGCCCAGAGCGGCCGGCCCGCCTCCAGCGGCGGCACGACCAGCTTCTGGCGGAAGCGCGGCACCAGCGGCAGGCGGCTGCGGACGTGCTCGACCAGGTCGGTGTACTTCGGCGGCGGGCCCTCGAAGATCAGGACCGCGCCCACGTGCATGTGGCTGTTCGAGTGCTCGTTGGTAAGGAACGAGGCGTCGACAGCGGTGAGCCGGTCGAGGTGACGTCCAGAGGTTGCCATCCAGCAAGGCTACTTAGGCCGCAATTTCGGGGCAATCTCGCGGGGGCGGCCGCAAGCCCGCCATCGCTACCCTGCATGTATGCCTGCCACCGCCACCGCGCCCAAGCGGGTGCTGCTCGCCGCTCCCCGCGGCTACTGCGCCGGGGTCGACCGCGCCGTGCAGACCGTCGAGCGCGCGCTCGAGCTCCACGGCGCCCCCGTCTACGTGCGCAAGGAGATCGTCCACAACAAGCACGTGGTCGAGGAACTGGCCAAGCGCGGCGCGATCTTCGTCGAGCAGGAGACCGAGGTGCCGGAGGGCGCGATGGTCGTCTTCTCCGCCCACGGGGTCGCCCCCAGCGTGCACGAGAACGCCGCCGCCCGCCAGCTGCGGACGATCGACGCGACCTGCCCGCTGGTCACCAAGGTCCACGTCTCCGCCCGCCGCTTCGCCGCCCAGGGCTACACGATCATCATGATCGGCCACCAGGGCCACGAGGAGGTCGAAGGGACGACCGGCGAGGCGCCCGACAGCATCGTCCTGATCGAAACCGCCGACGAAGTCGAGACGCTCGAGGTCCCGGACCCGGACAAAGTCGCCTTCATCACCCAGACCACGCTCTCGGTCGACGAGACCGCCGAGGTGATCGCCGCCCTGCGGGCCAAGTTCCCCGGCATCGTCAGCAGCAAGTCAGACGACATCTGTTACGCCACCACCAACCGCCAGATCGCCGTCAAGCAGCTGGCCCGCGAGTGCGACCTGGTCCTTGTGATCGGCTCGACCAACTCCTCCAACTCCAACCGCCTGGTCGAGGTCGCGCGCGAACACGGCGCCGCCTCGCACCTGATCGACAACCACACCCAGGTGCGGGAGGAGTGGCTGGAGGGCGTGGAGACGGTCGGGATCACCTCCGGCGCCTCCGCCCCCGAGGAGCTGGTCGAGAGCCTCGTCTCCTTCTTCCGCGAGCGCGGCGCCGACGAGGTCTCCGAGCTGCGGACCGTCCACGAGGACGTCCGCTTCATGCTGCCGAAGGAGATCCGCGAGGAGATGGCGGCGCGGGCCTAAGCCCGCACCGCCCGCCTCTCAATCTCGTACCGCCCTCAGCCCTTCGGGGTGCAGGGGCGGACCACCGTCGCCGAGGCTTTGGTGCCGTCGGCGAAGACGCCGGTGCCGTGGGCCTGCAGGCGTCCATCGGGGCACTTGGCGAAGAGGGTGCCCTTGTCGAACTTCAGTTTGAAGTAGGTGACGGAGCCGGCGCCGCCGGCGATTTTCGGAACCGTCGCGACCGATTCGGTTCCGTAGCGCCCTTTCTTCACTTTCTTGATTTTCACCGTGGTGACGATCGCCGCGGTGACCGGTGCGGTCAGGTAGGCGTGGATGTAGAGGGTGGTGACGCCGCCCTTGACCCCACCGTTGACGGCCAGCAGTTCGCTGTGGACGTCGATCGGCGGCTGTTCGGGGAACTGGACCTCGACGTCGGTCGTGCCCGAGCCGACGACTGCCTTGCCGCACACTTTCCGCGCGGCGGAGGTCGTCTGCGACGCCAGCTTGCCCGAGGTGCAGGTCGGTACGCCCTTGACGTCGACCACCACGTTCTTGTCGCCTTCGAGCTTGAATTCCTTGATCGCGGGCGGATGTTTGTTGTCCAGCGTTCGCAGTTTCGCCCAGAGGAAGAAGCTGATCGGCGTCAGCTTGTTCTTCGGCAGCGCCTTCGGCGAGAAGCCCCCGTCGTATTCGACTTCGAGGTTGCCGACGATCACCTTCTCCGGCTTGGCGAAAACGCTGCTCACAAGGGTGAGCCCCGCAAGTGCGACAACTGCCATTACGGCGGCCAGGTAGCCGCCGCGTCTCCCTTTTTTCATGGTTCCCTACCTCCTTGGGCGGGACCGTACCACCACCTATCAAGTTTTCCTTGACATTCGGGTTTCTCTATTCAGTCCTCGTAAGGGGCGTAGCGGCTGTGCAGCATCAGGTCGTTTCCGTCGGGGTCGGTGAAGATCGCCATGTGGCAGACGCCGGTGTCGAAGGTGTCGCCGGCGAACGCCACGCCCTTGGCCTCGAGCTCCTTGCGGGCGGCCTCGACGTCGTCGACGTGGAGGGCAGGGTGCGCGTTTTTCTGCGGCGCGAACTCCATGCCCTGTTTGGCCGGTTCCCAGATCGCGAAGCAGGTCTCGCCGGCCCAACACTCGAAGCGCCCGTGCTCGTCGGGCCGCAGGCCGAGGGTGTCGACGTAGAAGGCGCGACTGCGCTCCGCGTCGGTGGATGGGATGCCGATGAAGTCGGTCCTGGTGATCATCGTTTCCTCCTGCGGCGGAGCCGCGTTGTGAGCCGCTGGCTCAGGGAACGCCGGCGGCGAAGCTGACTGACCAGATCTTTATACCCGGGGCGGGACGGAGTATCAGGCTGTGGGCCTCGTGGCTCGGGTGCTCGGCCAGGGCGCGAAGTCCCGGCGGCCCGGCGGGGAGGGTGGTCCACTGGCCGTCGACCTCAACCTCGAGCTCGCCGTCGCCCTCGACCGTGGCGAAGGCGCCGCCGGCCTGGTAGTCGAGCGCCAGGTCCTCGCCGTCGCTGCCGGCCACCCAGGGCCGCTCCCAGGAGCCGCCGGGGAAGAGCTCCGGCGTGTGGGGGATGACCCGCGCCCCCGGCCCGTCGGTGGCGCGCAGCGGCGCCATCGGCTCGGGCAGCTCCCGCAGCGCGTCCATCTCCCGCAGCTCGGCCTGGATCGCTTCCTCGGTCGCCCGGTATTCGCCCTCGCCGAAGTGGGCCCAGGAGAGCGCGCCGCCGAGGCTCCAGAGGAAGAGGCTCGGCCATCCTTCGCAGCCGTAGGCGGCCCAGAGCTCGTGCTCGGCGTCGATCGCGACCGGGAACTCCACTCCCAGTGGCTCCAGCCCCGCCGTGACGTTCTCCGGCTCGGCGGCGAAGGGGAAGCGCGGCGCCTGGACGCCGACGATGCTCAGGCCCGCCTCGCGATAGCGGCGGTCCCACTCGGCCAGGTAGGGAAGGGAGCGGACGCTGTTCAGCTGCGCGTATTCGACGAAGTGGACCAGCGCCGGGCCGCCGGCGGTGAGCGCCGGCATCGACTCCGGTTCGGTCCCGACCCAGGCCAGGCCGGCGGGGAGGTCGGGGGCGGCGATGTTCTCGCGTCCGGGGCGCACGGGCAGCGGACGTTATCCTGGCTGCCGTGACCGAGCTCGTCACGTTTCTGCTTCCGGCCCTGCCGCTGCTGGCGCTGCTGCTGGCACTGCTCGTCGGCCGCTATCCCGGCTGCGAGGCGATCGTCCGCCTCTCGGAGCGGATCGCGGCGCTGGGAAGCCCCCGGATCGGCGCCACCGGCCGCCGCCCCGGCCACCGGCCGCCGTCCCTCGTACGCGGCGGCGGACTCCTCCTCGCCCTCTCGCTTTCCGGCCGCGCGCCGCCCTTACGGGTCTAGCGCCGCCCCGCCGCTTCGGCGTGGGCGCGCGACCCATGCCCACGCAAAGAAGCGAAGAGAGGACTTGAAGATGAAAGATGCAAGGAAGCTGATCGTCGTCCTGTTGGCGCTGGTCGCGGCGGCCGCTTTTGCCGCCTGCGGCAGCAGCGACAGCGGCACCACCGAGACCAGCGGCGAGGAAAACGCCCCGGTCACCGGCCAGTTCGCGCCGGTCGCGGACGCCCCGGCGGCTGACTCGAAGGTCGACGGCGACGCCGAACTGACGCGCTCCGACGGCGGTACGACCGTGTCGCTCTCGGTCACCGGCTTGGAGCCGAAGACCGAGTACATGGCCCACCTGCACACCGGCGGTTGCGACCAGGCCGATCCTGGCGGACCGCACTTCCAGTTCAAGAAGGGCGGATCGGAAGAGCCGCCGAACGAGATCCACCTCGAGTTCACCTCGAACGCCGCCGGCGAAGGCGAAGGCGAAGCGTCGAGCAAGCGCGAAGTGCCGCTCGGCGAAGCCGGCTCGGTCGTCATCCACACCGCTGAAGAGGAGTCCCACCACGAGGCGGCGGCCTCGGGGCCCGCGGAAGCCGAAACCGTGATGGCGTCCCTCTTCGTCCACGAAGGCGAGCACCACGGCGACGAAGCCCAGCCGCACAGCGAGAAGATCGCCTGCGCCGAGCTCGAAGGCGCCGCGACGGGTGACGGGGAAGCGACGGCCGACGTCAGCGAAGTGCCGACGATCGAAGTGCGCGACGGCGAACCGGTCGGCGGCGTCCAGACGCTCGAATTCAGCGCCGGCGAAGAGGCCCGCTTCCGCGTCTCCTCCGACGAGGCCGAAGAGATCCACGTCCACGGCTACGACATCGCCAAGGAGGTGCCGGCTGGCGGCACGATCGAATTCGACTTCCCGGCCGAACTGGAAGGCATCTACGAGGCCGAGCTGGAGGGGCTCGGCGTGCAGATCGCCGAGCTGCGGATCAACCCATGAACTTCCTGCCGCTGGCGCACGCCCTGGCATCCCGGCAGGACCTGCCGGTCCCTGCCTGGCTGTTCGCCTGGGGAGCCTCGATCGTCCTGGTCGTCTCCTTCTTCGCGCTGGCGGCAGGTTGGCGCAGCCCCCGCTTCGAGCAGCCGCATGAGCGGCCGCTCGGGGCGGGGCTCTCGCGCGTCCTCCTCGGCCTGCCGGCGCAGGTCCTCTGCGGCGCCGCCGGCCTCTTCCTCCTCGGGCTGGCGATCTACGCCGGCCTCCAGGGCACCGAAGCCCCCGACCGCAACTTCGCCCTCACCTTCCTCTTCGTCACCTGCTGGCTCGGCTTCCCGTTCTTCTCGGCGATCTTCGGCGACCTCTTCCGCCCCTTCAACCCCTGGCGGGCGATCGGTCGCGCCGCCGGCTCCGGCTTCCGCCTGATCGCCGGCCAGCGCGCGGCGCACGCCCCCTATCCGGAGTGGCTGGGCCGCTGGCCGGCGGCGATCGGCCTGCTCGCCGTCGTCTGGCTGGAGGTCGTCTGGGGCAAGGGGGGCACCGGCTTCAACCCCGAGACGGTCGCCACCGCGGCTCTCGTCTACAGCGGCTACACGCTGGCGATGATGGCGGTCTTCGGCGCCGAGGAGTGGTGCGAGCGGGGTGAGGTCTTCTCGGTCTACTTCGGGATGTTCGGCCGGCTCGGCATCTTCGGCAGCCGCGACGGCCGCCTGGAGCGGCGGCGCCCGTTCTCCGCCGCGACCACCTGGGCGACGATCCCCGGCTCGGCCGCGGTGGTGATCGCCTCGATCTCCTCGACCAGCTTCGACGGCGGCCAGGAGGGGGCGTTCCAGGACTGGATCGAAAACCTCACCGACTGGATCGAAGGCCTGGGCTTCAGCCTCACCACCTCACTGCGCCTCTCCAGCACGATCTTCATGCTGCTCTGCTTCGCTGGCGTCGGCCTCATCTACCTGCTTGGCGTGCGCGGGATGCGGACCGTGCCCGGCGCCCCCTCGTTCGAAAAACTGCGGATCGGTTTCGCCCACACCCTGATCCCGATCGCGCTCGCCTATCTCGTCGCCCACTACTTCAGCTTCTTCGTCTTCCAGGAGCAGGCCCAGTTCGGCTTCCTCCTCTCCGACCCGCTCGGGACCGGCACCACCGACCTCTTCGGCACCGCCAGCTGGGAAGTCGACTACACGGTCCTCAGCGCCAACGCCATCTGGTACGTCCAGGTCGCCGCGCTGATCGCTGGGCACGTGATCGGGCTGATGCTCGCCCACGACCGCGCCCTCGTCTACTGGCCCGACTACCGCAACGCCACCGCCTCGCAGTACTGGATGCTGGCGGTGATGGTCGCCTTCACCTGCTTCGGCCTTTACCTCCTCTCGGTCGCCAACGGGTAGGGGAGAGGAGTGCTGCCGCTAGCCCACGCCGGCCACTACGCGATCTGGATCCTCTATGTGATTCCAGTCCTGATCGTCGCCTTCGCGATCGTCAAAAGCACGATCGCCCAGCGGCGGGCGCGCCGGGAGGATTAATCGGTCAACCCAGCGGCCTTGAGCAGCTGGGCAAGCCGCCCAAGCTCACTTGGGGCTGGCCGTTCCGTCAGTCCGCTCAGGATGCTCTCCCACATCTCCCGCATCTCGAGGAAGCCGACCGAGCACCCAGGAAGGTTCGCGGCGATCTTCGGGTCAGACGACCAGCCAGTGGGGTCGCCGACCAAGCGGGTAACGGCGATCTTGTACGCGAATCGGCTCTCCCCGGTGCGACGTTCGATCTCTTGCCGAAAGGCATCACTCCATTTCGGCACCCATAGCTCGCGGAAGTGCCGCCAGATCTCTCGTTTCGGATTTTTTCTTTTTCCCTGCAGCTGCTCCAGCAGTCGCTCCGCGTGGAAGCCACCCTGCCATGACTTACAGGTGACGACGAGAACCCGCTCGACTCCACTCTTCTTCGGGTTGAACCCGACCACGTCGATGTCGGACGGGACCGAGTCCTCTCTCGACTCGTAGTCGCTTCGCAGCTTGTCCGGGTGAAAGGGAACGTTGTGGATCGTGAAGTAACCCTGGAAGTTGAGGTAGTCGTCGACGATCTGCTCTAGCACGTCCTCCTTCACGGCCACCAAGCATCGCCGCTGGTCCCGACGGATTGGGAGGGAGCGCTAAAGAATCTCGGCGAGGCGCGTCTCTAGCGCCTCGGAGATGCTGTCGCGGACCGGGCCCTCGGCCAGACGTTCGACCAGGGACTCGAGGAAGCCTTCGATGATCAGCGCCTTCGCGGTCTCGTCGCCGAGGCCGCGGGAGGTGAGGTAGAAGAGCTGGTCCTTGTCGACCTGGGCGATTGCGGCGGCGTGGGTGCAGCGGACGTCGTCGGCGAGGATCTCCAGGCCCGGGATCGCGTCGGCGTGGGCCTCGGGGGAGAGCAGCAGGTTGCGGCTCTCCTGGAAGGCGTCGGTCTGCTGGGCGCCCGGGTCGACCTTGATCATCCCGCGCCAGACCGCCGTCGAGCCGGCGGCGAGGACGCCGCGGAAGGCGAGGTCGGAGTTGGTGTTGGGCGCCGCGTGCTCCTGCAGGGTGTCGAAGTCGAGATGCTGCCCGGGGCCGCCGGCGTAGCCGCCGGTCACCCGCGCCTCGGAGCCCTGGCCGGCGAGCTTGGTCTCCATCCGCACCTTGCCGCGGGCCGAGCCGAAGCCCAGGGCGGCCCAGTCGAGGCGGCCGTCGCGCTCGACCTCGGCGCGCTGGGTGGCGAAGATCCAGGCCTTCTCGGAGATGTCCTGGGTGTTGACGTAGCGCAGGGTCGCGGCCTGGCCGACGGCCAGCTCGACCACCGAGTTGAGGACCGCGTCGACCTCGTCGGACGGCGAGGACCAGTGCTCCCAGACCTCGGCTTCGGCGCCCTCCTCAAGCACGATCAGCGTCCGCCAGTTGACCGCGGCGCCTGCGGAGTCGATCGGCACCTCGATCTGAATCGGCTCGGTCAGCGTCACGCCGGCCGCGACGTGGATTAGGACCCCACTGCGGGGGGCCGCCTCATTGCGTGCGACGAACGGGTCATTACTGGGGACGAGCGTCCCCAGCCTGCCGACCAGGTCCGGGTGTGAATCGGCCGCCTCGGCGAGGTCGAGCACCGTGGCTCCGGCGCCGCCGGCGATGACCGGTACCGCCTCGGCCGCCTCGTAGGCGTCGAAGTCGAGAGCGGAGATGTCGGTGAATTCCCAGCCCTTCGTCTTTTGATTCGGGAGGGGCGGGAGGGCCAAGGCCTGCTCAGCCAATGGAACCCTCCATCTGCAGCTCGATCAGCCGGTTGAGCTCGACCGCGTACTCCATCGGCAGCTCCTTGGTCACCGGCTCGATGAAGCCGTTGACGATCATCTTCGAGGCCTCCTCCTCGTCGAGCCCGCGGCTCTGCAGGTAGAAGAGCTGCTCGTCGCCGATTTTCGAGACGGTCGCCTCGTGGCCGATGTCGGCGTCGTTCTCGTCGATGCGGATCGTCGGGTAGGTGTCCGAGCGGGAATCCTCGTCCAGCAGCAGCGCGTCGCAGACGACCTTGGAGCGAGACTCGCTCGCCCCGTCGGCGACTTCGAGCAGGCCGCGGTAGGTCGCCCGGCCGCCGTCTTTGGAGATCGACTTGGAGAAGATCGAGGACGAGGTGCGTGGCGCCCCGTGAATGATCTTGCCGCCGGCGTCCTGGTGCTGGCCCTCGCCGGCGAAGGCGATCGAGAGGATCTCGCCGTGGGCTTCGGGGCCCAGCAGGTAGATCGACGGGTACTTCATCGTCAGTTTCGATCCGAGGTTGCAGTCGACCCACTCCATCGTCGCCTTTTCCTGTGCGATCGCGCGCTTGGTGACGAGGTTGAAGACGTTCTGCGACCAGTTCTGGACGGTCGTGTAGCGGACCCGGCTGCTCGGTTTGGCGACGATCTCGACCACCGCCGAGTGCAGCGAGTCGCTGGAGTAGACCGGCGCCGTGCATCCCTCGATGTAGTGGACGTCGGCGCCCTCCTCACAGATGATCAGCGTCCGCTCGAACTGGCCCATGTTCTCGGTGTTGATCCGGAAGTAGGCCTGCAGCGGCATCTCGACCTTGACCCCGGCCGGCACGTAGACGAACGAACCGCCGGACCACACGGCGCTGTTCAGGGCAGCCAGTTTGTTGTCGTTGGGCGGGATCACGGTCGCCCAGTACTGGCGCACGAGGTCCTCGTGCTCGCGCAGGGCGGTATCCATGTCGGTGAAGATCACGCCCTGGGCCTCGAGTTTCTCGTTGACTTGGTGGTAGACGACCTCGGACTCGTACTGGGCGCCGACCCCGGCGAGGAATTTGCGCTCGGCCTCGGGGATCCCCAGTCGGTCGAAGGTGTTTTTGATGTCCTCCGGGACCTCGCTCCAGTCGCGGCTGTTTTTCTCCGAGGCGCGGACGAAGTAGTGGATGTCGTCGAAGTCGATCTGGTCGAGGTCGCCGCCCCATTTCGGGGTCGGGCGGCTTTCGAAGTGCTCCAGCGCCTTCAGCCGGAAGTCCCGCATCCACTGCGGCTCTTCCTTGAAGTCGGAGATCGTTTCGACGACCTCGCGGGTCAGGCCCTTGGGGGCTTTGTAGGCGTAACCGGACTCCGAGTCGTGGAAGCCGAACTTCTCTTTGTAGTCGGCGTTGATGCCGGCCAGCTCGCGTTTCTCGGCGAGTACCTCGGGCGTTGCCATGTCAGTTGACCTCCAAAGTGATGGTGTCGTCCTCGATCGCTACCGGGAACGTCTGGACGGGCTGGAAAGCGGGGAGCGTCTTCGGCCTGCCGCTGGTCAGGTCGAAGAGGGAGCCGTGGCGGGGGCACTCGACCGTGCAACTGGCGGCGTCGAACTCGCCCTCGGCGAGCGGCCCGTTGTCGTGCGAGCAGCGGTCCTCGATCGCGTAAAGGGAGCCGTCGCAGTTGAAGACGCCGATCTTGGTGCCGTCGTGCTCGACCAGGCGCATGCTGCCGGGCGACAGCTCGGCTGCCGGGCAGACGGGGATCTTGGTTCCTGCGGTGTCGGTCAAGAGGGTGGGGTGCTCCAGTCGCCGCAATCGCGGCCTAGTGCGGATCGAGACTTAATCCTACTTCTACGGTCGGATTTTAGCGGGGCGGCTGGGCGGGCAATTCACATCGGGGCGATGAGTTCGGCCCGCCGCTCTGGTCTTATCTACAGAACCCCACCGACGAAAGGATTCTGAGGATGAGCGAGAGGACCAGTTACGCACCCGGAACGCCCTGCTGGGTCGACCTGGCGACGCCCGACCTAGAGGCCGCCGAGGGCTTCTACCGCGAGCTGTTCGGCTGGGAGATCCCAGAGCTGCCGAACTCCGCCGAAATGGGCGGCTACCGGCGGGCCAAAAAGGGCGGCCGCGATGTCGCCGGGGCGATGCCGCTGATGCGGGAGGGCCAGCCGCCGGCCTGGAGCACCTACGTCTCGGTCGACGACGCCGACGCGATCGCCCGCGCGATCCAGGAAAACGGCGGCACGATGATCGCCGAGCCGATGGCAGTCGCCTCCTACGGCCGCCTCGCCATCTTCACCGATCCCGAGGGCGCCTTCTTCGGGATCTGGGAGCCGGCCGACTTCGCCGGCGCCGAGCTGGCCAACGAGCCGGGGGCTTTCTCCTGGAACGAGCTCGAGACCCGTAATCCCGGCGCGGCAAAGGAGTTCTATGGCCGCGTCTTCGGCTGGGAGTTCCAAGAGGAAGAGGCTCCCGGCGGGATGGCCTACAACGTCGCCTACGTCGGCGAGAACCGCGTCGCGGGCATGGCCGACATCTCCGGCCGGATGCCCGACGAGATCCCGGCCCACTGGATGACCTACTTCGTCGTCGAGAGCGCCGAGGGGGCGATCGAGAAGGCCGAGGCCGGCGGCGGCGCCGTCCAGTTCGGCCCGGTCGACATCCCCGTCGGCCGCTTCGCGATGCTCACCGATCCCTGGGGCGCGGCCTTCGCGGTGGTCAAGTTCGGCGAGGGCGTTGAGGTGCCGTAGCTACAGCTGGCCGAGGTCGGCGACCGCTTCGGATGGGTCGCCGGCCTCGCCCTCGTCCTCCCATTCGGCCGACTCGCCAAGGGAGGCGCTCTTGACGATCTTCAGGCCGAGCATCGCGCACTTCATCCGGGTGGCCGAGATGTCGATCCCGAGCAGCTCGAGGACGAACTCCTTCGGCAGCTTCAGCAGCTCCTCGCGGCTCTTGCCGACCAGCTCGTCGGTCAGCAGCGAGGTGGCGGCGGTGGAGATCGCGCAGCCTTTGCCCTCGAAGGCGATCGCCTCGACCCGGTCGTCGGCACCGAGCTTGATCGTCACGTGCTGCTCGTCGCCGCAGAACGGGTTCGTGTCCTCGAACTCCAGGTCGGGATTCTCGACGTGGCCGAAGTTGTGCGGCCGCTTGTAGTGCTCGAGGATCTGGTCGCGGTAGAGCTCGTCCATCAGAGACCGAACACCTTACGCGCGTCTTCGAGCCCGTCGACCAGGCGGTCGATCTCCTCCGGGGTGGTGTAGACGCCGAAGCTGGCACGGGCGGTGGCGGCGATCCCGAGCTTGTCCATCAGCGGCTGGGCGCAGTGGTGGCCGGCGCGGACGGCGACGCCATGGCGGTCGAGGATCTCGGAGACGTCGTGGGCGTGGATGCCCTCGATCTCGAAGGAGACCGGGCCGAGCCGACCCTCGCCGCGGGGCGGGCCGAAGACCTGCAGGCCGGGCACCTCGGCGACACGCTCCAGGGCGTAGTCGGCGATCTGTTCCTCGTGCTCGCGCACCGCCTCCATCCCGACCATGTCGAGCCAGCGGAAGGCCGAGGCCATGCCAATCGCCTGGGCGATCGCCGGCGTCCCCGCCTCGAAGCGCGCCGGCACGTCGGCGTAGGTCGTGCCCTCCTTGCTCACCTTGCGGATCATCGAGCCGCCGCCGAGGAAGGGCGGCATCTCGCGCAGCAGGTCGAGCTTGGTCCAGAGCGCCCCGATCCCGGTCGGTGCGTAGAGCTTGTGGCCGGTGATCGCGTAGAAGTCGACCCCCAGCTCGGCCATGTCGAGAGGCATCTTCGGCGCCGACTGGGCGCCGTCGACCAGCACCTTGGCGCCGGCCGCGTGGGCCAGGCGGGAGATCTCGGCGACAGGGTTCTCGGTCCCGAGCACGTTGGAGACGTGGGTGACGGCGACCAGCTTCGGGCCGCGCTCCAGCAGCGCCGCGAATGCCTCCATGTCGAGCCGGCCCTCGTCGTCGATCGGCGCCCAGTCGATCTCCGCCCCGGTTCGCTCGGCCAGTTGCTGCCAGGGGACGATGTTGGAGTGGTGCTCCATCTCGGTCAGCACGAGCCGGTCGCCGGCGCCGACGTTGGCGTCGCCCCAGGCCCGCGCCACCAGGTTGATCGCCTCGGTCGCGTTGCGGACGAAGACGACCTCGCGGCGGTCGGCGGCGCCGATGTGGTCGGCGACCGTGGCCCGCGCCCCCTCGTAGGCTTCGGTCGCCTCGGCCGAGAGGGTGTGGGAGCCGCGGTGGACGTTGGAGTGGTGGCGCCGCTCGTAGCGGTCGACGGCCTGGATCGAGGCCAGCACCCGCT
>JBIOTO010000192.1:0-34700 GCA_044865945.1 Solirubrobacterales bacterium
CCGAGGCGCGGACGATCTCCACGGTCCGCGCCTCGGCGAAGCGCTTCTTGGGCTTCGTCACCTCGGCGCGGACGAGGTCTCCCGGCAGCGCCCCGGCGACGAAGACGACGAAGCCCTCGGTACGGGCTACCCCCCGCCCGCCGAAGGCGAGCGAGTCGATCTCGAGGTCTAGCTGTTCTCCCCGCTTTATGGCAGTGCTTTGCGCGCCTGTTTCGCGAGCCGTTCGAGTTCTTTGAGCAGCGTGTCGGTCTGTTTGCGGCCTTTTTTGACCAGCTCGCTGAGCAGTTTCTCGGCGTCGCTGCGGGTCATCCGGCCGCGCTTGACGGCGTCGTCGACGACGTCCTGGATGCGGTCGCGGCTTAGCGTCACGCTCTGCTCGAGGCTTTCACGGAACTGGGCGACGCTCTTGTCGAGGCCGGTGGTGGCTTTCGAAGCTTTCGCTTTGACTTTGCCTTTGGCTTTTGATGATTTTCTGGAGCCAGATTTCGCGCGCGATTTTCTGGCGGCGCTTTTTTTCGAAGCTTTGGCTTTTTTCGGCGCGGCTTTTTTAGCTTTTGCTTTCGATTTCGATGCCGCTTTTTTTGCTTTGGGTTTCGCTTTCGACGCTTTCGATTTTTTGCCGCTGGCTTTTTTGTCGGCCATCTGGGGGGTCCTCCGATCGGTGGGCGCTGGGTGGGAGTTGACCCGACTATCTCAATTCCGCGGGGCGCGTGGCTCGGCGGCAAGGAAACGTGCCTGCACCGGCGCATGGTCGGAGAGGCGGAGCGCCCTTCCCTCGAGCGCAACCTCGCGCCGCTCGGGGGGCCAGGCGCGCGGCGGCTCCAGTACCTCGAGGCCGCGGCAGAGGATGTGGTCGATCGCCTCCGGCGCGGTCGTCGGCGCCAGCCCGAACTCGTCCCGCAGCCGCTCGAAGACGCGCGGCTGTTTTCCCGGCCGCAGGTTGAAGTCGCCGCCGAAGAGGAGCGGGGAGCCGCCAGCCCACTCGATCGCCGCCCGCGCGCCCCTGATCACGTCCGCGGCCGCCAGCTTCGGCCAGTGGGCGGTGGCGTGGAGGTTGGCGACGCAGAGACCCGAGGCGGTGCGGACGAAGCCCATCGCCCGCCGCTCCGGCTCCCCCTCGTGGATCGCCATCTCCCGCCGCTCGGCGATCCCGCCGAGCTTGCCCGGCACCCGGACCAGGATCAGGTTGGAGCCGCCCTCGCCGGAGGCGATCAGGTCCGGGTTCTGCCGGGCCAGCAGCCCGCGCAGGGCGCTGAAGGAGTTGCGCGAGGTGAGGGTGCGGTGCGCCTCGGCCCGGCAGGCGCGGGCCAGGGGCTCGGCGAAGCGCGGTGGGCACTCCTGCAACAGCGCCACGTCCCACTCGGCGCCCGCGAGCAGCGTCGCGAACTCCTCGGTCAGGTCGCGGTTGACCTGGATGTGGGTCTCGTTGCGCTCCTCGAAGCGCAGCAGTCGCGAGCGCCAGGTGCGCAGCTTCGGGTCGGGCGGGTGGTCGCGCCCGTGGAAGAGGTTCCAGCTCAGTGCGGTCAGCTCCACGGCGCGTAGTATCCGCAAGCTTGTTGATCGCGAAGCGAAGCGGAGCGCATTTTTGATGAATTTCCTCACCGGTGAAGAGCTCGGCGCCTTCGAGCTCGGCAAATTGCTCGACCGCGCGGCCGAGCTGAAAGCCGGCCGCGGCGAGCGGCTCGGTGCCGACGTCCTCGCCGGTCGCAGCATCGCGCTGGTCTTCGAGAAGCCCTCGACCCGGACCCGGATCAGCTTCGAGGTCGGGGTCGCCGAGCTCGGCGCCCACCCGGTCGTGCTGCGCGGCGACGAGATGCAGCTCTCGCGCGGGGAGTCGGTCGGCGACACCGCCCGGGTCCTCTCTCGCTACGTCGACGCGATCGTCATCCGCTCCGGCTCCCACGACGTCGTCACCGCCCTCGCCGAGGCGGCGGAGGTGCCGGTGATCAACGGGCTGACCCCGCTCCACCACCCCTGTCAGGCGCTCGCCGACCTGCTGACCATGCGCGAGCGCTTCGGCGACCTGCGGGGCCTGCGCCTCGCCTACGTCGGCGACGGCAACAACGTCGCCCGCTCGCTGGGGATCGCCGGCGAGCTGGCCGGGGTCGAAGTACTGGTCGCCGCGCCGGAGCATTACCAGCTGGAGGAAGGCCACGAAGTGGGGCTGACCGACGACCCCCGCGCCGCCGCCGCGAACGCCGACGCCCTCTACACCGACGTCTGGGTCAGCATGGGCGACGAGGACGAGGCGCGCCGCCGCCGCGCCGACCTCGCCCCCTACCAGCTCGACGCCGACCTGCTCGAAGCGGCCAAGGAGAGCGCGATCGTCCTCCACTGCCTGCCGGCCCATCCCGGCGAAGAGATCACCGCCGAGGTCCTCTACGGCGAGCAGTCGGCCGTCTGGGACCAGGCCGAGAACCGCCTGCACGCGCAGAAGGCGCTGCTGGAGATGCTGCTCACCGAGTAGCAAGCGCCCGTGCATCCCGAGATCGAGATCGGCCCGCTGACGCTGCAGACCTTCGGGTTGATGTTCGCGCTCGCCTTCCTCGCCGCCGGGGCGCTGATCTGGAAGCGGCTGGAAGAGATCGGCAAGCCGCCCGACTGGGCGTACGAGATGGGCTTCGCGGCGCTGGTCGGCGGGGTCATCGGCTCCCGCGTCTACTTCCTCGTCCAGAACTGGAGCGACGTCCAGGACGACCTCCTCGGCAACCTCTTCAGCGGCTCGGGCCTGGTCTGGTACGGCGGCGCGATCGGCGGCGCCCTCGCGGTCTTCCTCTGGGCCTGGTGGCGCGGCTTCCTCGGGCTCGCCCTGCTCGACCTGGCGGCGCCGGCGCTGGCGCTCGGCTACGCGATCGGCCGCTGCGGCTGCCAGCTCTCCGGCGACGGCGACTACGGCAAGGCCTGGGACGGGCCCTGGGCGATGTCCTATCCCGACGGCACCGTGCCGACTGACCAGACCGTCCACCCGACGCCGATCTACGAGACGCTGGCGATGGGCCTCGGCGCCTGGATCCTCTGGCAGCTGCGAGACCGGGTGCGGGCGGGGGTCCTCTTCGCGCTCTATCTCCTATACGCGGGGGCCGAGCGGTTCCTGGTCGAGTTCCTGCGCCGCAACGAGACCGACGCGTTGGGGCTGACCACGGCGCAGCTGGAGAGCCTGGCGATGATGGCCGCCGGGGCGATCTGGGTCGCTATCGTGATCCGCCGCTATGGAGGCATCGGGCGCCCGGCGCCGAACGATGCGGTTGGCGCCCCCGCATAGCCCGCGGCGGGCTCGTAACACTGGTATCTTGCGCAAAATCTTTGGAGCGGTTGACTAGGGAGGATTGGCGGTTATGGCGGCAATTGACGTGCAGAGTGAGGGGCCCTCGGCTCGTACCGTGGGGGCGATCCTCGACGACGCGGCAGAGCGGATCTCCGCCGCCGGGGTCGACGAGGCCCGCACCGACGCCGAAGTCCTGGTCGCCGACGCGCTCGGGGTGAAGCCGGACGAGCTCTCGGTCGAGAGCGCCGGCGAGGTCCCCGCCGAGGCCGCCACGCGGATCGAGCGCAACGTCCAGCGCCGGGTCGAGCGCGAGCCGATGGCCTACATCCTCGGCCGCGCGCCTTTCCGCAACCTTGAGATCTACGTCGACGAACGCGTCCTCTGGCCGCGCAAGGAGACCGAGCTGCTGGTCGAGGTCGGCACGCAGCTGCCCGAGGGCGCCCGCGTCCACGAGATCGGCACCGGCTCCGGCGCGATCGCGCTGGCGCTGCTGTCGGAGCGTCCCGACCTGAAGGTCACCGCCTCCGACCTCTCTGCCGAGGCGGTCGAAGCCGCCCGCGAGAACGCCGAGCGGCTGGGCCTCGACCTCGAGGTGACCGTCGGCAAGGGCCTGCCCGAGTCGGTCGAAGCCGAAGAAGTCGACCTGGTGATCGCCAACATGCCCTACGTCACCGACGAGACGATCTTCGATCGTTCGCCGGAGATCCAGAAGGAGCCGAGGGTCGCCGTCACCGGCGATTGCGGCGAGGACGGGCTCGGCGTGATTCGCGGCGTGATCGGTGAAACGCCCTCCGGCTGGAAGCTGGCGATGGAGCACGACACCCACCACGGCCCGGCAATGCGCGAGCTGCTGCGCGAGGCGACTACGCTTCAGGACTATGAAGGTGACGACCGGGTCACCGTCGGCCTCGCCCCCTAGTAGTGAGCTGAGCGCCGGCGATGAGCGATAGTCCGGCCGCCGAGGAGGCGGGCCAGTCCGGCGACCGCTCGGTCGCCGTCTCCACCGAGGAGCAACGCCGCGCCAAGGTCGAGAGGCTGCGCGAGGCAGGGGTCGATCCCTACCCGCACTCGTTCCCCGACCGCACCCACGTCGAGGAGATCGAGGCCGCCCACGACCCGGCGGCGCTGGGAGAGGGCGAGCACGAGGACTTCAGCTACCGGGTAATGGGCCGGATCACCGGCAAGCGCGGGCACGGCAAGACCGCCTTCCTCGACGTCCGCGACATCACCGGCACGATCCAGGCCTACGCGCGGCGCGACGTGCTGGGCGAGGAGGCGTTTGAGCGGGTCGAGGACCTCGACATCGGCGATTTGGTCGGGATCGAGGGGCCGCTGCACGTGACCAAACGCGGGCAGCTGGCGATCGGCGTGCGCGAGTGCGTGCTGCTGGCGAAGGCGCTGAAAGACCCGCCGGACCTCTTCCACGGGATCTCCGACCCGGACACGCGCTACCGCCAGCGCGAACTCGACCTGATGGCGAACGAGGACTCGCGGGAGATCTTCAAGAAGCGCGACGACCTGCTGTTCGCGATCCGCACCCACATGCACGAGCGCGGCTGGGTCGAGCTGGAAACGCCGGTCCTGCAGCGGCTGACCGGGGGCGCGGCGGCGCGGCCGTTCGTCACCCACCACAACGCGCTCGACCGCGAGCTGTTCCTCCGCACCGCGACCGAGCTGTACCTGAAGCGAGCGATCGTCGGCGGCTTCGAGGACGTCTACGAGTTCGGCAAGTTCTTCCGCAACGAGGGGATGTCTCCCCAGCACAACCCCGAGTTCACGATGCTGGAGATGTTCGTGGGGGGCGCCGACTACAACGGCGTCATGGAGTTCATCGAGGTGCTGGTCTCGACCGTCGTCGAGAAGGTGATGGGGACGACGAAGGTGATGCGCGACGGGGTCGAGATCGACTTCGCCGCGCCCTGGCCGCGGGTGCGGCTGCGGGACGAGCTGCTGCGGGAGACCGGGCTCGACATCTACGAGGCGAGCCGCGACGAACTGGCCGAGGCGGCGGGCGACGCGGTCGGCCCCGATGACGACTGGGCCGGGGTGGTCGACACCCTTCAGGGCAAGTTCGTCGAGCCGAAGCTGATCCAGCCCACCTACATCATCGACCTGCCGATCGGCCTCTGGCCGCTGGTCAAGGTGCACCCGGAGAGCCCGCGGATCTGCGAGGCGTTCGACGGGATCGTCGCCGGGATGGAGATCGTCGGCGGCGGGACCGACCTGAACGACCCGGTCGAGCAGCGGGTGCGCTTCATCCAGCAGCGCGAACGCCAGGAGACCGGGGCGGAGGCCGACCCGCACCCGCACGACGAAGAGTTCGTGCGGGCGCTCGAATACGGGATGCCGCCGGCGAGCGGCTGCGGCCTGGGCATCGACCGCCTGCTGATGATCATGACCGGGGCGAAGACGCTCCGGGACGTGATCATCTACCCGGCGATGCGCGAGCTTGCGGACGGGTCCTGAGCGGTTAGGGTGGCGCAATGGCCGTAAAGCTCCATCGCTGCTCCCTGATGTTCGTGAAGAACGACGGGCACCCCTGCTGGCGGGTGCAGAAGGCGCTCGACGAGAAGGGGATCGAGTACGAGATCGTCAAGGGCCCGCTGCTGCCGTTCCGCCGCGGCGACCTGAAGCACCTCTCGGGTCAGGGCAAGTACCCGGTGATCGAGTTCGACGACGGCAGTACCTACCGCGACGAGTCGAAGGACATGGCCAAGCGGATCAGCGACGGCGAGTTGTTCGACCAGCCGGCCGCTTCTTAGACCGACTTCGTCAAGCCGCCGTCGATCGGGATGACGGTGCCGGTGATGTAGGCGGCGCGCTGGGAGCAGAGGAAGGCGACAAGGTCGCCGTACTCCTCGACGGTGCCGAGGCGCCCGGCGGGCACTTCCGCTTGGGCGGCCGCTTCCACCTGCTCCATCGAGCCGACCAGCTCGGCCATGCGGTCGGTGGCGAAGCGGCCGGTGGCGACGGTGTTGACCGTGATCCCGTCCACGGCGACCTCGCGGGAGAGGGTCTTGAGGAAGCCGATCGTGGCGAGGCGGTTGGCGTTGGAGAGGCCGAGCGCGGGGTTGCCCTCGATCGTCGTCGTGGAGCCGACGTTGACGATCCGGCCCCAGCCTTCGCCGCGCATGCCGGGGACGACGGCGCCGGCGAGGATGCGCGGGGCCAGCACCAGCGAGCGGTAGGCCTCCTCCCATTCCTCGAAGCCATGGTCGAGGGCGCCGCCAGGGGGCGGGCCGCCGGTGTTGGTGACGAGGACGTCGACCGAGCCAAGCGTTTCGGCGACCTCGAGTGGCAGGCGGGCCAGGCGGTCCAGGTCGGTCGCGTCGGCGACGAAGGGCGTGGCAGCCTCGCCGATCTCGGCCGCGGCGGCCTCAAGGCGCTCCCGCGAGCGGCTGGCGATCGCGACCCGCGCCCCTTCCCGAGCGAGCACCGCGGCGATTCCCCGCCCGATCCCCTTGCTGGCGCCCATCACCAAGGCGACTTTCCCCTCGATCCCAAGCTCCATAGCCCAACCCTAGCTACGCCGGCAACGCTCAGATTTCGTTGCGCGGGTATCGTTCTCCCCGAGCGCCCGTAGCTCAGTGGTCAACGGGTCCTTTCGGGGGCCCAAAGAGCGTCGGTCTTTCAAGCCGAAGGTCGCCGGTTCGAATCCGGTCGGGCGCATTCCTTCGTGTTCCGCTCTGTGCGGCGCGTTGCCCGGTGCAGAGCCAAGTTCTCGGTCTGACGCCGATTCGGCGTTCCGCTGGCGTCCGAGCGATTCCGCGCGGTTCCGGCGCGTCTGTGTCACATCCTGGTCACATTTTCGGGCGGGTACTAGGGTCTCCGAGATGCCGCAGGAAAAGGCCGAAGCTCGAAAGGCTGTCCGCGCCGCTCAGAGGCAGTACGAGCGCGATTCCGCCGCGACCCAGAAGGCGCGGCGCAAAGCCTTCGCTCAGGCTCAGAAGGAAGGGCTCTCGCTGCGGGAGATCGGCGACGAGGTCGGACTTCACCGCTCGCGCGTCGCGCAGATCATCAAAGGTGAGTAGCCAACTGTCTAGGTTTTCTAGACAGTTGGTGATAGCCTGACCCGATAAGACAAAAAGCGCCCCCGCGCTGGTGGAACAGCCGGGGGCATGGCACAGGAAGGAATGCTTCCCATGCGCAACAAGCCTAAAGGCGCGGGCGAGGATGAACGCGCCACGACCGCCGCCCTGGACGACCGCGACCAGGCGCGGGTTCTGAGGCAGGTTCTGTACATCTATCCCGAGTCGCTGACGCTCGCCGAGCTGTCGCGGGAGCTGACGGCCGGCTCCACCGACTTTCAGGAGCAGGACCGGATCGAGCGCGCCGTTCGCGACCTGATCGCAGTCGGCCTGCTCCACCGTGTCGGCGACCTCGTCCTGCCGACGCGAGCCGCCGTGTACTTCCACGGGCTGGAGGAAGCCGAATGAGGGACGGGAGGCAGGTTGATCGAGAGGCCGCCGAGCGCATCGGCCGCAACGTCTTCATGGCCCGCCGCCGCGCCGGGTTCTCCCAGGAAGAACTCGGCGCTTTGGCCGGCCTGCACCGAACCGAGATCGGGATGGTCGAGAACGGTGTCCGCCTGCCGCGCGTGGACACGCTCTTGAAGCTCGCTTTCTCCTTGGCGGTGCCGGTGGGCGAGCTGGTAGCGGGGATCGAGTGGATCGGCCCGGGTCCTTCCGGCTTGGGCACCTTCGCCGTGACTGCGAGGTGAGGGCGATGGATCAAGCCGAAGTAGACGCAGGGATCAAAGCGGCCGAAGGGCGAATGATCTACCTCCTCCAGCATCCATTGCGTAGGCGCCTGCTGGCGCTTTACGTCGAATCTGACGAGCCCCTAAGCCCCAAGGAACTCGCCGACTACACGAAGGCTCCATTGGACACGGTTGCCCTTCACGTCCGCGTCCTGCGCGATCTCGGCGCCGTCTACTTGGTCGACGTACGCCCTGTACGCGGCGCCGTCGAGCACTTCTACGCCGCGACCGGCCTGGTCGACGTGGTGCCGTGGGCGCGGGAGGCGCTGCTCGTTCGCTCGCTCCGCGAACACATCGAGGAGCGGCGCAAGGACACCAAGTTCATGGAACGCCTTTACCAGCGAATCGAGGAAGACCGACCCATTCTCGAAGCCATCGAGCGATCCGCAGAAGAACGAAGGAAACAGACCTGATGCCGACCGCAGGACTCCCTACGCACTATCACTACCGCCGCCCCGAACTCCAACTGCAACCCCCCGACACATTATGAACCCCGAACGGGAGTTCGCTTTTCGTGCCTGAAACGGCGCTTGGCCTTCGCCCGGCTTCTTTGACCTTCGGTCGGCCTCCCCACCGCCAATTGTGGCGCGGCTGCGCCGCGCGTTTGGCGGGTGGGAAGGCGCTCCCGGTTGTGGTCGGAAACGGAAACTGCCGGGGGCGCTCGCGCCGCGGACGGCATTTCGGTGGCATGGAGAAGGGCCGCGCGAAACTCCTCGCCCGCAAAAGGCACTTAGGCGACATGAACCGGAAGTCGTCCTTGCCGACCTTCTTCACCGAGCGGACGCTTGCGGACTTCCTCGCCGTCTCGGATCGCACCGTCCGCAACTGGATCAGGCGCGGGGGAGCTACCCAGCTACAAGCTCGGAGCAGCCCGCCGGATCGACCCGGCAGATGTCGAGGACTTCCTCGCCCGCCACAGGGACGAGGCATCGTGAGGCGGGAGACGCCAGTCAAGCGCCGCAACCCATCCGGCGAGATCGTGTGGATGGCCCGCTACACCGGCCGCGACGGCCAGCGCCATATCGCGAAGCCGAGCTGGAACCGGGGCAAGGGAACCTTCAAGCGCAAAGGCGAAGCTCAGAAAGCGATCGACGAGGCATACGGACTCTCGGATCGACCGGACACCCTCGGCGACTACGCCGCGACCTGGACCGAGCGCCACCCGCGATCCGAACGCACCAACGCGACGAACGACCACCGCATCAGCCGCGTCGCCGACACGAAGGTCGAGGGCATTCCGCTGAAAGACTGGCCGCTGCGCGAGCTGCGCCGGCGCCACACCCTCGCCCTGGTCGACCACATGCTCAGGGTCGAAGGTCGCGCCACGACGGGCGCCGTCGGCATCCTCCGCGCGCTCTCAGCGATGACCGAGGACGCGATCACCGACGAAGTCTGCGACCTCAACCCCTTCAAGGGCATCCGCATCCGAGCCAACGATCCGCGAGCGAAAAAGAAGCCGAGGCCGATCCGCGTCTTCACCTTCGAGGAAATGCACCGCTTCGCCAAGGCGGCCGGCCGCTACGAGGCAATGGTCCGCGTCTTCACCGACTGCGGTCTGAGGCTGGGGGAGGTGTTGCCCCTGCGCCGCGAAGACTTCGACGGCGAGACGCTCCAAGTCCGCCGCACCGCGCACGAGGGCCAGATCCTCGAGGGCACGAAGACCGACCACGGCGAGCCCGACGCCGGCCGCGTCGTCCCGGTGCCGGCAACCCTCGCCTGGATGCTCGAAGCTCAGATCAACCTCAGTGATCCCGACTGCGAGTTGCTCTTCACGACCCCAAGAGGCCGCCTATGGCGCGAGCGAACCTTCTACCGCGACCTCTGGAAGCCGGCCCAAGAAGCCTCTGGCCTAGATATCCGCCCCCATGAGTGCCGCCATAGCTATGTGACGCACATGTGCGCTGCGGGTGTCAACGATGCGGACCTGGCAGAGATTGTTGGGCATCGTGTCGAGACGATGCTTGCGCGGTACACCCATCCAATCGGATCAAGCTTTCCAGCGGTAAGACAGTTCATCGGATAGGTGGCTAGTTGGACTGCGAGGGAGTTAGGATCTCGAAGGAATGGGGCGAGAAGCGGAGACTGTCCGGCTCACTGTGGCGGGGCAGACGGTGAGATTTCGGTGGGGGCAGCCCCACGAATTGGGAAGCGCTGCGTATTGGGTAGAGCAGACGCGTCTTCGCGAACCGTCTTCCGATCATCGGCTTGGCAGCTCGCTAGCGGAGGAGACCGTGGCGTGTCTCCTAGGCGGGTATGGCCTTCCAGCCGAGGTAGGGCTCGCTGCTTTTGATTCAATGCGGAGCGAAGGGTTGTTGCGCCTGGATGCGCCGCCAACCACGCTAGAGGTTCAGGCCTTGCTGGAACGTCCGCTTCACATTCGGAGCAGATCGCGGCCAGTCCGCTACAGGTTTCCCCAACAACGTGCCCAACGGGTCTCTGCCGCGCTCAGATTCCTTGCGGATAATCCTTCGCCCACCCAGCCGACTGCTCTTCGTGAGTGGCTGATGGATATTCCTGGAGTAGGTCCGAAGACGGCATCCTGGATCGCACGTAATTGGGCAGGCGTGGATGACGTTGCCATCATCGACGTGCATATTCGACGCGCGGGCCTTGCAGCTGGCTTTTTCCTGCCTGATTGGAAGCTTCCGCATCACTATGCCGCCTTTGAGGATGCATTCTCATCCGTGGCGAAGATAGGTGGAGTTTCATGCGCTGCGCTCGATGCGAGGATATGGCGAGATCTGCGCTTTCTAGGAAGAGCCTCCAATCTTCTCCTAGGAAATCGGCCGATGACGTCGCTACTCTGAGCCCATGAGTGGTGGCTCAGGATCAAGCTCCGGGGGCGGCGGATACGGCGGCGATAGCGGCGTGGATTGCTCCGCGATTCAGTTCGACGCATTTCTGTCTTCGGTCGATCCCGCTGTTGCCGAAGCGGTCTCGGTAGGAGAAGTACTCCCTATTGAACTGCGAACGGAACCGCGCTCCTTGGTTGTAGTTCACAACGGAGCAGCTTTGGGCGCGATTACGCGTCGGGTCAGGGAACTCCTTAGATGTATTCAGCAGCAGGTGCGTTTCGAGGCGACCATCAAGCACATCAACGGCGGCGACGTCGAAGTACGGGTTACCCCTGTGTGATTGTTCTCGGCGGAACCTATGAGGAGATTTGCCGTGACCCGGCAAGTATCGAGCTAATTGGTTCGGGTCAACGAGCTGCAGCGGCTCTCCAATCAGTGATGGGGAACAAGCTCAAACTTGTTACGGCTGTTGATCAGGAGACGCTGCCAGATGCTGAAACCCTTACTCAAGGGGTGCAGGTGTCAATGTATGCCGTTGAACGAAGCGAGCCTGTGAAGTTTGTATACGCGACTCCACTTTCAGCCCCAATCGTTTCTGGCGCCAGAGCGAGTGTTTCTGAGCCACTTTCGGTGGATGGGGATCTCGTCCTAGCGTTCGGAATGCTTGAGTCTGAACCCCGAATCACTGCAAAGTCTCTGATTTACGATCCTCAGCAGCCAAAGGACTTGGCACCTTTCTCACTCGGTTCAATTGAGGCTGAGCGCCTTGCCTTGGTCGCGAATGCAGCGGAGACCCACGCGTTGGCAGGCGGTTTCCGAAGTCTTAAGGAGGCAGCCCAACAGCTACTGTCCCGCAGCGGTGCAGAGGTCATAGTGACCAAGGCAGGTGCCCGCGGAGCGCTGGTAACTACGGCTGATGCCCAAGAGTGGGTAGGACCACACCCGACTCCGAGGGTTTGGCCGATTGGCTCTGGCGATGTATTCGCCGCAGGGTTCGCCTGGGCGTGGGGGGAGGAGGGAGCCAGTCCACTGGAGGCTGCGCGTTCTGGGTCAATGGCGGCGGCGCACTGGTGTCAGACTCAGCGGTTGAATCTTCCTTCGGCTGCCTTTAGGGAGTCGCCCACCTCCGAATTAAGAGCCCGCAGCGGCCGGGTCTACTTGGCCGGCCCGTTCTTCAACGTTTCAGAGCGCTGGTTGATTGAGTTGGTCAACGAGAGCATGAGGAGCTTGGGTGGCTTCGTCTTTTCGCCTCTCCATGACGTTGGCCCGGGTCATGAAATAGCTGCGCAAGACATCGCTGGTCTAGAAGACTCAACCGCAGTCATAGCCCTCTTGGACCATGCGGACCCTGGAACTATGTTTGAGGTTGGGTGGGCGCGCAAACGTGATATCCCGGTGGTGGGATTTGCCGAACAGTTAGATGCTGAGGCTACGAAGATGCTCCGGGGTACGGAGGTTGTAATTCTTGGAGATCTTTCATCTGCGGTTTACCGGGCCCTTTGGGCCAGTATGGGTGCTCAACTCCACCCCTAAAGAGCAAGTTCTGTTGTTCTCGGGTGGTCTTGACTCGACTGCCTTAGCAGTCTTACTGCGACCGAATCACCTACTGACCATCGACTATGGCCAAGTGTCCGCACAGGGCGAGATTCGTGCGGCTTCCGCGATCAGCTCAAAGCTGGAGATTCCGCACGATGTTGTGAGATGCGACTGTGCAGCTGTCGGTTCGGGGTTGCTTGCAGGGAAAGATCCAGATCCGGTGGCTCCTGTTAGCGAGTGGTGGCCGTTCCGGAACCAGCTGCTGATAACGCTTGCCGGCGCTTGGGCTCTCCCCCGAGGGTATACGGAGCTGATAGTTGGTTCGGTTTCGGGCGATGACACACATGCCGATGGGTCAGCATCCTTTTACGATCGGGCGGGGAAGCTAATGGAGATGCAGGAGGGTGGCCTTCGGGTCCTCGCGCCAGCGCTATCGAAGACGAGCACGGCTCTTCTAGAAGAGGCTCAGATCCCGAATGGAATCCTCGGCTTCACGCACTCGTGTCATCGCTCGGACTGGGCTTGTGGGCTTTGTCCCGGTTGTTTGAAGAGGTCAGAAGTCTTGGAGAAGGCCAACCAGCAGTGACCGCTATAACCATCCGGATAAGCGGAGATTGTGGATGGCTGAGCAGCGATGACGGTAGAACCTGGTGCTTAGACGCGTCCACGGTCAAGCAAATAGCTGAGGTCGCGAATGCGGCTAGGGGTAATGACGCTATGCCGATGAAACCGGGGGAATTGACTGCCGGAATCCGCGCGGTGTTAGGAGAGGCAAAAAGAAGCGAGCTTCGCATGAATGTCGATCCTTCCGATTATGGCGATGAACCCTCGGCCGAGGGCAGCAAAGTAATCGGGACCGACCTCCTTAGTGAAAGCCATCTGCTGCGAGATGTACTTGAAAAACGGACCTCAGAGCGGCGGCTGCGTCCGCCTACCCTTGAGCAACTAGCAACTCTTCTCGTGAGGACGGGTCGGGTAAGGAGCTGGCAAGAGACCGAGAATGGTGGACAGAAGGTGTCGCGTCCTCTGCCATCGGCAGGTAGCTGTAACCCCATCGATCTTCAGGTTGTAACGACTGACATTCAAGGCCTGCCCTCAGGATGGTGGGCGTTTGAGCCTTTGAGCTGCCGCCTGTTACCGGTCGAATCTGAAGCGGATCCGGTCAAGCATGTCCGAGATCTAGTGGCAAGCAGAGGATTCGAAATTGTGGGGGGCTGTACCGTCGTCTTCGCCGTAGCGCGGCTTCGCCGCACGCTCGAGCGCTACCCAGCTGGCGGAACCCTGGTGTGGCTTGACGCTGGCGTCACGCTTGCAGGCTTACACCTCAATGCTAGTGACATCGGCCTAGGGTCCTGCATTATTGCTGGTACCGGTGTGTTACCGAGCGACCAGAGCGACGTGATCGATATCGGTGGAATTGTTGTTGGTCAACTAGCTAGTTGATGCAGGCACATCATGGTCAAGAGGTGGAACCCGTTCCGTCTGGATCGCCATCTCGCCTTGGTACACATTTACGTTCAGGGCCTCCAAAGCGGGTGCGATAGGCGTGGCCAAAGCACAGGCTGGTGCCCCGTCGTTGATCATACCCACCACCATGGCTACGGCATGATGACTATCGTCTACTAGGACACTCCCGGAATCGCCGGGTACTGCCATCGGCTGATCATCTGATGGTCTCACTATGCACGCTCGCTCATAGAAGACGCGGTGTTTGGTTTCTCCCAAGCGAAGCCTCTCAGAGACTGGACGCGTGTTGAGTATCCCATGGCGGCTATTGCTGCATGCGCCGAACATTTGGACGGGGATGTCTTTGTTGAGATCATTACGAATGTCACGAACACCCTGGACTGGAGTCTCATTTAGGTGATTTCTCAACTCACGGTCACTGGTGACCCGCGCAACAGCCGCATCGATCGAACACTTCTGAGAGAGTTCAGGGGGAACGCTTCGCTCAAGGCGCCCGAGAGAGAAGCTGACGGCGGGCACTGGGGCGGTCAATACTTCATGCGGCTGATTTGCTTGAAGGTCCCCATATCCCACCACGTTCGTCTCTCGGGTTGGCCATGGGAACAGCCCGCCAATGACGTGAGCAGCCGTTAAGAGCATTGGCTCGCCGGTCTCTCGATCCTCTACTGGGAGTCCGAAAGAGCCAACAAACCCACGCTGCTTGTAGAGCCCGACCCACGACCCCGGCCCGAAGCGACGCAAGCGCTAACTCAGCGTGAGTGGTCCAGCGGCAACATGGCCGGCTGCTCGCTCCCCGCGTAGGACGCGGAGCCCCTCAAAAGTTGCAGGCAACTCGGCGGCTTGACCCGGTTCAATCTTGACGTCAATGAAGGGTCCCTCGGCGTCTTGAGACAGACGCACTGAGGTAACAGCATCCTGATTTGCAACGTGCTCACGCACGAAACGATCAAGAATCTCTCGCAACCTTTGGCTGTCAATCACCGCTGCCATGGGTCCATTATAGGGCGAGATGGGGCGTCCTCAAGAGCGACGAGCATCTGCTCGATAGGTCACAGACGCCTCGCACGTCTCCCGCACGACCACGCGCTCGACTGTCAGATCGAGAGGGAGCAGCCCATGAACCCGTGTCCATAGCCATCGTCCGAGTTCCTCGCTCGTAGGATTACCTAAACCAGGAATGTCATTCAACAGACGGTGGTCGAGTTCCTCCCGAATCGGTCCTAGGAGGCGGTCGATGGCAGCGAAGTCGATGACCCACCCTACGTCTTCGTCCAGTGGACCGGACACCCAGATCTCCGCTACAAACGAGTGACCATGCAGCCTTTTACACTTGTGCCCTTCCGGGACATTGGGTAGAAAGTGCGCCGACTCGAACCGTAAGCGACGAGCTAATTCAAACCGCTCGCTCATGGGAGACCTACCACCTTATGCGCCTGCAGGGAAAGTCTCCAGGGTGGATGGGCAATGCAGTATTCAGCTGCCCGTCGTGCGTTCTCTTGCTGATGGGGACCATCCATTGGTTGGAGGAAGAAGTGGGTGAAGTCGAGATTGGTAAGTGCGCTCGGATCGAGGGCTGGCTGCGGAAAGACCAACTTAAGCTCATCCCCGGAGGTGAGTACGAGAGGAGCACCAGCCTTTGGCGACACACAAAGCCAGTCAATCCCAGGCGGGCGTTCTTGGGTTCCATTCGTCTCTACAGCGACTTCAAATTTCCGGTCATGTAGAGCACGGATAGCTAGCTCATCCAGTTGGAGTAGCGGCTCCCCGCCAGTGCAAATGACGAGGCGGTGACTTTGCTTTGGCCCCCAGGTTCTGGAAACCGCTTCTGCTAGATCATCAGCGGTGAGGAACTTCCCACCTCCAGGACCGTCGGTTCCAACGAACTCGGTGTCGCAGAACTGGCACGTCGCGGTTCGGCGATCCTCCTCCCGGCCATTCCAGAGGTTGCAACCGGCGAACCGACATATAACCGCAGTCCGTCCAGCATTGGCTCCCTCTCCTTGGAGGGTTAGGTAAATCTCCTTGACGTAATAGCTCATCGATCAGAACCTGCTTTCAGCATACGTCGGGATTGCGTCTGGTTGAGGCGCTGAGAAGGGTCGCAGCTCGGATTCCAGTCGCAGCATCGCCCAGCGTCTTTTTAAGCTATCCCCTCTCCTTCAACCGATCGCGTCGGTGAGCGTCATGCCAGCCGCATAAGGAGCGGGAAGAAGTCGCATTCCGGTCCCATCGTCGCCGCAATCCCGCTAGCCATGCCGAGGACCCTCCTCCTTTCAAGCTGTTCAGCCACCGGCGAGGACCATGAGTGAGCACGTCGGAAGGAAGGTGCCGTGATCGCATGGAGTCTTCACCTTTCGATTAGAGCAAAAATACTTTGTATGAAATATCGAGTATCGAGTATTGCGCTGTGACTGAGTAAGCGTCAGAGTGGTTGTAGTTTCTCGTCCAGCTGAAGTGGGGGGTCCATCATGGGGGTTAGTCGGCAGCGAGCACGTGTGCCCGGCGTCAGTAACCGGTCCCCCGATCGTCGTAGCTGGCTCTTGGCCTTCGCGGTCTTCCTGAGCCTCGTGGCGGCGGCGCCGGTTGCTATTGGTGCTCAGGGGGACGAATTGGAACCTCGTCCTGCCGACGCCGCTCCTGCGCCGACGCCGGCCGAACTCGCGCCGATCGAAAAAGAAGAACGCGAACACGAGGAATGGCTCGAAAGCCCCCGGGCCGAACAGGAGCGTGAAGAATCCGAGACGGCTTACGTCGACCTCTCGGGCGGCGAGGCAAAGAACCTGTTGTCCGAAACCTTCGCTGAGATGCTCGAGGGCCTGGATGGAGATCCGGGTCGCATCCTCGACACCCTCGAGGTGGAAAAGCAGCTCGGCACCACTTCGGCGCTGGTCGAAGCCCCTGACGGCAGCAGCGCGATTCTCAATTCCTCCACTCCCGTGCAGAGCGATCTTGGCGGGGAAGGAACCAAGCCGGTCGACCTGAGCTTGGAGCAGTCCGGCCAGGGTTTCGTGCCCGTCAATCCGCTCGAAGAGGTCGAACTACCCGGCTCGGCCGCAGAACCGATCAGGCTCGAGGGCGGGATCAACGTCGGGCTTCCCGCGACCGCCGATCGGCCCGCCGAACGGCTCGGCGAGATGGACCTCTTCTACCCCGAAACCGAAACGGCCACCGACACCCTGGTCGTGCCGCGGGCGACGGGGGTCGAGGTCTTCGAGCAACTGCGCTCGCCCGAGAGCCCGGAGACCTTCCGCTTCGACCTCTCCATGCCGGAAGGGATGGAGCTGCGCCCCGCCGCAGAGGGCGCCGGGGCAGAAGTCGTTTCGGCCGACGGAGACGTGCTGGCGGAAGTCACGCCCCCGACGGCCGCCGACGCCCAGGGCGTGATGGTCCCGGTGACGATGGACGTGGAGGGCGACTCCCTTGTCCTCTACGCCCCCCACCGCGGTGCCGACTTCGCCTACCCCATCCTGGTCGACCCGAACTTCGTCAACAACACGACGAACTTCGGCGAATGGGCGCTTGGCCCCGGCAACTATGGCGGCTACCACATGCAGCTCATCCCGGGCAGCCTCGACGCCTTCTCCTGGGCCAACACGTACTACCCGGCGTGGAGCAGTGCCAACTGGGTGTACACGGCGGTCAACCAGACGACCTACATCGCCGCCGCCACCTTCTCCCCGATCTACTTCCTCGGTAACGGATGCTGGGGAGAAAACCCCCACGGCTACGTCGGCATCTTCAACACCGCCACGCAGTCGTTTGAAAACCACTTCGGCAACTACTGGGGCGGGAACATCTCGAACGCGACCTGGGAATCCGGTTGGGTCGGCGGCTACAACACGCGGCAGGCGATGATCGGGATCGGCACCTACGGGGCGGTCCAGATTCCCTGCAACCACGAACTCTACGTCGGCGGCTACAGCATTCAGGAATCGGACCCGTACGCTCCCTCGATCGGATCGGTCTCCGGCATTCCGGCGGCGGGAGCCTGGTTCGATCCGAGCGCGGCCGGCAGCGCCTCGATCGGCGTCTCCGACAACGGGCTCGGAGTCCAGGAAATCACCGTCTCCGATGGTGGCGGGACGAGCGTCCGCTCGCTCGGGTGCAGCGGCGCCAGCGGCAGCCGCTGCCCCACCTCGACGACCTGGTCGGTCGCGCCTCCCTATGTCGAAGGCGAAAAAACGCTGACCATCTCCACGCACGACCCGGTCGCCAACTACTCGAGCTGGACGAGGGCGACCAAGGTCGACGGCACCGCGCCGTCGGCGAGCGTCACCAACACCCTGACGGCAACCACCTTGAACGCCAAAGTCGAAACCGCCGACGGGGTCTCGGGCAACCCGCGCTCGGGCGTCAAGGAAGTGAAGGTCTACGTCGACAAAGTCCTGAAGGAAACGCGGACTAACACCTGCGCGACCTCGGGCTGCCCCTTCACGCTCAATTTCACCTATTCGCAGGCGCTGAAAGGCCTGGCAGCAGGCACGCACACCGTCGAAGCGATCGCCTTCGACCAGCTGAACCACCAGCGCACGGCGTCCGCAACCTTCACGATCGAAGCCCCGAACACGATCATCGACTCAGGGCCGGAAGGACTGACGAAAACCGACACGCCGACCTTCACCTACCACGCGACCGTGGCGGGGTCGACCTTCCAGTGCCGCGTCGACACCGGTGCCTGGGTCAGCTGCCCCGCGACCGGCTACACCACCGCCAAACTCGCGGAAGGCCCACACAGCTTCGAAGTCAAAGCGACCAGCGGCGCCGGGCTCGAAGACCCGACGCCGGCCAAGCGCGAATTCACGGTCGTCGGCCCGCCCGACACGACGATCACCTTCGGCCCGGAAGGCCCGACGTTCGCGACGCGGCCCGTCTTCGGCTACCAATCCAACAACCGGCGTGCCTGGTTCGAATGCAAGCTCGACGCGAGCTCCTTCGAACCTTGCGGCCCGGCCACCTTCGAATCCCTGGAAGGCCACCTGGGCGAAGAGCTGACCGACGGCGCCCACTCCTTTTCGGTGCGGGCGGTGAATCAGGTGGAAGTCCCTGACCCGACCCCGGATGTGGCCTCCTTCACGGTCGATACCGGCGAACCGAAAGCGAAGATTACGAGCGGGCCGCAAGGGCCGACCACCCAGAGCAAACCGACCTTCGGCTTCGAAGCCACGGGCACTGTGACCTGCTTCCTCGAAGCCGACAGCGAACCGGAGCCCGAAGAAGGCACGCAAGCCTTCGGGCCCTGCACGACTTCCAGCTCCTACACCCCTTCAGGCAACCTGCCCGACGGCGGCTACACCCTGCGCCTGCACGCCCAGGACGCGGCCTTGAACGAAACCGAAGACACGCGGGAATTCATCGTCGACACGACCGCCCCCGAAACGACGATCACCTCCGTCCCCGCGGCGACCGGCGACAACGCGAGGCCGACGATCGCATTCTCCTCATCGGAGGGCGGGTCCACGTTCCAGTGCCGCTACGACGCGGAAGCGTTCCGCGCCTGCTCGGGCCCGGGCGACACCGATACCCGCGCCACCGCCCTCGCCGACGGCGCCCACACCTTCCAGGTCCGCGCGATCGATGCCGCCGGCAACACCGACGGGACCCCGGCGACGGCCACCTTCACGGTGCTCACGAGCGGGCCGCAGACCAGCATCAACTCCGGCCCCGAAGGAGCGATCGACGGGACGGAAGCCACCTTCACCTACTCGACGGACGAAACGGCGAGCATGGAATGCAGGCTCGACGGAGCGGCCTTCGCGAGCTGCGCGACGACCGGCAAGACCTACACCGGCCTTGCGCAGGGCGAACACGCCTTCGAAGTGAGGGGGAAAAACAGTGCCGCGGTCGCCGATCCGTCGCCGGCTCGACGCGTCTTCATCGTCGACACCACGGCCCCTTCGAACCCGGTCTTGAGCGGGCCGATCTTCGAAGAAGATGGCTACGGCCTCCACTTCCAGGTGGAAGCGACCGACGGCAGCCCGACCCCATCGTCGAGCCGTCGCTCGGGAGTCGAATCGGTGCAGATCCTGCTCGCTGGAGAAGTCGTGATGGAACTTGGGGCGGAATGCGCGGCGAAAATCTGCCCGGCGAGCTTCGTGCGCGACGCCCAGATCCCCTGGGAACCGCTCCTCGCCGCTCCGGCTGGGGCAAGCGTCCAAGCGCGGGCAAAAGACGGCCTCGGCCACATCTCCACTGCGACCCTGGAAATCAAAGAGCCGCTCGACCACGCGGTGCGGCCCACCGAAGGATCCGGGAGTGCCGCCGGGGCGTTCGCGGCCGCGGCAAGTTCGGACTGCAGTCAGCACTACGAGGGGAACGGCACCGTTCTCGTCGGCTCCTGTAGCCGCGACGTGCTCACGAATGTGCCCGCCAGCGTCACCGTGATCAAAGGCCGAGGCGGCAACGACGTCCTCATCGCCGGGGAGAACACCAAAACGATCGAAGGCGGAGAAGGCAACGACATCATCCGCGGCGGCGATGGCAACGACGAACTCTTCGGTCAAAGCGACGCCGACCACATCTACGGCGGCAACGGCGACGACAAAGTCGTCGGAGGCTCCGGGACCGACGTCCTCGACGGTGGCCCGGGCGGCGACGTGGACAACGGCGGCGATGGCGCCGACACCCTGCGTGGTGGCCAGGGGCCCGACCACCTGAACGGCGCAGGGGGCGAAGACACCGCGAGCTTCGCCGACGCGCTGGCCCCCGGATTTGCCGAAGGCGAAACGAACGAAACTCATGGCACCGTGGGCAGACCGGCAAAGTTCAAAAATGCGAAACAAGAAGCTCAAGCCGACAAAATGACCGAGTTCCCACCCGCGGACGAACTGGGCGTCTATATCGACCTCGAAGCGCGCATCGTCTATGGCGGCGACCCGGCGCAGGGCGGGGGCCAAGACACCATCAACAGCACCGAGATCATCGTCGGCTCTCCCTTTGCCGACTGGATCGAAGGCAGCCTGAAAACGAACAAGATCGACCCGGGCCCGGGAGAAGACATGCTCTTCGACACTGGGAGCGTCAAAGTCACCACCGAGCCCGGCGATTGGAAAGACGGAACGCGGGTGGGGGCCGGTTACGAACTGCCGGCCGCGACTCAGCCCAAGATGGGCTTGTACGAAGCGGGAGCTGGAAACGCCATCGAGAGGAACGTCTACGTGACCGGAGGCACCCTTTCGGACACGATCAACGCTGAACGGACGGAAGCCGGAGTCAGGGTTTCCGTTGGAGGTGCGTCCAGAACCTTCAAAGCCAAAGATGACCTTGGGGCCGTCGTTCTCTACGGCGGTCAGCTGGGGGACACGATCAAGATGAAGAAAGAGGTCGGGATCCTTCCGGGCACGTTCGAGCTCGCCGGCGGTCCCGACGCCGACACCCTCATAGGCGGTCCGATGGAAGAGCTCCTCGTCGACGGGATCCGACAGAACGCAGGGACCGAGGTTCTTCGCGGTGGCGGCGGTGAAGACGACCTCGCCCAGAGCGAAGGCGCCGACCTCGTCGAAGGCGGCGCCGACGACGACCTCTTCCTCAACTCACGGGTCTGTGAAGGCGACGCGCTCTACGCCGAGGCCAACGCCGATGGCCACAGGCGCCCGAGCGATGCCGAAGACAACGCCCAATTCCACCTCCTGCGGAACCTGGCGGTCTTCGCCGAAATGCAGGGGGGTCACCTCGGCGCAAGCGGTGAGAACCAGAAAGTCCAGTACGACCTGACGTGCAACGGGGGAGCGACGGAGACCCTGGAAGGCTTCAACGCCTTCGAGGGGACGATGTGGGGCGACGTCGTCAAGGGCAACAAAAACGAGAACTACATCCTCGGCCGCGGGGGCGAAAACCGGCTGTTCGGACGCGGCGAGAGGGACAGGATCGTCACCTACAACAAAAACCCGGAGTGGGTAATCGATTGTGGGGGCGGAAAAGATAAGGCGACGATCGACGGGATGGATGACAAATACGCCTCCAGGCTGAAAAAGACCTGCGAGGAAAGGCCGTTTGGGACGGGCTTCGTCTACAACGACGGCCGCCCGAATGGCTTCCTCAACCACGAACGCGAAACACAAGCCACCGGATCGGCGTCGGCGCTAGCCGCGCCCGCCCCTGCCGGAGGGGGCGGCGCGATCAGCGCCCTAGCAGCCAATCTCGCCGGGGAAGTCCACGGAGAAAGCGCCTGGCCGATCGCCGAATTCCACCTCGACGAGACCACGGGCACGAGCGCGGCGAACGCCCTCGACGATGAAGCCCCCGGCACCTACATGGCGAAAGGGGTGGGTCCGTCGGTGAACGGTCCCGGCCCGGTGCTCGGCGGTGAAAATGTCCTCCTGAACCTCGAAGAACCGGAAGAACCCGCAGAAGAAGGCGCCTCGATTTCCCTCGACGGCAAAACGGGCTACGTGGACCTGCACGGGCAGGCCGGTCCCGTAGGCGGCGAGGAAGGGTATTCCGTTTCCCTCTACGTCAAATTCGGTGCCGCGCCCGGCAACCTGGAATACCTCTTCTCGAGTGCCGGGACCGGCGGCCGGGGCGCCTTCCTCTACCGGGCGCCGAATGGCCGGATCGTCTTCACCACGCGGCCGCTGTTCGGCGCGCCGACGGTGGCCTCCGAACCAGTCGCGGCTGGGAGCTGGCATCAAGTTGTGGCCTCGTTGGAGGGTCAGACGATCTCGCTGAACGTCGACGGCTTCCCTTACGAACTCGGTTACAACTCAGATGTGATGCCGGCTGCGGGGCTCTCTCCGGAAAGCCTCCTCGGCGCCGGGCCCGGGGCTACCAACCTGCTCACGGGCAGCATCGACGAGTTCACCGCCTATGAAGGTGTCGTCTCCGAAGGGGAAATCTTCCCGATGCTCGCCGCGAGCAGGGCGCAGGTTGCCGAATACCTGCCGGTCGATGCTCCCGAAGGCGACGAAGACGGCGACGGCGCCCTCGACGGCCTCGACAATTGTCCGGCCACGTCGAATCCCGATCAGGCTGACAGCAACATGGACGGGGTCGGCGACGCCTGCCAGGTGGCCGACCAGGACGAAGACGACGTCGCCGACGGGTCCGACAACTGCCCGACGGTCTACAACCCTGCGCAGACCGACACCAACGGCGACGGGGTCGGCGATGCCTGCTCGAACCTGCCTCCGGAAGTCGAAACCGGCGGCGCGACGGAAGTGAAAACTACGACGGCGACGATCGCAGGCACCGTCTTCCCCGAAGGTCTGGCGACGAGCTATTACTTCGAGTTCGGGACGACCACGGCCTACGGGACGAAAATCCCGTTCACCCCGAAATCGGTGGGCGCGGGCTTCGGCGCGATGAGCGTGAGCCAGGCGCTGACGGGGTTGACCCAGGGCACGACCTACCACTACCGCTTGGTGGCGCAAAACGCCGCCGGGTCGCAGATCGGGGACGACCAGACCCTGACGACGCTGAAACCCCCGAAAGCGACGACCCTGTTCGCGACCGGCATCGGGCAGAACTCCGCCACCTTGTACGGCGGCGTCAACCCCGAAGGATCGGCGACGAGCTACTACTTCGAGTACGGAACGACCACGGCCTACGGGACGAAAATCCCCGCCAGCCCGAAAGAAGTGGGCTCGGGAACCGGCGAAGTGATGGTCAACCAGCCGCTCACGGGTCTGAGCCCGGGCACGACCTACCACTTCCGCGTGGTGGCGACGAGCGCGGCGGCGACGACCAACGGCGTCGACCGGACGTTCGCCACGCAGGCCGGCACGGTGGCCTCCAACCTCAGCGCGATGGCCGTGACCGATCCGTTCAACGCCACCACCAACGCCGTCTCCAACTTCGCCACGAAATGGTCGGTGCTCGGCTGGGCGGCCGGGAAGGGTGAAAACCGGACCACCGGGTGGGGCGCGGTCCAGGCGCATCCCACCATCAACGGCGCCTACTTCGCGCCCACCGTCGCCGACGTCGGGACGGGAGTCGCCGCCGCCGCGACTGTCGCCGCCGGCCCTGGGAACAACTTTCCTAGCCGCTACTTCGCCCTCTGGCTCGACATGCAGACCCCGGCAGGCGCCCGCAGCGGATACCAGCTGCGGTTCGTGCAGACCTCGCTGAACGTCTACGACGTGATCCTGGCGAAGTGGTCCGCCGGGACGGAGACCGTCCTCGGCACGAAAACCGGCTACGCGCTCGCCGCCGGCAGCTCGATCGCCCTCGTCGACGCAGGGAGCAGCGTGGCGGCGTGGACGAACACCGGTGCCGGGTTCACGCAAATCCTGACGGCCGCCGACAGCAGCTTCAGCGGCGGCAACGGCGGCGTCGAGGCCGCGGGGAACGAATCCAGGCTGACCAACTTCAAGATCGGCCAGCTTCTCCCATCGGCGGCGAACATGAGCGCCGCACTCGGCGCCTTGCGCCTGGACGACGCTTTCGCGACCTAGGAACTCCCCCTCTCTGGGGGCGGCGCCTGGGCGGCGCTCGCCTGGGACTACGCCTCGGCCAATCGGACCGGGCAGGTGGTGGCCAGCGAAGGATGGGGACCCTACGACCCGTGGGAATTCGGCGAAGCGATCAACGGCGCCTACTGGACGAAACCGACCTTTGCCGACACCGGATCGGGCGACGCCGTCGCGGCGACTCTGAAAGTGCGACCGGGTCTCCCGGGGCGGCATTTCGAGCTGCTGCTCAACATGCCGAATCCGGCGAGCGCGCGAAGCGGCTACGAACTCCGCTTCACCGAACCCACCGGCGGCACCGGCCTCTACACGGTCACCCTCTTGAAGTGGGTCAACGGCACCCCGACCACTTTGGCGTCGCAGGCCAACGTCCCGCTGGCGGTCGGGGGGCGGATCGCGCTGGTGCACAAAGCCGGGGTCCTCTCCGCCTGGATCGCGGGCGCGTCGGGTGAATTCACCCAGCTCCTCTCGGCGAGCGATACGACCTACCAATCGGGGTATCTGGGTATCGCGGGCGGCGGCAACTTCGAGCGGCTGGCGAACTTCCGCGGCGCGCAGCTGCCGCCGTTCTAAAGACTTTTCCGATCCGAGCGGGTTACAAAGGAGACGATGAAAAGGGTCCTGTCGCTGAAGAGGGCGTTGATCGGGTGCGCCGTGCTGCTCGCGCTCACGGCCGGGGCGGCGCTCGCCGCCGACCCCACCGACACGACCTTCGGCACTGACGGCATCGCCGAGATCGAGGCGCGGATTTCAGCCACGGGCCAGGTTGGCGGGATCGCCGACCTCGAGCCGACGGCGGGCGGGAAAATGCTGGCTGCGGTCTACCCGATCGCCCGTGGCGGCCATTACTTCGCCGCCGCCCGGATCCTCCCGAACGGCCGTATCGACCGGGCCTTCGGCCGGGACGGCTTCACCCCCCGGTTCCGCTTCGGTCGCGAAAGCGAAGTAGAGGGGGGCGGGGTGCTGCAGGCTGAAGCGGTTGCCGGCCAGAGGGACGGCAAGGTTCTCCTCGCCGGCTACCGCGAAGTGAGGGCGGCTTACGCACCGGCCCTTGCCCGCTTCAATTCACAGGGCAGGCTGGACCATCGCTTCGGCCAGGGAGGCAGGATCAACCCGCGGCCCTCCTACGAAGGCAGGCACGTGCAAGAAGGCGGCGAACGGCTCCACGATCTGGCGGTCGAGCCCGGCGGGACGATCGTCGCCGTGGGGGACATCATCGCCGAGCCCTACCGCGAGGCGGGGCGGGGCCCTGAGCGGCCAGGCGCCGTGGTGATCGGCTATCGCCCCGATGGGAGGGTCGACCCTCACTTCGGCCACCATGGTCGCCTGCGGATCTCGGTTCCGCGCAGCCGTGCCTACACCGGCTTCAGCGAGGTCAGGGTGCTGCCCTCGGGAAAGCTGCTGGTTTCGGGTTACCTGCGCCAGCGTCTCGTCCTCTACCGACTCACCGCTGACGGCAAAATCGACCGCAGCTTCGGCCGGGACGGCCGGGTGGCGGTGGGGGCACCCGCCGTCCACGACCTCTACGGCAACGGCAGCTACCTGAGGGCGCCTTTCGCGGTCGACCGACACGGTCGCATAGTGCTCGCCGGACCGGTTTTCTCGAAGAACGGCTATCAGGAGCCGATCGTCCTCATCCGCCTGCACCCCGACGGGCGCCGCGACAGGAGCTTTGGCCGCTCCCTCTACATGGAAAAGGCTCCGATCGACCGCAAGGAACCAACTCCGCGAAAGCACGTCGAAAACTACGCCTTCCCACCGCAGTCGATCGCAATCGACGGCCATGGCCGAATCGTCGTGGTTGGGATGGAACTCGCCCCATTCACCCGCGGGCAGGGCGAAACCGGCTATCAGTACTTCGCCGCTAGGCGCTTCCTTCCCAACGGTCGGCTCGACAGGAGCTTCGGTCACGGCGGCGTCTGGGACACCAACCCAGCCGGCTCTCAAAGCATGGCCCGCGCCGCCCTGACCCAGCCCGACGGCAGGGTCGTCGCCGGTGGCTGGGTGCAGATCGAACGATTCGGGGGCAATGGGCCCGGCAACACGGCGATGTTGCTGACTCGGTATCGCTAGGAACCGGCAGCGGGTGGCGAGGAAAGAGTCTCGGTGACCGTCCTTAGGTGGCTCCAAATTGCCGGCGCGCTTGGGGCGATTGGCGCTGCGCTCCTCGCGGCGAGCGCGAGCGGGGCGACGATGCCGCGATGTCTCGGCAAGCAGGCGACGATCGTGGCACAGGGCAATGTCCAGGGCACCGCGCATGCCGACGTGATCGTCTCCGGGTCCGGCGCGGACCGTATCGCCGCGGGCGGTGGCAACGATCGCATCTGCGCCGTCGAGGGCGACGATGTGATTGAAGGTGGAACTGGTAGCGACCGGATCGCCGCGGGCCGCGGCGAGGACGAAGTGGTCGGGGGCAACGGGAGCGATCTCGTCCTGGGCGGGGCGGGCACCGACACCGTCTTCGGCGAGCGCGGCAACGACAACCTAAATGGCGGACCGGGCGTCGGCGACTTCCTCGATTCGGGCCTCGGCGACGACACCATCGACGGCGGTCCCGGGGACGGCGATCAGGTGATCGGCGGCGTCGGCAATGACCACCTTTCGGGTGGGTCCGGCGCCGGCGATGTGCTCGAGGGTGACCTCGGCAGAGACTTGATTGACGGTGGGCCGGCCGCACATGACACTGCCTCTTACGCACTCGCAGGCTCGGGCGCGGTCTTCCTCAACGGAATCGGGGTCGAAGTCGACCTCGGCGCCGGCGCCGCTACGGGGGACGGTGAGGACACCCTCAGGGGCATCGAGGACGTGGTCGGGACGCCTTTTGCTGACACGATCGCCGGCGACGCTCAACCGAATGACCTCTTCGGCGGCAGCGGGATCGATGAACTGATCGGAGTTGGGGCTGACGACGCGGCCTCAGGCGGGACGGGCCCCGACCTCTGCCGTACGGTGGCGAGCGCCGACTCCTGCGAGCTGGAGGCTCCCCCTGGTTACAAGGCTGTGAGCGAAGTTGCGCTAAAGCCGTTCCTTGAGAAGCAGGTGCCGCATCCGACTTTCGAGGTTGACCTGGCCGGCGGCCCTCGCGCCGGCGCTCTCACCGGGATCGTTGAATACGGAACCAACCTCCTCGAAAAGCAGGGGATTCACGTGCACGTCTCCTTCCTCGACGGGGCTTGGATCGTGACCGAGCAGGGGCTGCCGATGGGCGCCGGGGACGGCTGCGCGCTGCTCGGACCCGAAACTGCTCGCTGCCCGGTCGCCTCGAACCCGGCGGGCCTCTTCCTCGACGGTGGCGAAGGAGGCGACTTGCTTGCGGTCGAGTCCTCGGTGCCCGCCACCGCCTCGGCCAGGTTGATCGGCGGCAATGGCGTCGACACCCTGATCGGCGGCGCCGGCGACGACAGCCTCGACGGAACTCTCGGCAACGTCTGGGGCGACGCGCTGTATGGCGGGTCGGGTGACGACGCTCTCACCAACGGGTCGGTACTGGATGGCAACGGAGGCTCGGACCTCCTGATCGCCTTGCCCTGCGGCGAGACGATCGAAGGCGGCGCCGGCGTCGACAGCGTCTCCTTCGCTCGCTCCTCGCTCGGCGTGGAAGCGAAGCTGGGTGGCAGCGCCGGCATCGCCCCTTATGACGGCTTCGGCGGCGGCTGCCCGACCCAGCACGGAGGACCCCCGGCGAGCCAGATCGATGGCTCGGTGGAGAGCATCGAGGGCAGCGCCCATGCCGATGTTCTCAGCGGCGACGGCGGCCGCAACATCATCCTCGGCCGCGGCGGCGACGACGAGATCCATGGTGCCGGCGGCAACGACTTCCTGGTCGGCGGCGAGGGGATCGATTCCCTCTACGGCGAAGGCGGCGCGGACCGCCTCTACGTTCGCGATGGCCGCCGCGACCGAGCAATCGACTGCAGCTTTTCTGGTCTCGGCGGTCAGGCTCGGCGCGACGATTCGGCCACCCGAGGGGATGTCGCCATCGCTGACCCCGGCGACCCGATGGCGGGCCACTGTCGCATCGCCTCGCCACGGACCGGAAAGCCGAGCGATTCCGAAGGCTGACCGGCCGCCTGAACGCAATACTTGTCACATTCCGGTCGCATCCCCGCCGCGATCCTGCTCCTTATGCGAGCGCCCCTTTTCCTTTCAATCTGAGGGAGATTGGCTCCGTAGAGCGGAGCTGCAACCCGGGAATCCGATCAGAGCCGTCGCGGAATCAACGTGAAGCCATGGTGTTTCGCGGCATCGCGCAGCTCTTTGTCCCAGCAGGCGAACTCGAGCTCTTCGCCGGCGGCAAAGGAGAGGGCGCCCGCCAGGTGAACGGAATCGTAAGCGCGTAGCGAATGAGTGCGTGCGCTCTCGGCGGCTTTCGCGAGCAGTGCGTCGTTAACGGCGTGGCTGTCGATCCCTCGCCAGAGGCTCTCTAAGTCCTCAATTGCATGGCGGAACTGGGTCGGGGTCAGTCGCCCTCCCTTGCGCATCCTGGCTAGGGCTGCGGTTGCCTCGACATGCGCGATCGCGGTGGTTCGGATGCCGTCGGCCTCGTTATAGGCACCCTGCGCCTCCTCCGTTCCCGGCTCATCGACCAACAGCTTGACCAGGGCGCTGGTATCGAGATAGAGGTTCAGCGCCGACCCTCGGAGACGTAGTCCGCGGCGCTCATGCCCGTGCCTTTGAGCTTGGCGGGCTTCGGCAGGTGGCGGGGACCTTCGCTTGGGCGCACGCTGCCGTCGGCAACCAGCGCTGCGAGATGAGGTGGAGTCGTAGTCGAAACGATTCTTGCCACGGCACGACCGTGCTTCGTCACCGTGATCGCCTCGCCCTCCTCGACTCGGTCGATGATCGAGCTGGCTTTGTCCTTGAGTTCGCGGATGCCTACGGTCGCCTTCTCCATAGTGGCCACATTCTAGCTCAATGTGGCCAGATAGATCTAGGAGTCGACATGCGGCTGACGAAATCGCCGCCGTCCGTAGAGGACGAGGCCGCCGATCAGCACCGCTCCCCACAGAACGGAAGCCCAGATCCCGACCGCGCTGCCGATGAACCCTGCGATGACAACCGCGAGCAGGAGGGCGGCATAGCCCCCGAAAAAGAGCATGGCTTTACGGCCGAGTCTGCGCACGCGAGTAGGTTAATCGGAAGCCGGGGCAAGCCTGACTCTGTGACTGGTCAATTCGGGTCGCATCCCGGTCACATCACCTCCGCAATCCGACTTGCCATGCGAGTGACCCCCGTCCTTTCAAGCCGAAGGTCGCCGGTTCGAATCCGGTCGGGCGCATTGGGTCGTCTGGAGGGCCGCGCGGACGAATGCGCTCTTGGCCTCGGTATACGCCTCGCGATCGTCGCAGTGGCGCGCAGCCAACTGTCGCTTCAGCGCCGCGTAGTCCATGGCGAGCCGCGGATCGGCGCGGAGGCGATCGCGAAAGGACAGCTCGTCGCGATAGCGCGACGAGCCAGTCGGGACGAGGTGCAAGTGATGGGTGCGCCGGGCCGGATGGGGCTTGCAGAACCAGTGCATCTCTTCGGGTAGATAGGGCGCGTAGAGGTAGCCGAGGCCAGCGAGCGGCTCAAAGCAGGCGTGGGCCGTCTCTAGGTCGCGGACGCCGACCAGGATGTCGATGATCGGCTTGGCTTCCAGGCCGGGTACGGCGGTGCTGCCGACGTGGTGGATGCCGCTATCGATCCACTCCCCGATTGCTTCCTGCAGCGCAGCCCGCTCAAGCTCAAAACGAGCAGGCCAGTTGGGGTCGGGAGGTGCGAGTCGGATCGGTTCATCCAAAGGCATGGCGGCTGAAGATAAAGCGCTGGCTCCGTTGCTGTTCCTCTTGCTACCGCTAATCAGACCGCAGAGCGCGCCCGGCCATCGCTGTTGCTGATCCGGCAGGCCTCCTCGGCGCCGATGAAGGGCGAGAGGGTGATGTAGGTCAGCAGCGGGGCCAGGCTGGGCAGGGTGTTCGGACCCGAGTCGCGCAGGCGCTTGTAGGTGAGGGTGAAGATCGCTCCGGCGATCGCCTCGGTTGCCAGGCCGGGCACTCCGGGGTCCCGCTCGAAACCCTCCCCGATCAGCTTTTCCAGCGGCTGCAGGGTCTGGGTGCGGCGTTCCACCGCGGCCGATCCGGCCGCGTAGATCTCGACCGCGATCAGTTGGGCAAGTGCCGGCCGCGAGGCGAGGAAGTTGCAGAGCGCTCCATACCCGGCGCGGACTCCGGTCGGCCAGTCGGGGGCGCGGCGGAAGGCGGGGAGGACCACCGCCAGGATCTGCGAGCAGGCGCTGTCGATCGCCGCCAGCATCGCGTCGTCCTTGCCGTGGAAGTTGGCGTAGAAGGTGGTCGCCGACATCTGCGCCCGCTTCAGGACCGCCTCGACGGTCGTGTTGACGTAACCCTCCTCGGCGACGACGACCGCGAAGGCGCGCAGCGCCCGCTCGGCGTGGTCGTGGCCCTCGATCGCTTCCGGCCCGAATTTCGGCGCGCGCCCCGCCAGGCGCAGCGGCTCGGGCGGGGGACGGTAGGAGCGCAGCAGGTCCCAGAGGTCGTCCATCAGCCCGGGCAGCTCCGCCTCCTGCCCCCGGCGCAGCCGAGCGCGGGCGATTTCCTCTTGGGCGCCGATGTGGGCGCTAATCATCTCCGCCGGCATCCCGGCCCGCTCCGGCGACTGCTCGAGCATCTGGCGCGCCAGCCATTCGAAGCCGGCCACCGCGTTCTCGATCAGGACGACCGCCTCGCGGCCAGCCGAGTAGGACTCGAGGAAGGCGAGGCTGGCCGCGGCCGGTTGTGCCGCGATCATTTCGGCGAAGGCGTCGAAGCCCAGGCGCGCCCGCTGCTCCCAGTCCCCCTTATCGCCGCTTCCGTTCGCGTTCCGGGTGGCGTAGGTGATGGCGGCCTCGATCATCGCTTCCAGCGTCGCCAGGAAGCAGGCCTTCTTGTCGGGGAAGAGGTCGTAGAAGGTGCGGCTCGAGACCCCCGATATCTCGGACAGGTCGTTGACGGTCGTGGCGACATAGCCGCGCTCGGCGACGCTCGCGACCATCGCCCCGAAGAGCCGCTGTCGCTGGTTGGCGAGGACCTCCTCGCGGGGCGTCCCCGGCCCCGGGCGCAGCCGCCTCTCCCGAAGCTCATCAGATTGACCCCAAGGCGTCGCGACCATCCTGCCGCGGACCCTAGTCACCATTTTGTGCATAGGTAATGCTGCTGATCTTAGATAGACGATCGTGTTTGGCTAAAGGTTGCTTGTGCAGAGAAACCCGCATAGCCATGGGAAATCAGGGTACAGGTGACACCCTTGTAGGAAGCGGTCTAGGGCTAGCGATAGGTCGCTCTGTCTTGCTCAGGCGGGTCCGCGTCCTTCGCTGTTGGCGATCCGGCACGCGTCGTCCGGTCCGACGAAGGGAGAGAGGGTGATGTAGGCGCAGACCGGGGCCAGGGCGGGCAGCGAGGCGGGGCCGGCGTCGCGCAGGCGGCGGTAGGTGAGGGTGTAGACGCCGCCGGCGATGCCCTCGGCCGTGTTCGGCGGCGTCTTTGCCGCCAGCGCGTTTCCCTCGGCGATCAGCTCCTGCAGCGGGCGCAGCGCCTCCGTCCGGCGCTGCATCGCCTCGAGGCCGATGGCGTAGACCTCGACCATCGCCAGGTTCGCCAGTGCCGGTCGTGAGGCGAGGAAGTTGAAGAACGCGCCGAAGGCCGCCCGGATCCCGTTCGGCCAGTCCGGGGCCCGGCGAAATGCGGGCATAATCGCCGCCATGATCTGCGCCCCGGCGCTATCGATCGCCGCCAGCACCGCGTCGTCCTTGCCGGAGAAGTTTGCGTAGAAGGTGGTGGCTGACATCTGCGCTCGCTTCAGCACCGCGTCGACGGTCGCGCCCGCGTAGCCGTCCTCGGCGATGACCGCGGCCAGCGCCCGGAGCGCCCGCTCGGCGTGGTCGTGGGGCTCGGTCGCCTCCGGCCTTGCCCTTGGCGGGCGTCCCGCCAGGCGCAGCGGCTCGGGCGGGGGGCGGTAGGAGAGCAGCAGGTCCCAGAGCTCCTCGGTCAGCCCCGGCAGCTCCTTCTCCCGCCCTTCGCGCAGCCGGTTGCGGGAGATCTCCTGCTGGGACCCCATCAGCGCCATCAGCATCTCGGCCGGCATCTCCGCCCGCTCCGGCGAGCCTTCGAGCACCTGGCGGGTCAGCCATTCGAACCCTGCCATCGCCTGTTCCAGCGGGACCAGGGCCTCGGGCCCGGCGGTGTAGGCCTCGACCAGGGCGAGGCGGGCGGCGGCGGGCTGAGCGACGATCATCTCGGCGAAAGCCCGCAGCCCCTGGCTGGCGCGCTGCTCCCAGCTGCCATCGCCGTCGCCGACCTCGGGCAGGTTCACGCCGCCGGGCGCCGGATCGGCGACCAGCTCACCCGCCCTTTGCGCCGCGTAGGCGATCGCCGCTTCGATGATCGCTTCCAGGGTCGCCAGGAAGCAGGCCTGCTTGTCGGCGAAGAGGTCGTAGAAGGTGCGGCTCGAGACTCCCGATATCTCGGCCAGGTCTGCCACCGTCGTCGCCCGGTAGCCGCGCTCGGCGACGCTCGCGACCATCGCCCCGAAGAGCCGCTGGCGCTGGTTGGCGAGGACCTCCTCGCGTGGCGTCCCGGGGCCGGGGGGAAGCCGTCGCTCCCGTAGCGAATCCGAATCTCCCCAGGGGGTCAGCACCATCGTCGCCCGGACCTTAGAGCGAACGATAAGCGCCAGTTTAGAACCCCTGACTGGATAGGAGTGCGTGTTTGTCCACAATGGCGTAACAGCGTGTTTATCTTGGTCTGATGCGGAATTCCAGCCTCTCAGAACCTGCCTGCAATGAGGTTAACCGATTTAGGCCTTGACATCGATAAGGGGTATGGTCTATCTTCGACGCGTTCCGCAGTACGGCTGAGGACTTTCAAAGGGATAAGGAAAGCGACCGGCCGGCGACACCGGATTCAAAGGGACACAAGCTTCAAAGGGAACGTCGCCTCACGGGGATCGCAGAAGCGGTCGGTAGGGGCCACAAACGGAGGAAATTGTGAGCAAAGAGGTTTTTCATCGATCGGAATCCGCGACCTCCCCTGGCCCGCGGACCCGCACCAGCGGCGCGGGCGGCCACCACCGCATCGCGGCTTTCCCTGGCCGGGTGCCTCGGGCCGCCCGCGGCCGCTTCCACCAACTTCGCATCGTCCGCCGGGGAGCCCCGGCCTCACCGAGCCGGCCGTGGGGCCAGCTCCCTAGCCACCCAATCGCGCCGGCCCGGGTTGCCGGCATCAAGGAGGAGAACCGATGAAACGTCTACGCCACCCCGTTCGCGCGATCCGCGAACCGTTCGGCACCGCCGGCCTGATCGTGGCCTGTATCGCCCTGGTGCTCGCCCTGACCGGCGCGGCCTTCGCCGCCGCCGGCCTCACCGGCAAGCAGAAGAAGGAAGTAGAAAAAATCGCCAAGAAATACGCCGGCAAACCGGGAGCACCCGGCGCCCCGGGCCCGGCCGGAGCCAACGGCAAAGACGGTGCCAACGGCGCCCAGGGCGAGAAAGGCGCTCAGGGTGAAAAAGGAGCCACCGGGGAAAAAGGCGCCAAAGGGGACACCGGCTCCGCCGGAACCAAAGGCGCAGACGGCAAAAGCGTCGAAGTGACCGGGATCGACACCGGCGAAACCGAATGCGAAGGGCGCGGCGGCGCACTGGTCTTCGTCGAAGAAGGCGGCGAAGAAGAAGTGTGCAACGGCAAAGAAGGGCCGCGAGGCGAAAAAGGCGAACCGTGGGCCGTAGGTGGAACTCTGCCTGCCGGCAAAACCGAGACCGGGACCTGGGGGTTCACCGGTACTACCGCCGACACCAAAGGCATCATGATCTCCCTTTCCTTCCCGATCGAACTGTCGAAGACTATCCCCAATGGGCACGTCTACTTCGAAGGGGACGCGGAATTCTCCTCGCACTGCGCAGGTACGGCCGGGGTGCCGAAAGCGGAACCAGGTGAGTTGTGCATCTACACCGCTGAACCCCCTGTAGAAACGAACCTGAAAGTGGCTTTCTCTCCGGCTTCTTCACTTAGCAGTGTGCTTGGGACTGCGGAGACCGAAACGCAACGTTATGCAGGCAGGACCGGTGCACTTCTTTTCTTCGAGGCACCCAGCGGGGAAGCCTATGGAAGCGGCTCGTTTGCCGTCACGGGTTGCACCAAAGTCGTCGAAGGTCAGCCCACCCCTCCGAGCCCCTGCCCGTAGTCCTCAGGGGACAGTCCGATGACTCTCCCTCCCACCACCGGACCATTTGAGTTCGGTGGTGGGAGGACTTACACCACTCTCCGATGACACTCAAGCCGAAATCTCTCCCGCACTTGGTCTCCTGGGCGCTCCTCGCCCTCGCGACTTCCCTCCTCCTCGCCCCAACCGCCCAGGCCGCGGGCCCCCCGATCGTTTCTGAGACCAAGGTCACGGTCACCGGCACCACCACCGCCACCCTGGCCGGGACGGTCGACCCCAACGGC
>JBIOTO010000193.1:0-3954 GCA_044865945.1 Solirubrobacterales bacterium
CCCAGCCAGGAGAAGATCTTGATCCCGGTCGGCACCGCGATCAGCAGGGTGGTGATCATCATCGGCACCCGCAGCCAGGAGAACATCCCGGCGACGAACATGTGGTGGGCCCAGACCGAGTAGCTGAGGACGACGATCCCGATCAGCGCCAGGGCCATCAGCCGGTAGCCGAAGATCGGCTTGCGGGCGTGGGTCGAGATCACCTCGGAGACGATCCCGAAGCCGGGCAACATCATGATGTATACGGCCGGGTGCGAGTAGAACCAGAAGATGTGCTGGTAGCTGATCACGTCGCCGCCACCGGCGAACTGGAAGAAGTTGGTGTGCAGGGCGCGGTCGAAGAGGACCATGAACTGGACGCCGGCGATGAACGGAGTCGCGGCGACGACCAGCAGCGAGGTCGAGAGGTTTGCCCAGACCAGCAGCGGCATTCGCCAGAAGGTCATTCCGGGCGCACGCATGGTGATGATCGTGACCAGGAAGTTGAGCGCGGTCGCGATCGACGAGGCGCCGGCGAACTGGACTCCGAGGTTGAAGAACGACTGGCCCAGCGGCGCCCCGGTGGAAAGCGGCGCGTAACCGGTCCAGCCGGCGTCGAAGGCGCCGCCCGGGGCGAGGAAGCTGCCGATGAAGAGGATCCCGGCCAGCGGCAGCATCCAGAAGCTGAGCGCGTTGAGGCGCGGGAAGGCCATGTCCGGCGCGCCGATCATCAGCGGCAGGACGTAGTTCGCGAGCCCGGCGAAGACCGGGATCACGAAGACGAAGATCATCAGCACCGCGTGGGTCGAGAAGAGGCTGTTGTAGGTCGCCGCTTCGACGATCTGGGTGCCCGGCTGGGCGAGCTCGGCCCGGATCAGCATCGCCATCAAGCCGCCGAGGAAGAAGAAGATGAACGTGGTGACGACGTACTGGACACCGATCACCTTGTGGTCGGTGTTGAATTTGAAGTAGTCCTTCCAGCTCTTGGCGCCGTGCTGCGAGTGGTCATCTGGGATCGTCGGCATGCCGACGGCCCAACGCAGCCAGTAGTCGAAGCAGCCGAAGCCGGCGAGGAAGCCAAGCGGGGCGAGGATCGCCGGCACGATTACGTGCGGGTAGCCGGTCTGCTCGGTCTGGTAGAGCGGCAGGTCGGAGATCGCCCGCAGGGCGATGACCAGGCCGAATCCGAAGGCGCCGAAGGCGATGGCCCCAATCAGGCCACGCCACCAGCCGGGTTTCTTGATCGCTTCAACCATCAGGGTTTCCCATTATGCCCCGCCGGCATCCAGGGCCGGCGGTTCGGACGTGGTGGACTCTTCCACCGCTTCCATCAGCGGTTTCGGGGCTTTCTGGTCGAGGCCTTCGACCCATTCGTTGAACTTGGCGGGCGACTCGACGACGACTTTCGCCCGCATCGTCGAGTGGCCGAAGCCGCAGAGCTCGGTGCAGACCAGCTGGTAGGTCCCTTCCTTGTCGGGGGTCACCGTCGCCGTGGTGGTGATCCCGGGCACGTTGTCTTTCTTGATCCGCCACTCGGGCACCCAGAAGGAGTGGATCACGTCCAGCGCGTGCATTTTGAAGACGACCTGTTTGTCGACCGGGACGTGCAGCTCCCCTTCTGACCAGGCGTAGTCTTTGCCCGGGTAGGCGAAGCTCCAGGCGAACTGCTGGGAGAAGACCGAGACCGTCAGGTGGTTGTCCACCGGCTCTTCGATTTCGTCCAGCACCTTCCAGCTGTAGCCGCCGGCGAAGAGGACGATGATCGTCGGGATCAGGGTCCAAGCGATCTCCAGGCGGGTGTTGCCGTGGATCGGCTCGCCGTCGGACTCGTCCCCCGGCTTCGCTTTGAATTTCCAAAGCGCGTAGAAGAGCATCACCATCACCAGCGAGAAGACGAAGGACGAGAGGACGATCATCACGTTGAGCAGGTGATCGATCTTCGGCGCGGCCGTGGAGGCCCCCTGGCCGTTCCAGTTGATCGGGACCATCACCGCCGAGATGACCACCGTCCCGGCGATCGTCACGAGCAGCATCTTGACTATGGGCAGGCGGCCGTACATTGGGGCGGCGGGCATTCTATTGAAGCGGCGGCGGGAGGCTTTGCGGGTCCTGGTGACGCATCGCACTAGCTCCCCGGACGCGGCAGATCGCCCAGCTCTCCGGCCGCGGCGGCGAGGACGCCGCGGGCCACTCCCTCCCAGCTCCAGAGCCGTCCGACGGTCTCGACCAGGGTCTCTCGCGCGGCTTCCCGTTCGGCCTCCGGCAGCGAGAGCCAGGCATTGAGGCGGACGGCGATCGCCTCCACCGCCCCCGGCTCGACCGGGAATGAGGTCAAGGCGCCCATCTCCTCCGGGAGGTCGGATCGCAGCTGGCGCGAGACCTCGAGCATGCCGGAGTGCCCTGCCGAGACCGGCAGCGTCCCGCAGGCGGCGGCCTCGGCCGCGACCATGCCGAAGGCCTCGGGGAAGGTGCTGGGCATGACCATCGCCTCCGCCCGCGGGAAGAAGGAGGCGACCTCGCGGTGCTCGAGCCGGCCGACGAACTCGACCGAGCCCGCGGCCGCCCGAGCCATCTCCGCGTAACCGTCGGGGGGATCGGCGAGGAAGGCCGAGAGGATCGGCAGCGGCCGCTCCTCCCCACCTTCGAGCGCCCAGCCCTGACGGGCGACCTCGCGGGCGTCGTCGAGGTCACCGCGTTCCAGGGACGCGAGCAGGCGCCGCAGCCCGTCCTCGTAGGCCCCGAAGCCGGCGACCTCAAGTCGGGCGCCGGGGTGCGCCGCCCGGACCAGCGGCCAGGCGGCGAGCAGCAGGTCGACGCCCTTGGAGACGATCAGCTTGCCGACGAAGGCGACCAGCTCCTCGCGAGCAGCGCCGGGCCGGAACTCCTCCACTTCGACCCCGGGCGGACCCAGGCGCGTCTTCTCGCGCAGGCCGGCGACGTCGGGGAGGGTCGCCCAGAGCGACTCGGCGGTATGGGCCGAGCCGATCAGCACCCCGCTGGCGGCCTCCATCCCCTCGCGGGCATAGGGAAGGAACCGCGGGTGGGGTTTGACCGTGTACTCGAGGGCGGAGCCGTGGATCTTGGCCGCGAAGGGGGCGACGGCGGCGCGGGCGAGGATCGCCGGGCCCATCACCAGGTGGTTGGCGAGGGCGGCGTCGATCCCGCCGACCGAATCGGCGACCTCGCGCACGGCGGCGACGTTGGCCTCGATGTAGCGGTCGAGCTCGGCCTCGCTCAGTTCGGGGAAGGTCTTGACCTCGAACCCCTCATAGGGGTCACGCACGTAGACGGGGAGCAGGCCGCCGATTTCGGGGTTGTGGATCTCCACCCCCTCCAGCCGCACCTCGCGGTCCTGGCAGAGCAGGTGCACCTCATGGCCGAGGCGGGCCAGGGCACGCGCCAGATTGGCGTTGTAGATGTTGCTGCCGGTGCCGCGCAGCATGTAGCCGTGGAAGAGCAGAACACGCATCGGAGCCGCCCAAGGTATTAGTCTGCCCGGCGATGAACTCGAAGCAGCTCTACCGCATGCGCTCTCGGGCCTCCGGCCGCGAGGCCTTGGCCCACGCCGAGCCGGGCGCCGTCTACGTCGACCGCAAGACCGGCGAGGAGATGGAGCCGGTCGGGATGGTCCTGCCGCTCGCCCCCTCGGCCTCCTCGCTGCCCCGCAGCCCGGAGAACCTCCGCGCCTGCCGCCGCTGCGACCAGCTAATCGGACTGGACGTCAGCGACTGCCCGTACTGCGGCCTGCGCCAAGAAGCGCTTTAGAGCGCCCCTCTGTGACCTTCCCACCAGATTCCTACCGCCAAGCAGGCGAAGGAAACGGGATAGAAGACGGCGGTGCTCCCGCCGGCCAGGGCGGTTAACCCCCAGGTGACGAAGACCATCGCGGCGATGGTCGGACCCTGATTTCGGACAAAAGCTTTCATAAGCCAGATGCTACCTGAACCAGCAGGGCGACGGAATAGAAGCCGGTGC
>JBIOTO010000194.1:0-23526 GCA_044865945.1 Solirubrobacterales bacterium
AAAGCGACGAAAGCCAAAAAAGCAGCGTCCAAAAAAGCCGCCTCGAAATCGCGTTCGAAAGCCGCCAAAAAAGGCGCCGCGAAATCGAAAACCAAAAAAACTTCCAGCAAAGCGACGAGCGGCCTCGACAAGAGCGTTGCCCAGTTCCGCGAGAGCCTCGAGCAGAGCGTGACGCTCAGCCGGGACCGCATCCAGGACGTCGTCGACGACGCGGTGAAGCGCGGCCGGATGACCCGCACCGACGCCGAGAAACTGCTCAGCGAGCTGGTCAAAAAAGGCCGTAAACAGCGCGACACGCTGCTGAAAGAACTCGAACGGCTGGCCAAACAGGCCCGCAAAGCCCTGCCATAAAGCGCGGGGATCAGCTTGAGCTGACGATCGACTCGCTCGCCTTCGGCGGGCGAGGGATCGCCCGCTCAGACGGCTTCGTCGTCTTCGTCGCCGGGGCGCTGCCGGGGGACCGGGTCCGCGCCGAGGTGACGAAGCCGAAGAAGCGCTTCGCCGAGGCGCGGACGGTCGAGGTCCTCGGCGCCTCGGCCGACCGCGTCGCGGACCGCTGCGTCCACGGTGGCGAGCCCTGTCCCGGGGCGCCGTGGCAGGGGCTGCCCTACGAGCGGCAGCTCGCCTATAAGCAGGAGCAGGTCGCCGACGCGCTTCGGCGGATCGGCGGCCTCGAGGGCTACGAGCTGGAGGAGATCGTGCCGGCGGTGGAGCAGTGGCGCTACCGCAACAAGCTCGAATACTCCTTCGGCGAGGATGACGAGGGGGAGCCGACGCTGGGCTTCCACGCCCGCGGCCGCTGGGACCTGATCGTCGACGTCGACGACTGCCACCTCGCTTCCGAGGTCGGCAACGGGGCGCGAAACGCGGTGCGCGAGTGGGCTCGGTCCGAGTCGATCCCGGCCTATGACGCCCGTGAGCGCCGCGGTGTGCTGCGCAACCTCGCGGTGCGCGAGGGGCGGCGCACGGAGCAGGTCCAGACCCGCCTGGTCACCACCAAAGCCCGCTTCTCGCGGCCGCCCGTCGACCTGCACACGATCGTCGAGGGGGACTCCGGCAGCACCGACGGCCCGACCGGGGTGCTCGGTGAGGAGCGGCTGCGCGAGGAGCTCCGCGGCCTGAAGCTGGAGATGTCCCACGGCGCCTTCTTCCAGACCAACACCGAGATGGCCGAGCGCCTCTACGCGGTCGCCGCCGAGTTCGCGGCCCTCAAGGGCCGCGAGCGAGTCTTCGACCTCTTCTGCGGGATCGGGACGATCGGCCTGACGATGGCGCGGCAGGCCGGCGAGGTCTGGGGGCTGGAGATCGTTGAGGAGGCAATTGCCGACGCCGAGCGCAACGCTCGCCGCAACAAGATCGAGAACGCCCACTTCATGGCCGCCAACGCGCGCACCGGGGTGCGGCCCCTGGTTGAGAAAGCGGGCAAGCCCGACGTCGTCGTCGTCGACCCGCCGCGGGCCGGGCTCTCGCAGAAGATCGTCCGCCGGGTGATCGAGTGCGAGGCCGAGAAGATCGTCTACGTCTCCTGCAACCCGACGACGCTGGCGCCGAACGCGGCCCAGCTGGGAGAGGCCGGCTATAGGCTGACGCGGGTGAGGCCGGTCGACATGTTTCCCCAGACCCCGCACATCGAGTGCGTCGCGCTTTTCGAGCGTCAAGCCGCCCGGCGTGACGCTGCCGGAGACGCCGCCTGATGGGCCGGGGCTTCGGAGTAGCGGCGGGACTGGACCCGCAGGTGGCGCAGCCGCTGGCGGCGCGCTGCGCCGAGCTCGGCTACGACTCGATGTGGTCGAACGACCACCCGGGGGCGAAAGGTCTGGGCACCCTGGCCGAGTTCGCCGCCGCGGCGCCGGGCGTCGACCTGGGCGTCGCCGTGATCGCCCTCGACCGCACCCCGCCGGAGCAGATCGCCGCCGACATAGAGGAGTTCGGGATCGACAAGAGCAAGCTCTGGCTCGGGGTCGGGGCGGGCTTCAACAAGAAGCCGCTGACGGCGATGCGCGAGGCCGAGCCGAAGCTGCGCGAACTGCTGCCCGAAGTGAAACTCGTGCTAGCGGCGATGGGACCGAAGATGTGCGCCCTGGCGGGCAGCGCCTACGACGGCGTCTTCTTCAACTGGATGACCCCCGACTTCGCCGCCGGCGCCCGCGCCAAGGTCGAGGAGGGAGCAGCCTCCGCAAACCGCGACACCCCCCCGGTCTTCGGCTACGTCCGCACCGCCGTCGGCCCCGACGCCACCGACCGCCTCGCCAAGGAGGAGTCCTTCTACCGCGACCTACACAAGGGCTACCGAGACCACTTCGACCGCCTCGCCGAACCCGAGGGCACCGTAGGCGTAGCTGCCCCGGACGCCGAGGCTGCCCAAGAGGCCCTAGCCGCCTACAGCGCCTTGGACACGATCGTGGTCAGAGGCCTGGCCTCGGCGAAGGTCGATCCAATGACCGCCCTCGCCGAGGCCGCGGCCTAGTCCTCAGCATTTCAACGTGGCACCCTGGAACGCCGGGGGTTGGGTCGAGACTGCAGCCACGCTTCCTTCTTCCCCTTTGCCGGCCGCAAGGCATTCGATGGGAACTTCGCAAATTTCCCCCGCTCCGAGGGGCAGTTTTTTTTCGCAATCTCCCAGCGCTTTGAAGTGTTTTTCGTCAGCGACGCCGATGCCCATATTTTTGAAGGGCACCGTCCCGGCATTGCGAATTTTGATGTTTTTTGGTTTGTTCGGTTCGAGTTCGAGTGGGTCAGGTTCGACGCTCAATCCAGATTTCGGCGTGTACAACGCCGATGTCATGACGTAATTGCCTTCCCATTTGGCGTTGCCGGCGCCACAGAGTTCACTACTTCCCGCAGCTTTCGGAATGCTCGCTGCGACGTGGACTGTCGCCGGATTGCCTCCTGTGAACGTGCCGATGGTGGTGTTGCTGGTTTCGTAGTTGCACGGCACGAGAAAACGTGTCGCTTTCACCAGGGCACCGCTCGACTTGACGGTGGCGTCGTAGCCGCTGGTCGCCTCGAGCGAGATCGTGCCGGCTTTTTCGGTTGTCACGTGCCAGCTGTTTGTGCAGGTGCTGAAGGTCAGCACGGTCAAGGGCCCGGTCGCGTCGGTCCTTGTTTCCGAAGCCACTATCCGATGCCCGTCTTCTTCGACTTTGCCTTCGAGTGTCGAGTTGCACGTGATGCTCGCGATGCTGTTGGTCAGCGTCAGGTGCCCGCCCTCGCTGACCGCGTGAATAGTCGGCTTCACCGCTTCGCCCCCTGTTTCCGAGGTCACGACGGTCCCTTCGCTGGCGGCCGAAGCGGTGGCGGCCAGTGCCATCGCCCCCACGATGGCAAGGACAGCCGCATAGATGATGGATCTCATGATCACTCCCTTTGTTTAGCTGGGTGATGGCCAAGTTCCGGCGGCACCTAACCCTTGACGTAGAGCGCCGCTGTGGTGACGAAGTCGCCTTCCCATTTGGCGCTGCCTTTGCCGCAGAGTTCGCTGCTGCCGGCGCCGACCGGGATGCTGCCTTCGATGTGCAATGTCGCCGGGCTGCCGCCTTTGAGCGTGCCGATTTTCGTGTTGCTGGTTTCGTAGTTGCAGGGAACCAGGAAGCGTGTGGTCTTCACCACCGCGCCGCTCGACGAGACCGTGCCGTTGTGGCCTTCGGTCCACTGAACTGAGAGTTCACCGGCTTTTTCCGTTGTCACGTGCCAGCTGTTTGTGCAGCCAGACCATTCGAGTTTTGCGACGTTGCCTTTGGCGATGGCGCCGCCATGGCTTTCGACGGTCCCTTCCAGTGTCGAGCCGCATTCGATCTTGGCGATCGGGTTGTCGAGCTTGACGTGGCCGCCCTCGGACACGGCGTGGATCGTCGGTGTCGCGGCGGCGCCGCCTGTGGTCGTGGTGAGCGAGGTCGTTGGCGCGGGGTTGGCCAGATACAGGGTCCCCGCCATTTCCAGGTTGCCTTCCATCCTGACGTTGCCGGTGCCGCAGAGTTCGCTGCTGCCGGCGGCGATCGGGATGCTCGCTTCGACGTGCACTGTCGGCGGGCTGCCGCCTGTGAAGGTGCCGAGCTGGGTGTTGTTGGTCTGGTAGTTGCAGGGAAGCGAGAAGCGTGTCGTTTTGATCAGCGCACCGGTCGTTGTGACGACGCCGTCGTGACCCGAGGTCCAGTGGAAGATGAGGCTGCCGGGAGTTTCGGTTGTCACGTGCCAGTTGTTTGTGCAGCTGCTGAAGGTCAGACCGCTCAGCCCGGCGGTAGCTGTGACCCCGGCTCCGTGGCTTTCGAATTTCGCTTCGGCTTCCGCGCTGCACTGGACCACGGCGATGCTGTTGGCGACCGAGAGATGGCCCTCGCTTTTCGCCTGGCCAGCCGGTGTCACGGCACCGCCGCCTGTCGTGGTGGTGACGTAGGTCGCCCCGGCTGAGGGAGCAAGCGCCGTCATGACCCCTATCGTGGCCGCGACCGCCGCCGCCGCGATCTGTCGCGAGCCCATGGGTCAGCTCGCGCTGTCCACGAACAGCGAGGTTGGGCTCGTCACTTTGATGCTCCCTGTCAGCGGATAGGCTTCTTCGCCGCACAGGGGGCTGCCACCGTCTGGAAGTAGTTTGCCTTCGATGTGAATTGTGGCTGGCGTTCCGCCTGTGAGGGTCCCTATGTCGGTGTTTTCGGATTTGTAGCGACAGGTCGTGCCCAACCGTGTCAGTTCGACTGTTCCCCCGGTCCAGCGGATTGTCCCGCTGTAGCCGCTGGTCGTTATGACTTCCAATTTGCCGGGCGTCACCGTTGTCGCATGCCAGCTGTCTGTGCAGCCTGATGTCGTCAGACTGGAAAGAGGCACAACGGCGTTGCCTTCGTGGCTTTCCACCGTCCCTTCGAGCGCCCACTGACATTGGATCGTCACCAGCGGGTGATCGATGCCCACATGCCCCTCGCTTTCCGCTTTGATCGCCGGTGTGGCGACGGTGCCTGTTGGCGATGTGATCGTGGTTCCCGATTTATCGACGAACAGGGAGCTCGGGCTCGTGATTTCGAGGCTGCCTGTCAGAGAAAACGATTCTTCCGTGCCGCACAGAAGGCTGCTCGGTTCGTGATGGAGAAGTTTCCCTTCGATTTTCAGTGTTCCGGGCGACCCACCGACAAGAGTTCCGAGGTGAGTGTTTTCAGTCCTATACCTGCAAGGAACACCGAACTTTGTCAGTTCGAGTGTGCCTCCCGTCCAGGTAACTGTCCCGTTGTAACCACCAGACGAGGCTATTTCCAGTTTGCCAGCTGACGCGACTGTTCCGTGCCAGTTTTTTGTGCAACCGGTGAGGGAGACGCTGGTGAGAGAGACCACGGTGGGTTTGGCTTCTCCGTGCGATTCAACCGCGCCTTCAAAAGCCCACTGGCATTCCGCTTTTTCGGCAACGTTGTTGATTTTGACGTCCAGCGTGACATGCCCCTCGCTCGCCGCTTTGATCGTCGGTGTCGCGATCGTTCCTGTCGGCGATGTCAGCGAGGTGGCCCAAGCGCCGCCGGGAACCACCGACAGGGCCAGGACGACCAGGACAAGCGAGCCGAGGCTCTTGCGGTAGTTCATCTCTCTCCCTTTTCTCCCTTCCCTGCCCGCGATGTTGATAGCAGCCTTATCCCTATAAGTCAAAAACATCTGAGTATCTTCTGAGCCTTTAACTTCCGCTAAGAGGCCGGTAGCTACGATGCGCGCCCCATCGCTGCCGAAGCCCACATCGACCGACCGCTGGCGCGCACCGTCGGCAGCACGATCTTCATCAGCCGCTGGCTGCAGGCGCCGCTGTATCTGGGCCTGATCGTCGCCCAGGGCGTCTATGTCTGGCGCTTCATGCAGGAGCTGTGGCACCTGATCAGCGACGTCGGCCACCTCAGCGAGAACGACGTGATGCTGCTCGTCCTCGGCCTGGTCGACGTGGTGATGATCGCCAACCTCCTGATCATGGTGATCATCGGCGGCTACGAGACCTTCGTCTCCCGCATCAACCTCAAGAACCATCCCGACCAGCCGGAGTGGCTCTCGCACGTCAACGCCAACGTGCTGAAGGTGAAGCTGGCGATGGCGATCGTCGGCATCTCCTCGATCCACCTCCTGCAGACCTTCATCAACGCCGCCAACCACTCCACGGAGACGATGCTCTGGCAGACCGTCATTCACCTCACCTTCGTCGTCTCCGCGGTCTCCCTGGCACTGATCGACCGCTACCTCTCGCCGAACGCTAGGGAGACCGCGCCCGAGGCCGATGCCGGCCTCAAGCCTCCTCAGGAGGCGATGTACAGCGCCCAGTCAGAGGTATAAGCGCCTTCCCATTTGGCATTACCGCCGCCGCAGAGTTCGCTGCTGCCCGAGGCAATCGGGATGCTGGCTTCGAGGTTCAGTGTCGCCGGATTTCCCCCCGTCAGGGTGCCGATTTTGGTGTTCGCGGTTTCGTAGTTGCAGGGAACCAGGAACCGTGTCGTTTTCACCAGGGTGCCGTTCGACACCACGCTTCCGTTATGGCCACTGGTGTAGGTGATCGAGAGACTGCCCGCTTTTTCGGTTGTCACGTGCCAGCTGTTTGTGCAGCCGATGAATTCCCAACTCGAGAGATTGCCGCTCGCCGCCACCCCGATGCCATGGCTTTCGATTTTGCCTTCGAGTGTGGAGCTGCATTCGATGTTGGCAATCGAGTTGGCAAAGACGACGTGTCCACCCTCGTTGACCGCCGCGAGAGTCGGTGTCGCCGCGGCACCGCCTGTGGTGGTGGTGACTCTGGTGGCCGAAGCGGCGGTGGCGAAGACCAGGAAAGCAGCCGAGACCGCGAGGGCGGTCCAACAACTCATGCGCTTCATTTCTCTCCCCCTTTGGTTCCCCGCCCTGTTGCCTTTGATACCAGCGACCCCCACGCCTGTCAAGCTATCTTGAGCGTCCAGGGAAAGTCGAGCGATCCGTCGCCTAGTACGGCGGCAGGTCGTCGTACCAGTCGCCGAGCTGCTTGAAGGCGCGCCAGAAGCGTTGCTTGGCGCCCTCTTCGTCGAGCGAGAGGTCGATGTCGGGCACGTAGAGGGCGTCGATGGTGGGGGTGAAGGGCTGGATCTCGCCCTCGCGCCCCTCGATCGGCCGCGACAGGGGAACGCTGAGCCCGTTGAGGACGCGCAGGGCCGGCTCCCCCATCACTACGACGATCTTCGGCTGGACGATCGCCAGCTCCTCGACCAGGCGACCGACGCACTCGCCGGCGGCGAGGTCGGGCTCCGGGATCGGGCATTTGACGCAGAGGGTGCCGTAGACGACGAGCGGGTCGATCCCGAGCCGTTTGAAGCTTTTCATCAGCGCGTTGCCGGAGCGGCCGTAGAAGGCGACCCCCTCCTCGATCTCCGAGGCCATCGGCGCGTGCTTGAGCATGAAGACGTCCGCCTGCGGGTGGCCCGATCCGAGCACCGGCATCAGCTTGCCTCGCGGGCAGTGCTGGCACTCCTGCACCTCGCGGCTCATCTGGTTGAGCTCGCGGATCGCCCGCTCCAGGTACTTCTCACGTATCTCGTCGTCGATGCTGCGCATCCCGGGCTTCTTTGACGGGGCGGGCGCGGCTCCTTCGCGACGAGGTGCCTGCATCAGGACTTGCTCGTCCGGCGGCTTTCTTTCCGCCGCCGCGGCTTCCCGCCGCGGACCGGTTTCGCGTCCGGCACCCGCCGTTTCGGCGCCTTCGGCCGCCCCGTCGTCTGCAGGAACTTGAGGGTCTGGACGTAGACGAGGTTCTTGTGCTTGCGGGTGATGTCGGCGCCCCGCATCGCCTCAAGGAATTCCGACGGCCCGTCGAAGTCATGGATCCGCTGCCGCACGCTGCCGAGCCCCTGGGCGACGTGGCTGTCGGAGCCCGCCGCCGGCACGATCCGGTACTTGCGCGCGAACCGCACCGCCTCCTCGTTGAACGAGGTCAGCGCCACCCGCGGGTTGAAGACCTCCAGCAGGTCGATCTCCTCGACCATGTCCAGCAGGTGCTCGTAGTCGGGCACCGAGTGGAAGCGGTCGAACGGGTGGGGCACGTAAACCAGCCCGCCCTGGCGGCGGATCTCGGCGATCGTTTCCGCCATCGTCAGCCCCTTGGGGATCTTCTCCTCGAGGAAGAGGCCGATCACCTCGCCCTGCTCGGCGGTCTTCACCTCCTCGGCGACGATCACCTTGATGTCGCCCAGCTCCTCGGCCAGCTTGCGCGCCTCCAGCGCCCCGGAGACCTCGTTGTGGTCGGTGATCGCGATCGCGCCGAGACCCCGATCGCGGGCGGTGTTGATCAGCACGTCGACCGGGGTGGCGCAGTCGCCGGAGTGGTCGGTGTGCATGTGCAGGTCGACCTCGATCAGCGGCCGCCCGGAGATCCGCTCGCGGACCTCTGGATCCCCGGTCGGGTCGTGCCGCCGCGCCAGCAGGCGCCGGTAGATCGCTTCCAGCTCGTCGACGACCCGCCTCCAGTCGGCATCGGCATCCCCGGCGGCGACCGCCTCGCCCCCCAACAGCTCGTAGCCGGCCGGGAAGAACCGCTCCAGCAGCTCCGCCGTCTCCGGCCGGGTCACGGTGCGAGCGTCGATCCGGCCGAAGAAGACCTCGACCAGCGGCCGCGCCACCTGGGTCGTCAGCGTCCGCTCCTGCGGGGCGTGGAAGGTGGCGACGTTGAGCGAGTAGGAGTGACGCAGCGCCGCCGAGGGGGCGCTCGGCGCGAACGGGTCGTGGACGTGGACGATGTCCAGCTCCCGCCCTTTCAGCATCCGTTTGACCGGGTCGCCGGTCGAAATCCGCAGGACCTCGTGGCCGCGCCGCTCGAGCTCGTCCGAAACCGCGGTCGCGAACCGCGCCGCCGGGTTGTCGCCGCCGCGGCGGACCGGGAAAGCCTGGGCGATCGAGAGAGGGCCGGAGGTCACGGGAGCAGAATAAGAGCCCGCCGAGGCGGGCTCTTACAAGACTGCGCTAGTTGCGGACGCCTAGGCCGTGGCCGAGCTCGGCGTCTCCGCCGGAGACCCCGGCAGCGCCTTGCCGCGCTCGTTCTCGACGATGAACCGCTCGGTGTGTTCGCGAGCCTCGTCGTCGGGACGCTGGGTGTGCGGGCTCTTCATCAGGTAGCTGGAGGGCCCGTCGAGCTGACCGGCGATGCCGTTGTTGAGCGCCAGCTTGATCAGCCGCACCGCGTCAATCACGACGCCGGCCGAGTTCGGCGAGTCCCAGACCTCGAGCTTCAGCTCGGCGGTCAGCGGCACGTCGCCGAAGGCGTTGCCCTCAAGCCGGATGTGCGCCCACTTGCGGTCGGTCAGCCACGGCACGTAATCGGAGGGACCAACGTGGACGTTCTCGTCGGGCAGGTCGTGCCCCATGATCGAGGTGACGGCGTTGGTCTTCGAAATCTTCTTCGAGTCCAGCCGCTCGCGCTCGAGCATGTTGAAGAAGTCCATGTTGCCGCCGACGTTGAGCTGGCTGGTCCGCTCCAGCCGCACACCGCGGTCATGGAAGAGACGGGCCAGCGCCCGGTGGACGATCGTCGCCCCGACCTGGCTCTTGATGTCGTCGCCGATGATCGGCAGCCCGGCCTCCTGGAAACGCTTGTCCCAGTAGTCCTCGCGGGCGATGAAGACCGGCAGGCAGTTGACGAAGCCGACGCCGGCGGCCAGCGCCTGCTCGACGTACCACTTGGTCGCCTCCTCGGAGCCGACCGGGAGGTAACAGACCACCACGTCGGCCTTGGTCTCTTTGAGGATCCCGACCACGTCCGCGGTTTCGCCCGGGGCTTTGGTGATCTTCTGTTTCAAGTACTTGCCGAGGCCGTCGTGGGTCATGCCGCGCTGGACCTCGACCCCGAGGTTCGGCACGTCGGCGAACTTGATCGTGTCGTTCTGACCCGACCAGATCGCCTCGGAGAGGTCCTTGCCGACCTTCTCGGAATCAATGTCGAAGGCGGCGACGAACTCGACGTCGCGCACGTGGTAGCCGCCGAGGTCGACATGCATCAGGCCCGGAACTTCGTCGCCCGGGTCGGCGTCCTTGTAGTACTGGATGCCCTGGATGAAGCTGTTGGCACAGTTGCCGACGCCGACGATCGCGACGCGGACTTTCTCGTCCGTGCGGCCGACGCCGTTGGCGTGGCCGTTTCCGTTCTCACTCATGAAAATCGAAGTCCTCCTGGGATTGCGCTAGGTGGCTGAACACACCCGGCGGCTTCGCTGGTTACACGTCCCCAGCGCCGCCACCGTCGTCCTTGACGCCGGGGAGATCGCCGGAAAGCTCGTTTCGCACATGCCATACCCGCTGGAAAGTCGTGAATATCGTCAAAGCGGCGATCACGTAGACAGCCGGCGCCAGCAGTTCGAAATCGCCGATGCCGGCGCCCTTGGCGAAGATCAAGCCGACCGAAAGTATCACCACGCGCACCGGGCGAGTGGCCAACCCGACCTTGCATTCGACTCCGAGCGCCTCGGCGCGGGCGCGCGTGTAGGAGACCATCAGCGAGAAGAGCACGGCGACCACGCACATCGCGGCGGCGAAGTCCTCGCCCTCGGCGGCGAGGTAGCCGGCCACGGCGGCGAGCACGATCCCCTCCTCGATCCGGTCCAGGGTCGAGTCAAGGAAGGCGCCGAACAGGGTCCCCTTGCCCGACATCCGCGAGTAGCGGCCGTCGAGCGTGTCCATCACCGAGCCGACGACGAAGGCGACCCCGGCGAGGAAGAAGAGGCGCTGGGTGACGAGCCCGGCGGCGATCAGGTTGCCGACCAGGCCGGCCATCGAGATCGCGTTCGGGGTCAGACGGGAGTCGATCAGCCGATCGCGCGCGTAGGCACGGAGCTCCTGGCCATTGCGGGCGCTGCCGCGATTGCTGCGCCGGGGCGGCGCGGAGGGTGGCATCGGCGCTGAGGCTATTACGCCTCGGCCTCTTGCGGGGCCGGGGCGCCGCGGAAGGACCAGGCTTTGGGCCGGACGCGGGCCAGCTGCCAGGCGATCCCTGCGGCGGCCAGCGCGACCAGCCAACCGAGCGCGGCGTCGATCCAATAGTGGTTGGCGGTGACGACCGTCACCCAGGAGACCAGCAGCGGCCAGAAGGCCCACCAGGCTTTCGCCCACAAACTGCGGCAGACCATCACGCCGCTGGCGCCGATCATCATCGCGAAGGCGCAGTGCATGCTCGGCACCGCGGCGTAGGGGTTGATGAAGATCTTCGCGATCGAAGAGTCGTGGCCGACCTCGGCGAAGGCGTTGAGGGTGTCGACGAAGCCGTACTCGGGGAACATCCGCGGCGGCGCGGTCGGGTAGAACGCGTAGCCGATCAGCGCCAGCCCCATCGAGGCGACGAACATGTTGCGCACGAAGTAGTAGGACTCGTTGCGGAAGATGTAGAGCCAGACGAGGAACCCGAGCGCGATCGAGAACTGGGCGTTGAGGTAGATCTGGTTGGCGACGTCGATAACCCCCTGCGCGGGCAGGAAGAACGCCTGCAGGCCGGGCTCGAAGAAGGTGCCGATCGATTTCTCGAAGTCGATCACCTGCTGGCCGTGGGTCATCGCGATCGCCTTGTGGCCGTCGGCGATCCCGCGCACGAAGGTGTAGGCAAGGTCGACCCCGACGAGGATCGCGGCTTGGCGCCCGAGGTCTCCCCAGCCTTTGGGGAGCCTCGCGGTAATTGCGGCAAAGGCCCGGGACACGAACCAACGATTGTAGCCCGCGCGTTAACGGCCTCGAATGCATCGCGTGGTTCCTTTGTCCTCTATATCCGGACAAAGGCACCACGCGATGGCTAGCCTGCCGCCGTGACCTGGAAACGGCCGGACAGGCGGCGGGTGCGGGCAATTCGCGACCGGCTGCGGGAGATGTACGGGGTGCCGGAGCAGCAGCCGCACCGGGACCCGGTCGGCGAGCTGGTCAAGACGGTCCTCTCCCAGCACACCAACGACCGCAACCGCGACGTCGCCTACGCGGCGCTGCTGGAGCGGTTTCCCAGCTGGGAGGAGGTGCGCGACGCGCCGGTCGGCGAGCTGGAGGAGGCGATCAGGCCCGGCGGCCTGGCAAAGCAGAAGGCGCCGCGGATCCAGGCGATCATCGAGCGGCTGGGCGATCCGCCGGACCTCGACTGGACCGAGACCGCCGGCCGCGAGGAGTCGCTCAGATTCCTCCTCGACCTGCCCGGCGTCGGCCGCAAAACCGCCGCCTGCGTGCTGATCTTCACCTGGGGCATCCCCGAGATCCCGGTTGACGTCCACGTCCACCGGGTCGGCGGCCGCCTCGGCCTCTTCCCCGCTAAGGCCTCCTTCGAGAAGGCCCACGACGAGATGCTGGCGATCGTGCCGCCGGAGGACGCCTACGAGTTCCACATGAACCTGATCCGGCACGGCCGCGAGGTCTGCCGGCCGAAACCGCGCTGCGGCGAGTGCGCCCTGCGGCGGATGTGCCCCTGGTACCGCGAAAACCGCGCCGGGGCGGGCGCCAGTAGTATGCGCGCCGCTAAATGAGCAAGCGCACCTTCATCTGGTTCGGGGTCCTGGTCCTCGTTCTCGCGGTTCTCATTCCCTGGGCCGTATTCGGCGCCAAGGGCGACGGCGAGAGCGGCGAGATGGAGGTCCCCGCCAGCCTCGAGGACGGCCAGTCCCTCTTCGTCACCAACTGCGGCACCTGCCACGCGCTCTACAGCGCCGGCACCGACGGCAACTACGGGCCTAACCTCGACGAACTGCTCGCCCCCTCGGGCCCACCGGAAGGCGACCCGGAGACGGTGAAGAGCACGATCAAGGCGACCGAAGGCCGCGTCCTCAACGCGATCGAAAACGGCGTCGACAGCTCGACCACCTCGGGGCGGATGCCGGGCGGCATCCTCAACGAAGAGCAGGCCCAAGAAGTCTCCGAATTCGTCGCCCGCACCGCCGGCGAGGGCTGAGGGCATATGAAAGGGGGGCGGTTGCCCGCCCCCCTTTTTGTTGCGTAAAGCCGCGCCTCTAGTGCTGAAACCGCAGGGCGCTGAAGAGCCCGGCGTGGTCGGAGTTCCAGTACCCGTTGACGGGCTGAATTCCACTCACGGCCGAGTCCTCCAGGGTGATCTCTTCGGGGTCCCGGGTCATGATGTGGTCGACCTGATGGTCGAAGTCGGCTTCGCTGCCGCCTTTGCCGACCGCCAGCAGGCTCGAGTTGAGGCAGCAGCTGAGCGGGTTGGCGGTGCTGCGCTCGACCATCCCCGCGGCCAGCAGCGTTTCGTACGCCAGCCGGTCCGCCCCGGCGACCGTGTCGTCGTCGGAGTTGAGGTCACCGACCAGGACCACCGGCAGGCTGCTCGTCGCCGGCCCGGTCGGGGCCACCAGCTCGGCCGCCTGCGCCTGACGGATCAGCGGCTGGAAGGCCTCCAGGTGGGTGTTGACGAAGCGGAACCAGCCGCTGCCGCGCACCCTCGCGTCGGTCGCGGTCCAGCCGCGTTTGATCGTCACCGGCACCCCGGCAACCGGCACCACGAGGTTGGTGGCGAAGTTGGCCGACTGCGGGTTTTTCGTGTCGACGCCGGCGCCACGGCGGGCCAGGATCACGTCGCGCATCGTCAGCCGCCCGTTGATGTCGGCGCCGAACGGCCCCGTTTCCGGATTGCCGTCCTCGTCGCCGGGAGCCTCCAGGTCGAACTCGTTCTGGACGACGACGACTTCGTAGCGGTCGGGCCCTTTGTTCAACTCAGCCAGCAGTTCCGCCAGGTAGTCGTAGCGGACCGTGGTCGCGCTCGGGCCTTTGGTCAGCACTTCGAAGTTGACCGGCGCGGTGCGCCACAGCGCCACCTCCTGCAGGCCAACCAGGTCGGGCTTGGCTTTGAGGATCTCGGCGGCAAGGCCTTTGGCCCGCACCGGGAAGTTGTTGGCGGTGACTTCGCGCAGGATCTGGCCGTTGGCGGCGACGAATTCGGGCAGCGTTTTCGCGACGATCGCCGGCGTCAGGTCGGCCCCCAGGTAGAGGTTGCGGGTCATCGTGTTGACGACCTTGCCTTTACCGTTGTCGCTGTGATCGTCCTTCTTGGCGAGAGCCGCGCCAGGCAGCAACAAGCCGACGATCAGCAGTAACGCGAGCGCCGGTCCGAGAGACCGGCGATTCGATGGGTAACCCAAGTCTTCCTCCTCTTCCGCGATCCGAATCGGATCGGTTTCGAGGCGCCTCCAGTACCGGGAGCGCCACCCCTCGGGCTACCCGGACCCCCTATTGCTCGAACAACTATAAGCGGATGGGTTGAGCCGCCATCGGTGATCTGCCATACTCTCACTTAGATTTTTAGAGCTTGAATCACGAAACCCCTGGAGGTAGGCGAAAAAGTGGCAAAGACGATCGGAATCGACCTCGGCACGACCAACTCCTGTGTCGCGGTGATGGAGGGTGGCGAGCCTTCCGTCTTGGAGAACTCTGAGGGCGGGCGCACGACCCCGTCGGTCGTCGCCTTCACCGAGAGCGGCGAGCGCCTCGTCGGCACCGTCGCCAAACGGCAGGCGGTGATGAACCCGGAGAACACGATCTTCTCGATCAAGCGGTTCATGGGCCGCAAGGAGTCGGAAGTCAAAGAGGAGGAGACGATCGTCCCGTACACGGTCGTCGCCGGCCCCAACGGCGACGTGCGGGTCGAGGTCCGCGGCAAGGACTACAGCCCGCCGGAGATCAGCGCGATGATCCTGCAGAAGCTGAAAGCGGACGCCGAAGCGAAGCTTGGCGAGACCGTCGACAGCGCCGTGATCACCGTCCCCGCCTACTTCAACGACGACCAGCGCCAGGCGACCAAGGACGCCGGCAAGATCGCCGGCCTCGAGGTCAAGCGGATCATCAACGAGCCGACCGCCGCCTCGCTCGCCTACGGGCTCGACAAAGAGGACTCCGATCACTCGATCCTCGTCTTCGACCTCGGCGGCGGCACCTTCGACGTCTCGGTGCTGGAAATCGGCGACGGCGTCTTCGAGGTGAAAGCGACCGCCGGCGACAACCACCTCGGCGGCGACAATTGGGACAAAGCGATCGTCGAGTGGCTGGTGGCGGAGTTCAAGCGCGACCAGGGCGTCGACCTCTCCCAGGACAAGAACTCGCTGCAGCGCCTCTACGAGGCCGCGGAGAAGGCGAAGATCGAGCTCTCCTCCACCCAGGAGACGCAGATCAACCTGCCCTTCATCACCGCCGTCGAGGGTCAGCCGAAGCACCTCGACCTGAAACTGACCCGCTCGAAGCTGAACGAGCTGACGGGCGACCTGCTCGACCGCGTGGTCGGGCCGGTGAAACAGGCGCTGAAGGACGCCGACACCGAGGTCGACCACGTCGTCTTGGTCGGCGGTATGACCCGCATGCCGGCGGTCCGCGAGAAGGTCAAGGAGCTGACCGGCAAGGACCCGCACCAGGGCGTCAACCCGGACGAGGTCGTCGCCGTCGGCGCCGGGATCCAGGCCGGCGTGCTGGCCGGCGACGTCAAGGACGTGCTGCTGCTCGACGTCACCCCGCTGACCCTCGGGATCGAGACCAAAGGCGGCGTTATGACGAAGCTGATCGAGCGCAACACGACGATCCCGACGAAGAAGTCGGAGGTCTTCTCGACCGCCGACGACAACCAGCCCTCGGTCGAGATCCACGTGCTGCAGGGCGAGCGCGAGATGGCCGGCGGCAACAAGAGCCTGGGCAAATTCCAGCTCACCGGGATCCCGCCGGCGCCGCGCGGCATGCCGCAGATCGAGGTCACCTTCGACATCGACGCCAACGGCATCATCAGCGTCAGCGCCGAAGACAAAGGCACCGGCAAAGAGCAGAAGATCGAGATCAAATCCGGCTCCGGGCTCTCCGACGAGGAAATCCAGAGCATGGTCTCCGACGCCGAGGCGCACGCCGACGAGGACCGTCAGCAGCGCGAGCAGGCGGAGGCGCGAAACCTCGCCGAGAACGCCGCCTACCAGGCGGAGAAAGCGCTCGACGAGGCCGGCGACAAAGTCGACGAGGCGACCAAGGACGAGGCTCGGGCCGCGGCCAAGGCTTTGCGGGACTCGGTTGAGGCTGGGTCCAAAGAGGAGATCGACTCCAAGCTGGAGTCGCTGAACTCGGCTATGAACAAGGTGTCGGAGCAGTTGTACGCGGCGGCTTCGGCCGAGTCTGCCGAGGGCGGTAACGCCGAGAACGGGGCTGCCTCCGATGAGGAGGAGGTCGTCGACGCTGAGGTGGTTGATGAGGACGGGAAATGAGCGTTCAGGACGAAGGCGCTAGGCCCGCGGGTCCTGCCGCGGCAGGGGACCCACCCCCACCTGCGCAGCAGGAGGGGGTCCCCCCTACCGCGTCACCCACGGGAGAGGCCGTTGAGCAGGACATCGATGCTCTTCTCGCCGAGGCTCACAAGGAGCGGGATGAGTACCTCGAACTCGCCCAGCGGACCAAGGCTGACTTCGAGAACTTCCGCAAGCGGATGAGCGCTGAGGTCGAGGCCGCTCAGGTTCGCGGGAAGGTGGCTGTTGCTCGGGAAGTGATCGATGCTGTGGACAACCTGGAGCGGGCTCTGGAGGCTGCTGGTGAGGGTGAAGGGCTTGCTGAGGGCGTGACGATGGTGCTTGGTGGGTTGCGGGAGACGCTTTCGCGGAATGGGGTCGACGTAGTCGACCCCAAGGGGGAAAGGTTCGATCCCACTCGGCATGAGGCGCTTTCTACTCAGCCCGTCGAGGGTGCGGAGAGCGGGACGGTCGTCGAGGTTTTGCAAAAGGGCTACGTGCTGGGCGAGCAGTTGGTGCGGCCGGCCCGGGTCGTGGTGAGCAGCTAGGAGGGCCGTGGCTGACGAGCTATACAAGACGCTCGGCGTCTCGAAGAAGGCGACCGACGAGGAGATCAAGAAGGCGTACCGGAAGCTGGCCCGGCAGTACCACCCTGACCGCAACCCGGACGACGCCGCGGCGGAGGAGAAGTTCAAGGAGATCTCCGCCGCCTACGACGTCCTCGGCGATCCCGAGAAGCGCAAGGAGTACGACGAGGGCGGCGTCTTCGCCGGCTTCGGCCAGGGCGGCCAGGCGCCGTTCGGCACCGGGCCGGGCGGGTTCGGCGGCTTCGACTTCGGCGACATCCTCGGCGGCGTGTTCAACCGCGGCGGTGGCCGCGCCCAGACCCAGCAGGTTCGCGGCCGCGACCTCGAGACCGAAGTGCAACTGAGCTTCGACCAGGCGATCAACGGCTCCCAGGTCAGCGTCACCGTGCCCAAGTCCAGCCGCTGCGCCACCTGCCACGGCAGCGGCGCCAAACCGGGCACCTCGCCGATCACCTGCCCACGCTGCGAAGGTCGCGGCGTCGAGTCGCAGGGCCAGGGCCTGTTCTCGATCAGCCAGCCCTGCTCGCGGTGCGGCGGCGCCGGCCAGATCATCGAGGACCCCTGCCCGACCTGCGGCGGCTCCGGCCTCACCCAGCAGACCAAGCGCTACAAAGTGAACATCCCGGCCGGGGTCAAGAACGGGACCCGGATCCGGCTCGCCGGCAAGGGCGAGGACGGCCCGCGCGGCGGTCCTCCGGGCGACCTCTACGTGACGACGCGGGTCGCCACCTCGCCGGTCTTCGAGCGCCGCGACGACGGCAACCTCGAGGTAACGGTGCCGATCTCCGTGGTCGAGGCGCTGCGCGGCGGCACGATCGAGGTCCCGACCCTGGAGGGGACGAAGAAGATCAAGGTCGCCCCCGGGACCAAGCACGGGACGATCCAAAGACTGCGCGGCGAGGGTCCGCCGAGGCCGAAGGGCGCGGGCCGCGGCGACATCCGCTACCGCCTCGAGATCGCTGTCCCCGCCGAGCTGAGCGAGGAGCAGAGCGAGGCGGTCGAGAAGCTCGCCGAGGCCCTCAACGGGTCCGACCCGCGCGCCGAGCTGCTGCGCAGGGTGGGGCGCTGATGGCCACCTACCGGCGCCGGGTGAAGGCGACCTTCGACGAGGAGCAGGGCGTGTTCATGATCTCGGTCGCGGCCGAGCTGGCCGAGATGCACCCGCAGACGCTGCGGATGTACGAGCAGCGCGGCCTGATCGCGCCGAAGCGCTCGCCGAAGAACACCCGCCTCTACTCGCAGCGCGACGTCGAGCTGCTGCGCCGCATCCAGCAGATGACCGCCGACGGCCTGAACCTGGCCGGGGTGGAAACGGTGCTGGCGCTGGAAGCGCAGGTGCAGAGGCTGCGGGCCGAGAACCAGCGGCTGCGCAAGCGGGTCGAAGAACTGGAACCAAAGAGCAGAAAGGAACAGGGCTGATGCAGGCGGATCGCTTCACGGTCAAATCGCAGGAAGCCGTGGCGGCGGCCCAGGAGCTGGCGCGCACCCGGCGCAACCCGGAGATCGCCCCGGCCCACCTGCTCGTCTCGCTGCTCGAACAGGAGGACGGGCTGGTCGTCCCGATCCTGCAGAAGCTCGGCGCCGACACCGCCGCGATCGCCGCCCGCGCCAACGAGGCGGTGGCGGCGCTGCCGAAGCTGAGCGGCGAGGGCGAAGAGCCGCGGATGTCCTCGGGCCTGGCCGCGGTCCTGCGCAAAGCCGAGTCCGAGATGGCGGCGATGCGCGACGAGTACATCTCCACCGAGCACCTGCTGCTGGCGCTGACCGACTCCTCGGTCGCCGAGATCCTGCCCGAGCGCGACTCGCTGGAGAAGGCGATCGCCGAGGTCCGCGGCCCCCACCGCGTCACCTCCCCCAACCCCGAGGAGACCTTCCAGGCGCTGGAGAAATTCGGGGTCGACCTGACCGCTGAGGCGGAGTCGGGGAAGCTCGACCCGGTGATCGGGCGCGACGAGGAGATCCGCCGCGTGATCCAGGTCCTCTCCCGCCGGACCAAGAACAACCCGGTGCTGATCGGCGACCCCGGGGTCGGGAAGACGGCGATCGTCGAGGGGCTGGCGCAGCGGATCGTCAAGGGCGACGTGCCCGAGAGCCTGCGCAACCGCAAGGTGATCGCGCTCGACATCGGTTCGCTGCTGGCCGGCTCCAAATACCGGGGCGAGTTCGAGGAGCGGCTGAAAGCGGTGCTCTCCGAGGTGCAGCAGGCCGAGGGCCAGATCGTCCTCTTCCTCGACGAGCTCCACACGATCGTCGGGGCCGGCGCCGCCGAAGGCGCGGTCGACGCCGCCAACCTGCTGAAGCCGATGCTGGCTCGCGGCGAGCTGCGCGCGGTCGGCGCCACCACCCTCGACGAGTACCGCAAGCACATCGAGAAAGACGCGGCGCTGGAGCGGCGCTTCCAGCCGGTCCTGGTCGGCGAGCCGGACATGAACGACACGATCGCGATTCTGCGCGGGCTGAAACCGCGCTACGAACAGCACCACGGCGTCCGCATCGCCGACTCGGCGATCGTCGCCGCCGCGACCCTCTCGGAGCGCTACATCGCCGACCGCTTCCTCCCCGACAAGGCGATCGACCTGATCGACGAGGCGGCCTCGCGGCTGAAGATCGAGATCGACTCGGTGCCGGTCGAGATCGACGAGGTCGAGCGGCGAATTCAGCAGCTGGAGATCGAGCGCGAGGCGCTGAAGAAGGAGACCGACGAGGCTTCGAAAGCGCGGCTCGGGGCGCTCGAAGAGGACCTCGCCAACCTGCGCGAGGAGGCCGCCGAGCTGCGCACCCGCTGGCAGAACGAGAAGGAGCCGATCGAGGAGATCAAGGCCGCTCGCGAGAAGCTCGAGGAAGCCAACCACGAAGTCGAGCGAGCCGAACGCGAGACCGACCTCGAACGCGCTGCCGAACTCAAGTTCGGCGAGATCCCGGAGCTGGAGAAACAGATCGCCGCTCAGGAGGCACGGCTGGAAGAGCTGCACGCCGGTGGCGAGGTTCTGCTGGCCGACGAAGTCACCGAGGAGGACGTCGCCGAGGTTGTTGCCAAGTGGACCGGGATCCCGGTCAGCCGCCTGATGGAGGGCGAGGTGCAGAAGCTGATCCAGATGGAGGAGCGGCTGCACGACCGGGTGATCGGCCAGGACGAGGCGATCGCCGCCGTGTCCAACGCGCTGCGGCGCTCCCGCGCCGGCCTCTCGGACCCGAACCGGCCGATCGGCAGCTTCCTCTTCCTCGGCCCGACGGGTGTCGGCAAGACCGAGCTGGCGAAGGCGCTGGCGGAGTTCATGTTCGACTCCGAGCAGGCGATCGTCCGCCTCGACATGTCCGAGTACATGGAGAAGCACACGGTCGCGCGGCTGATCGGCGCGCCACCGGGATACGTCGGCTACGAGGAGGGCGGCCAGCTGACCGAGGCGGTGCGGCGCCGGCCCTACGCGGTGGTGCTGCTGGACGAGATCGAGAAGGCCCATCCCGACGTCTTCAACACGCTGCTGCAGATCATGGACGACGGGCGCCTGACCGACGGCCAGGGACGCACCGTCAGCTTCACCAACACGGTCCTGATCATGACCTCCAACGTTGGCTCCGACCGGATCGTCGGCGAGGCGGTGGACGAGAAGATCCGCGAGGGGATCGAAGAGGTGCTGGCGGCGACCTTCAAGCCGGAGTTCCTCAACCGGATCGACGACACGGTGATCTTCCACCGGCTCTCGAAGGCCGACATCGGTCGCATCGTCGAGCTGCAGGTCAGCCAGCTGGTCGGCCGGGTTCGCGAGAAAGGGATCGAGATCGAGCTCAGCGACGACGCCCGGACCCTGCTCGGCAACCTCGGCTACGACCCCACCTACGGGGCGCGGCCGCTGAAGCGGGTGATCCAGAAGCAGCTGGTCGACAAATTGGCGCTGAAGATCCTCGAGGGCGAGTTCAAAGAGGGCGACACCGTGCGGGTCGACGCCCGCGAGGGCGAGATCGTCTTCGAGCGGGCTGAGACGGCCGCCGCGGCAGCCGCCTGACGCTCATTTTTTGGCGCCCCCCTGCCGAAACAAGAGGGACAGCAAAGGTCTTCTTTAAGTAGGCGGTCAAGATTGCAAGATGATTGGCGGCCATTGTTGACTGTTTTAGTGCAGAATCCCGATCCGGCTTAAGCTATCTCCAGAATCAGACCCGGCATGAGCGACGACCAGACCCCGATTAACGCGCGCCCGAAGCGGCAGCAGCCAGAGGCCATCGAGGACCTCTCGCTGGCGGTGCGCGATCGCGTCATCTGGCCGCTCGAGGATCAGTTCCGCGCCCTCAGCGATGCCGGTCGCGGGCTCGTAGCCGGCGGGGCGGTCGTCCTCGCCCTCGGGCTGGCGGTCGGCGGCTACTCGCTGATCTCCTCCGGTGGCGACGAACCGGCACCGGCGGCCCAGGTCGTCGCGGTCGAGCGGACTCCCGAGCCCGCCGCCAAACCGGCGTCGAAACCCGAGCCGGAGGCAACGCTGCGGGGAGCCCCCCCGGTCTTCAAGGCGCCCGTCGAGCACGAGTCGTCCAAGGTCTCCAGCTCCCAGCCGAGCGAAGAGGAAGGCGCGACCGCCGCGACCGCCAGCAACACCGGCAACGCCTCCACCGACACGATCTCCTCCAAGCCTTCGGCTCCGACCTCGACCTCGACCGCGACCGCTTCCGCCTCCAACGCCGTCGACGGCCCGCCGGCCGGCCCGGCCGCGATCGCCGTCGCCCGCAAGTTCGCCGACGCCTTCGTCGTCTACGAGACCGGCGGTGAAGAGGCCGAGATCCGCAAGGCCTTCAAGGCGACCGCGGTTCCCGAGGTGACCCAGGCGCTGATGCAACGGCCGCCGCGCCAGCCGGCAGGCGTCGAGGTCCCGAAGGCGAAAGTCCTCAACGTCGTCCCCGCCCCCTCGCACGATCGCATCTACCCGGTCAGCGTCTCGCTGCTGCGGGTCGGCGCCACCAGCGAGCTGCGACTCGAGATGGAACAGCTGAAAGACAAACAGTGGCGCGTGACCAACGTTCTCGGCTGATGGAGCGCTCCCGGAAGATCAGGACGCTGATGGCGACCGCGGCGGCGACCGCGGCGCTGGCGGTGCCGGTCGCGGTGGCGCGAGCCGAGGCGACGACGGACGCGGCGGAGCCGACGCCGGGCGCGAGCCTGGAAGCGCCCTGGGGCACGGGCGAAGCGACGCCGCCGATCAAGGAAGGCGACGCCCTGACGCCGCCGTCCGCCCCGGCGACGAAGACGCCGCCGCCGAGCGGCGGGGTTGGCCCCGGCGCCACGGACGAACCGGCGGAAACCGCTGAATCGGAATCCGCCGAAGAAGCCGAAGCCGGCGCCACCTCGGCGGGACCCGCCGCCGGCGCGTTCACGATCCCCTCGCTGCCGGCGTCGAGCTGCGCGATCAGCGGCGTGCCCCCGGTCCTGATCCCGATCTACCACCGCGCCTCCGACGCGTATGGCCTCGGTCCGCAGGGCCCGGCGATCCTCGCCGGCATCAACGCGATCGAGACCGGCTTCGGCCAGAACCTCGGCCCCTCCTACGCCGGCGCCGAAGGCTGGATGCAGTTCATGCCGGAAACCTGGGCGATGTACGGGGTCGACGCCAACGGCGACGGGGTCAAGGACCCGAACAACCCCGAAGACGCGATCTACGCCGCCGCCCGCTACCTCGACGCCGCCGGCATGCCGGAGGACGTCTGGGGCGCGATCTTCGCCTACAACCACGCCGACTGGTACGTCGAAGAGGTGCTCGCCAACGCCGGCTGCTACGCCAACGAAGTCGGCACCGACTACGCGACGCTCACCCTCACCCCGCAGATCCAGGTCTTCAAGTGCACCCCGGCGGCCGACTGGAAGAAGCAGATCCCGGAGGACTACCTGCATGCCTTCGAGGCCGCCGCCGGCCGCTACGAACTCGGCCAGCGCGGTGTCTGGACCCTGGCGGCGATCGCCCGCCTGGAGTCGGACTTCGGCCGGGGGATGAGCAAGCAACAGCTGCGGACCGAGGGGCCGCTCGGGCTCGACCCGGTGGAGTGGCGCGACTACGCGGTCGATGGCGACCAAGACGGCCGCCTCGACCACGCCGACGTCGACGACTCGGCGGCGACCCTGGCGCGGCTGATGTGGTCGCGCGGCGGCATCGACGCCGGTGTCTTCACCCACAACCAGGCCGCCTGGTACGTCGACGCCGTCGCCCGCGAGGCCGACGTGCTCTCCGGCAAATGCGCGACGACGACCGAAAGCTGGACCATCGTCCTGCCCGGCGACGTCGCCTCGCAGATCAACTGGCAGAACCTGACGCTCTCCAACGACCTCGAGCTGCGCGACATCCAGGCCGGCCTGCTCGACCAGCGCGTCACCGGCCTGCTGGCGCTGATGACCAAAGAGCACCAGATCACGATCACCTCGCTGCGCTCCGACCACTCGCAGATGACCGCCTCGGGCAACGTCTCCAACCACTTCTACGGCCGCGCGATGGACATCGCCGCCGTCGACGGCGTGTCCTGCACCGACACCTCGACCACCGCCCCCTGCGCCCAGCTCGGCTACGCCCTCGCCCAGCTCCCCGCCCCGCTTCACCCCACCGAGCTCATCTACTGCTTCGACCTCGACGGCACCGGCCCAGCCTTCGCGCTGCCGGATCACTGCGACCACATCCACGCCGGCTACTACGCGTACTAGCTGGGCGTCTGCAACTGCGTGTCGTGGGAGGGTCGTGTGCCCCTCGCCAGACACTCAACATCGAGCCATAGCGAGATGTGTC
>JBIOTO010000195.1:0-5136 GCA_044865945.1 Solirubrobacterales bacterium
GACACATCTCGCCAATGGCTCGATGTTGAGTGTCTGGAGGGGGCCACCCGGCTCCCCTTTTCATTTCGGTATGCCGATCTAGTCCCGTAGCTGGTAGCCGCGGCTGAACAAACGCAGGTTCACCAGGAAGAGCGCTGCAGTTGCTGCGGTTAGGGCTACTAGGGACAACGCGATGCTTACTTCGGTGTAGCCGACGAAGCCGTAGCGGACCAGGTTGATCATGTAGAAGATCGGGTTGAAGTGGGTCAGGGTCTCGTAGGGCTGGGGCAGCAGGCTGGCCGAGTAGAAGACGCCGCCGAGGAAGATCAGCGGCGTGAGGATGAAGGTCTGGGCGAAGGCGACGTCGTCGAACTGCTCCGCCCGCACGCCGATCAGCACCCCCAGCTGGCTGAAGAAGAAGCCGACCAGGAAGAGGGACGGGATCAGGATCAGGATGTGGTCGACCGGCAGGTCGACCAGCAGCGAGGCGGCGATGAAGGTGAGGACGGCGACGATCAGGCCGCGCATGAAGCCGCCGAGCGAGAAGGCGAGCAGCAGCTCGGCCGGCGAGGCGGGTGAGGAGAGCTGGTCCTGGATCGCGCCCTGGAACTTCTGCTGGAGGATCGAGGAGGAGTTGTTGGTGAAGGCGTTGATCGACCAAGCCATCATGATCAGGCCGGGGATGACGAAGACCACGTAGTCGATCCCGTGCAGCTGGTCGATGCGCGAGCCGAGGGCGGCGCCGAAGACCGAGATGTAGAGGAAGGTTTCCAGCAGCGGCGCGCCGATCGTCTGCTTCTTGATCTTCATGAAGCGGTTGACCTCGCGCCGCCAGAGGGTCGCGAAGCGGATCCGGGCCGCGCTGGTGGGAGCGGGGAGCCTCACGCCTCCACCTCCGGCGCCGTCTCGATGTGCGAGCGGGATAGCTCCCCGCGGCCGACCAGCGCCAGGTAGGCGTCCTCGAGGTTGGCGACTTCGAAGCGCTCGGCCAGCTCCTCGCTGGTCCCCTCGGCGACGATCTGCCCCGCGGCGATGAAGGCGATCCGGTCGCAGAGCTGCTCCGCCTCCTCCAGGTAGTGGGTGGTGAGCAGGATCGTCGTCCCCTCCTGGTTGATTTTCTGGACGTAGTGCCAGAGCTCCAGCCGCAGCTCGACGTCGACGCCGGCGGTTGGCTCGTCGAGGATCAGCAAGCGGGGACGGTGCATCATCGCCCGGGCCAGGATCAGCCGCCGTTTCATCCCGCCCGAAAGGGTGCGGGTGCGCTCGTCACGCTTCTCGGTCAGGGAGAAGATCTCAAGCAGCTCCCTGGCGCGCTCGCGGCGCTCCTTGCGCGGCATTCCGAAGTAGCCGGCGTGGTAGTCGAGGGTCTCCTCGACGGTCAGGAACCAGTCGAGGTTTGGCTCCTGCGGGGCCAGCCCCACGGCCAGGCGCGCCTCGGCGTAGTGGTCGATCGCGTCGTTGCCGAAGACCTCGATCGAGCCGCCGGTCGGCTGCGCCAGCCCGGTCGTGCAGTGGATCAGGGTCGACTTGCCGGCGCCGTTGGGGCCGAGCAGGCCGAACAGTGAGCCGGGATCGACGTCGATCGAGACGCCGCGCAGCGCCTCCACCCCGTTCGGGTAGCGCTTCTCCAGGTCGCGGATGTCGAGGGCCTTCATGCGGGGGACGACTCTAGCCAGCCGGGTCAGCGGGGTCCGGCGACCGCGACGAGGCGGTCGTTGAGGAGCCGCATCACCAGTCGGTAGCCGGGCGGGAACCAGCGCTGCATGGCGTAGGCGAGCTGGATGTCTCGCGAGGTGAAGACCAGGTAGCGGTTGCGCTCGATGCCGGCAAGGATCCTCTCGGCGACGTGCTCGGGAGAGACCGCGTGCTTCTCGAAGCGGCGTTTCAATTTCGCCACCTCGGGGTCGTCCTGGTCGACGCCGACGATCTCAACCGTCCCGACCAGCGGCGTTTTCACCCCGCCCGGGCAGACCAGGCTGACCCCGATCCGGTGCCGGCGGAGGTCGAAGCGGAGCACCTCGGAGACGCCTCGCAGGCCGAACTTGGCGGCGCTGTAGGGAGCGTGCCAGGGCAGGCCGAGCAGGCCCGCGGCGGAGGAGACGTTGACGACGTGGCCGCCGCGGCCGGCCGCGATCATCGGCGGCACGAAGCACTCCAGGACGCTGATCGGCCCCATCAGGTCGATCTCGTTGGCCCGCCGCCAGTGGTCGTGGTCGAGGCGCTCGATCGCCCCCCAGATCGAGATCCCGGCGACGTTCATCACCACGTCCATGCTGCCGTGCGCGGCGTGGATCTCTTCGGCCATGGCGACGATCGCGTCGTGGTCGGCGACGTCCGCGGTGCCGGTCCAGCTGACCCTGCCGCCGGCGACGCGAACCGCCTCCGCGGTCTCCTCAAGCCCCTCGGCGGCGCGGTCGGTGAGGTAGAGGTCGGCGCCGCGGCGGGCGGCGGCAAGGGCGGTGGCGCGGCCGATGCCGCTGGCGGCGCCGGTGATGAAGCAGCGCCTGCCGTTCAGGTCCGGGACGGACGCTCGCATCAGCCGAGCCGGCCGGCGGGCGCCTCGGGCTGGACCCGCAGCGATTTCAGCGTCATCGCCAGCATCTCGTAGTGGCCGATCAGCAGGCAGAGCTCGATCAGCAGGCGCTCGTCGAACTCAGCCGCGAGCTGGGACCAGAGCTCGTCGCCGATCTCCCCCTCGGCGTGCGTCTCGTCGGCGGCGCGGAGGAGCAGCTGCTGGCGCGGGCTCCAGCCCGGCGCCTCGGGACCGGAGCGGACCCGCTCGACTTCCTCGGCGCTGAGCCCGGCGCGCTGGCCGAGCCGCTCGTGGTGTCCCCACTCATAGGCGCAGCCGGTGTTGTGGGCGACGCGGAGGATGACCAGCTCGCTGTCGCGGCGCGGCAGCTTGCCGCCCGGCATCAGGCCGCCGGCGAACCAGAGCCAGCGGCGGAAGAGGCCACGATGGCGGGCCAGCGTGGTGAAGATGTGCGGCGGCTTGCCGCCGGTCGCGCGTCCCAGCACCCAGGCGATCGCGGCGTTGACCGGCCCGATCTGGCCGCGGTTGCCCGGGGCGATGCGCGGCGTCTGGCTTCCCTCCATGCCCCGACGCTAACAGGGGGTGTCTGAGCTGGACCCACACATATGACGGGAAAACTCAGACACGTCGGTATAAGTGGGGCGTGCCCGCGCCGCTGCTCGCCGTCGACGCCCCCTCGATGCTGTTCCGCGCCTTCTACGCGCTGCCGAAGAAGATCGTCGGACCCGACGGGCGGCCGGTCAACGCGCTGCTGGGGACGGCGAACCTGATCCTGCGAGAGGTCGAAGTACACCGGCCGCGGGCGGTCGTGCTCTGCTTCGGCCCCGACGCTGCCGCCTACCGGACCGAGCTCTACCCCGCCTACCACGCCGAGCGCGAGGAGGCGATGCCCGAGGAGCTGCCGCACCAGTTCGCCGACTCGCGCGAGTTCTTCGAGGCTTTCGGGTGGACGGTGACGATGGCCGAGGACCTCGAGGCCGACGACCTGCTCGGCACCTACGCCAAGCTCGAGGCGAAGGCGGGCGGCCGGGCCCTGCTGCTGACCGGCGACCGCGACATGTACCAGTGCGCCAGCGAGAACGTGACCGTGCTCTACGTCCGCACCGGCGGCGGCAAAGGCGCCGAAGAGGTGGGGCCGGCGGAGGTGCGCGAGCGCTACGGGATCGATCCCGAGCTGGTGCCCGACTTCATCGCCCTGCGCGGCGACCCCTCCGACGGGCTGCCGGGCGCCAAGGGCGTCGGGCCGAAGACCGCGGCGGAGCTGCTGCGGGAGCACGGGTCGCTGGAGGCGATCCTCGACAACGCGATCCGCGAGCGGCGGCCGGCGCTGCGCGGCGCCCTGATCGAGGGACGCGAGGACCTGCTCAAGTTCAAGGACATCGCGACGCTGCGCGACGCGGGCGTCAAGCGTCCCAGGGACAAAGCAACCGATTGGAACGGAGCCGCCGAGGCGGCACGCGAGCGTGGGATGAAGAGGCTCGCGGCGCGTTTGGAAGCAAACGCGAGTTAGGGCTGTGGCGCTTTTGGTGCCCTGGGGGGTCCAAAAAGCGCCACCCACAGTCCCCAGGCGCTGACGATCGCCCAGACGGTCTCGAGCAACAGGAAGCCCCACTGGGACTCGACGTAGGCGAGGACGGCGAGGATCGCCGAGCCAGCGAGGTTGAGTGCCAGGTAGAGGCGCGAGTCGGGACGCATGCGCTCGAACTGGACCGCGGCGAAGCCGGCGAGGATCAGCAGCGCGCCGACGATCTGGATCAACTGGTCCACGCGCCGAGCGTAGAGATCGGGCGACGAGGCGGTACCGTCGCCCGGTGGACCAGGCTGATCTGCCCCTCCTCTCCCATGGCCAGTTGCGCAAGCGCTGGCGCTACGTCGGGCTCTTCTCGGAGGAGGTGATGCTCTGCGCGGCGCGGGCCGAGGTCGGGCCGCTGACCCAGTCCTTCTGGATCTTCTGGGACCGAGAGGGGCGCGACCACGCGGCGCGGACGATCCTCCTCCCCGGCAGCGACGAGGTGACCCTGGACGGGCCGCGGCTGGAGATCGACGGACCGAACCTGCGGGCCAGCCTGCGGCTCGGCGAGGTCGCCCCGATCGAGACCACCTGCCCGAGCGGCAAGGCCGAGGCCTGGACGCGGAAGCGGGTCGGGATGCCGGTCGAGGGCACGGTCGAGGTGCCGGGCAAGCGCTGGGAGGTGAGCGGGGGCGGCGTCGATGACGAGTCCGCCGGGCACCACAAGCGCGAGACCAGCTGGCATTGGTCGGCGGGCGTCGGCGAGGCGACCGACGGCCGGCCGGTCGCCTGGAACCTGGTCGAGGGGATCAACGACCCGGCGAGCGGCAGCGAGCGGGCGATCTGGGTCGACGGCGAGCCGGCCGAGCCGCCCCCGGTCCGCTTCCGCGGCGAGGGGATCGACCTCGCCGAAGGCGAGCGGCTCAAGTTCCACGGCGAGTCAGAGCACGTCCACAACGAGAACTACCTGCTGATCCGCTCCGACTACCGCCACCGGTTCGGCAGCTTCAGCGGCGCCCTCGGCGGCGTCGAGCTCGCCTCGGGGCTGGGCGTCATGGAGGAGCACGATGCCCGCTGGTGATCGTTTCCAGACTTACCCGTGCTCTGACCCGGG
>JBIOTO010000196.1:0-25484 GCA_044865945.1 Solirubrobacterales bacterium
GGCCGCGGCATTCTATTTGCGGCGGCTGCGCGGTGTCCCCAGATAGCCGAAGGGCCCGCCGGAGCGGGCCCTTCGTCTTTCCACGATGCGGTCCGAATCTACAGTTCCGCGCAGATCGCGTAGGCGACGACCTGCCAGTTGCCCGCCTCTTCGGGGGTCTCGCGGCCGGCGGCGATCCAGCCGGTGCGGGCGTTGTTGGAGGCAACAGCGGGGTAATCGCCGTTCAACGCGACTTTGACGCTGGCCGGCGCGTTGACCCGGGCGCCGCCGGCGATCGCTTCCTTGCCGGCCGGACAGCTGGCGGTCACGTTCTTTTCGTCTTCGGAGTTGTTCGGGCTGGTTTCGGTCACGTAGGTGACGTTCTTGACCAGCTGGCGCCAGACCGGGGTCGAGATCTTCGCCGAGGTGATCGCTTCGTTGCTGATCTTGCCGGTGGCAACCGCTTCGGCACCGATCTTGGCGTTGGTCACCGAGTTCTTGGCCAGAGCCTTGGCAGTCACCGATTCCTTGCCGAGCTTGGCGGAGCCGACCGAGCCATTGGCGAGTTTCACCCCGGTGACGGCACCGTTGCCGAGGTCGGCGGTGACGACGCCGTTGTTCTTGATTTTGCCCGAGGTGACGGCCTGGGTCTTGATCTTCGCGTTGGTGACCGCCTGGTTGGCGATGTTGACAGCCTTCACCTGGCCAGCCTGCAGCTTCACTGCCGCGAAGGCAGAGCCTCCGAGGGCGATGAACACGGCGGTGATGGACAAGACGTTGGCAACCGTGAGGTGCCGCTTCAGGGTGTTCACTCAGAGTCTCCTTTTGTACTTCGTTGTCAGCTGAAAGGCCGCCGTTGCGGCTCCGCGAGGCGGTCGAGGACGGCTTCGAGATCGGCCTCTCCCAGGCCGGTCTCCTCGCTGGCGCGGATCGCGACGCGGGTGCCAAAGCCCTTCTCGGCCATCGTCACCTCGACCCCCTCGACCTCGCGGATCAGCTCCGCCAGCTCCGGCTCGGACTTCATCAGCGTCCTGGATACCTCGATCATGCAGGCCGCTTCCACCGCAACGAGCGCGATCCTTCCCGCCCAGGCGACCTGGGATGAACCGTTCAGGGGGAGAGTTCGGGCGCTTCCGACATTGACCCCATTCAGGTGTGGTCAATGTCCGATGCGCGCTCTAGAAAAACTTGGGAACTCGCTGGCAGGCAGCATGGGATCGTGACGCGCCGGCAACTGCTGGCGTTGGGGTTCAGCTCGCGCTCGATCGAGCATCGTCGCGCGAGCGGTCGCCTGCATCTCGTGACTCGCGGCGTCTATGCGGTTGGCTGGCCCGCACTCGACAGGCGTCGTCGGTGGATGGCCGCCGTACTCACCTGCGGCGAAGACGCCGCACTCAGCCACCGCAGCGCCGCAGCCCTGCTCGGGATTGGCAGCGAGATACCGGGTCGAATCGACGTCAGCGTCCCTCGCCGCCGCGAACTGAGACGACCAGGCCTGCTGATTCGAGGTCGGCCGAGTCTCGAAGCGAGCGACATCGGCTCCAGCGACGGCATTCCGGTCACGTCGCCTGTTCGAACTCTCGTCGATCTGACGACCGAACTGGACATCCTCGCCGTAGAGCGAGCGGTAAACGACGCTGACAAGCGCGGTCTGGTCAACCCCGAAGCACTGCGCGAAGGGCTCGCCCGCTTCCATGGCGAGCCCGGTGTCCGCCCGCTGCGCCTTCTGCTCGACAAGCTCTTCTTTCAACTCTCCGACTCGGATCTGGAGATCTATTTCCGCCGGATAGTCAAAGGGGCAAAATTGCCGATGCCCTTAAGCAAACAGCGCGTCAACCGTTTCGAGGTCGACTTCTTCTGGCCCGACCTGGGGCTGGTCGTGGAGACCGACGGTCTCCGCTATCACCGCACGCCGTCGACCCAGACGCGGGATGCCCGCCGCGACCGCGCCCACGTGATAGCCGGTATGACCCCGCTTCGCTTCACCCACTACGAGGTTCGCTACGAACCAGCCCGCGTTCGGACCGCGCTCAACAAGACGATCGGGCTCCTCAAACGCCGCATCCGACATTGACCACACCTGACTGGGGTCAATGTCGGATGCGCGCCGCTCTAGAAGAAAGCGCCGCCCTTGTATTCGCCGAAGACCTCGCGCATCGCGCCGCAGACCTCGCCGATCGAGGCTTCGGCTTTGAGCGCGGCGCGGATCGGGTGCAGGAGGTTGCCGTCGCCGCGGGCTACGTCGCGCAGGGTGTCGAGCCTGGCCTCGACCTCGGCCTGGTCGCGGCTCTCCTTGAAGGTCTTGAGGCGGGCCAACTGGCGCCGCTCGGCCTCGGGATCGACCCTGAGGATGTCGACGTCGTCGACCTGGTCGGTGACGAACTTGTTGACGCCGACGATGATGTCCTGGCCGCTCTTGTAACGCTCGTGGTAGCTGAGGGCGGACTCCTCGATCTCGCGCTGCATGAACTCCAGCGCCTCGACCGAGCCACCGAGCTCTTCGACCTTCTCCATCAGCTCCTTGGCGCGCAGTTCGATCTCGTCGGTCAGCGACTCGACGAAGTAGGAGCCGGCGAAGGGATCGACGGTGTCGGCGGCGCCGGACTCATACGCGATCACCTGCTGGGTGCGCAGGGCGATCCGGGCCGAGCGCTCGGTCGGCAGCGCCAGCGCCTCGTCGAAGCCGTTGGTGTGCAGCGACTGGGTGCCGCCGCAGACCGCGGCGAAGCCCTGCAGGGCGACGCGGATGATGTTGACCTCCGGCTGCTGGGCCTGCAGCGTCACCCCACCGGTCTGCGTGTGGAAGCGGATCTGCATCGATTTCGGGTTCTCCGCCCCGAAACGCTCCTTGACGATCTCCGCCCACATCCGCCGCACGGCACGGAACTTGGCGATCTCCTGGAAGACGTTGTTGTGGCCGTTGAAGAAGAAGGCCAGTCGCGGCGCGAATTCGTCGATCTTCAGCCCCCGCGCCAGCGCCGCTTTGACGTAGGCGATCGCGTTGGAGAGCGTGAAGGCGACCTCCTGCACGGCCGAGCAGCCCTTCTCACGGATGTGGTAGCCGGAGATCGAGATCGTGTTCCATTTCGGCACGTTCTCGTTGCAGTACTCGAAGATGTCGGTCGTCAGCCGCATCGTCGGCTCGGCGGGATAGATGTAGTTCCCCCGCGCCATGTACTCCTTCAGCACGTCGTTCTGGACGGTGCCGCGCAGCTTCTCGGAGGGGACCCCCTGTTCCTCGCCGACCAGCTCATAGAGCAGCAGCAGGATCGCCGCCGGGGCGTTGATCGTCATCGAGGTGGAGACGCCGTCGAGCGGAATCTGGTCGAAGCAGATCCGCATGTCCTCGATCGTGTCGATCGGGACCCCGGTGCGGCCGACCTCGCCGTGGCAGAGCGGGTCGTCGGAATCGCGGCCGAGCTGGGTCGGCAGGTCGAAGGCCATCGAGAGGCCGGTCGAGCCGTGCTCGATCAGGTAGCGGTAGCGCTCGTTGGTGTCCTCGGGCGAGGCGAAGCCGGCGTACTGACGCATCGTCCAGAGCCGGTCGCGATACATCCCCGCGTGGATGCCGCGGGTGAACGGCGGCGCGCCCGGCTCGCCGAGCCGCTCCTCAAGACCGGGGGCGACGTCGCTCTCGTCATAAAGCGCCTCGATCTCGATCCCGGAGTCGGTGAAGATGCGCTCGTCGTCGGGGCCGACGACCGGCGCGATCGTGCGATGGACCTCGGAGGCCCCGGTTGCGTCGCTGCTAGCCATCGCTGGGGAGGATATTGAGACCCGGGCGCCGGTGGCTCAGTCGCTGGCGCCGACCAGGCGCTCGACGCCGCTCCGCTCGATCGTCCGCCGCAGGCCCTCGGTCAGCTCGACCGTCGGTTCCCAGCCGAGCAGGTCGCGGGCGCGGCCGATGTCGGGCTGGCGCTGCTGCGGGTCGTCGGTGGGCAGCGGCTCGTGGATGATCTCCGAGCGGGAGTCGGTCACCTCGATCACCGCCTTGGCCAGTTCCAGCAGCGCGAACTCGTTCGGGTTGCCGACGTTGACCGGCATGTGGATGTCGGACTCGGCGAGCCGGACAATGCCGTCGATCAGGTCGTCGACGTAACAGAAGCTGCGGGTCTGGCTGCCGTCGCCGAAGACGGTGATCGCCTGGTCCTGCAGCGCCTGGCGCAGGAAGGTCGGGATCGCGCGGCCGTCGTGGGCGCGCATCCGCGGCCCGTAGGTGTTGAAGATGCGGACGATCGCCGTGTCGAGACCCTGCTGGCGGTGGTAGGCCATCGTCAGCGCCTCGGCGTAGCGCTTCGCCTCGTCGTAGACGCCGCGCGGCCCGATCGGGTTGACGTGGCCCCAGTAGTCCTCCTTCTGCGGGTGGACCTGGGGGTCGCCGTAGACCTCGCTGGTCGAGGCGATCAGGAAGCGAGCGCGCTTGAACTTGGCGACGCCGAGCATGTGGTGGGTCCCGTGTGAGCCGACCTTGAGCGTGTGCAGCGGCAGCCGCAGGTAGTCGATCGGGCTGGCCGGCGAGGCGAGGTGGTAGACGAAGTCGACGTCCTCGGGGATGTCGACCTTCTCGGTGATGTCGATGTTGCGGAAGTCGAACCGATCGTCACGGATGTGGGCGATGTTCTCCAACGACCCCGTCTCGAGGTTGTCGATGCAGATCACCCGGTGCCCGTCGCCGAGCAGCCGCTCGCAGAGGTGTGAACCGAGGAAGCCGGCGCCGCCGGTAACTACGCAAGTGCTCATCGGGCGATCCTAGCGAGCCGCGATCGAAGGGACGCCGCCGCTGGCGGGGCCGCAATTTCCGGATTTCCAGTTGGGAAATCCGTCCAAGAGGGGGGAGAGAAATGCCGCCCTCGTTTCTGGCGCTGGCAGTGTCCGATGCGAAGAGCTAAAGCGGCAGGGGGGAACAAAGCGGTGGAGACGGTCAGCGCCGAGCGGGAGACGCCGCGGGCGAAATCGGGTGACGACGCGACCCGCAAGCGCGTCGCTGTCGAGACTTACGCGCGGAACGAAACGACTTTGCGACGCACGGCGCGCAGATATTCGCTCTGCGCCGACGACGTCGAGGAAGCGCTGCAGCGGAGCCTCGAGATCCTGCTGGGCAAAGCCCCCAGCGACGACCCGCTCGAACTGGTCAAGTGGCTGCAGACCGTCGTCAAGCACGAGGCGCTGGCGGTCAGGCGGGAGCGGGAGCGGGACCTCGCCCGCCCGGCGGCCGCGTCCGGTGAAGAGGACTGGGTCGCGCTCCTCCCCGCCCCGGCCAGCGGGCCGGCGGAGCAGGTCGAGCGACGAGAGGAGATCGCCCGCAGCCGCGAGGCCCTGCGGGCCCTGAAGCCGCAGGAGCTGCGCGCCCTGACCCTGTTCGGAGAGGGCTACTCCTACGCCGAGATCGGCGAGATCACCAACTGGAGCCACACCAAGATCAACCGCTGCCTGGCCGAGGGCCGCGAGCGCTTCCGCCGGTTGATCGCCCACAGCGAGGCCGGTGGGCGCTGCGCCGAGCTGCGACCGCTGCTCTCTTCCTTCTGCGACGGCGTCGCCTCGCCCGACGAGGTGGCGGGGCTGCGCGAGCACCTGCGGGCCTGCGGCCACTGCCGGGCGACGCTGCGGGCCTACCGCCTGGCGCCGAAGGCCGCGGCGGCGCTTGCTCCCTTCCCGCTCCACCCCAGCCTCTGGGAACGGGCCCAGGAGGCGCTCCACAACCTGGCCGGGCGCTTCTCCGGCGGCGGCGAGACCGCCTCCCAGGTCGCGACCGGCGGTGCCGGCGGAGGGGCGGTCGCCTTCGTCAAGATCGCCGCCGTCTGTATCGGCACGGCGGGCGGCGCCGCGGCCTGCGTCGCCGGCGGCTTGGTGCCGGGCTCCGGCGCCGATCAGCCCGAGCGTCCGCCGGGACAGGAGCGGCTCGCCGACGCACCGGCTCCCGCCCCGACGCCCCAGGTGGAATACGAGCCGGCGGAGCCCGATCCGAAGCCGGCATCGAAGCCAAAGCCGCGCCGCGAGCCCGCCCGCCAGCAGCAGCCGGCCGAAGCCGCGCCGGCCCCAGTTGAAACGGTCCCGGTCGAAAGCGCGGCGGTCGAAGCGGCTCCGGTCGCCGAACCGGCTCCGGAACCGGCGGCGGTGGAAAGCGGTGGTGGTGGCAGCCCGGCCGGGGAGTTCGGCCCGTGAGGCCGCTCGCGAAACTGTTCGCGGCCCTGCTGGCGATCCTGATGGCCACCTCAACCGAGGCACCGGCGGCAACCGGCGTGCTGAGCTCCGCGGCGGGCTGGCAGGCCGATCGGGCATTCGCGATCGCGTGGGACCCGATCGCGAACTTCCAGCCGACCGAAGCCGCCTATGAGGTCCGGGACTCCCAGGGCCGGGTGGTCCGTGCCTTTCGCCGGCCGATAAGCGAAATGCTGAAGAACGTCGAGGTGCCGGAAACTCCGGACGTCTACACCCTCGAGGCCTGGCTGGAGAGCGCCTCCGGCGAGGCCGGCCCCCACTCCACCACCTCCCTGCGTTTCGACGACACGGTGCCCTCGCCACCCGGGCTCGACTCGCCTCCCGGCTGGATCCTGGGCATCCAACCGGCCGCGGTGCAAGTCGCGGCGGTTCCGGACCCGCTGCCGCTGTCCGGTTTCGGCGGCTTCGCGATCTCGGTCGACCGGGGCAGCGGCGGCTTTCCCTGCGCCCAGACCACCTACTGCCGGGCGGCGGAGATTGACCTCGGCGACCGCGAGGGCGGCACCGTCCCGCTGGGGACCCTCCCCGAGGGAGTTCACTTCGTCCGGGTCGTGGCCGTCTCCGGCGCGGGGGTGCCCTCGCCGGTGGCGACGGGCTCCGTTCGCGTCGACGGCAGCGGTCCGGTCCTCTCACTGGCGGGAAGCCCGGCGGGCTGGAGCAGCCTGCCGGTGCTGGTGACCGCCCACGCCAGCGACTCGCTGTCGGGAATGACCGCCGCCGGGCCGCTCGGCCCCTTCACCGCGATCGCGGTCGACGACGCGGCCCCTTCGCGGTCGTTTGGCGATGCCGCCAGCACCTGGGTCGCCGGCAGCGGAACCCATGCCGTCGAGTACTTCGCGCGCGACGCCGCCGGCAACCTCAGCGCCACCGCGGAGTCGATCGTCCGGATCGACGCGGACCCGCCGCGGGCCTCCTTCGCCGCCTCCCAGGATCCCGCCGAACCGGAGCGGATCGAGGCGACCGTCGGCGACCAGCTCTCCGGACCGAGCCCGGACCGGGGCTCGATCGCGATCCGCCCCGCCGGGACCGGCTTGTCATTCGAGCCGCTGCCGACCCGCAACGCCGGTGACCGCCTGGTGGCCCACTGGGACTCCGACTCCTATCCGCCCGGCAAGTACGAGTTCCTCGCCACCGCCTTCGACGTCGCCGGCAACTCCGGCACCGGCACGAACCGCGACCGCGGCGGCCGCATGGTCCTGGTCAACCCGCTGAAGGCGCAGGTGGAACTGGAGACCAGGCTTTCCGGCCGCCGCCTCTCGGGGCGCCTGCGGCGGATCGGCGGCGGCCCGGTGGTCGGTCGGGACGTGATCGTCACCGAGACCTTCGCCGCTGGCTCCCGCCCACGCCAGCGGACCACCGTGGTCGGCACGGACGGCTCGGGGGCCTTCTCGCTGCGGCTCGCGCCGGGGCCGAGCCGGGAAGTGGTCGCGCGCTTCGCCGGGACCGCCCTGCTCAGCCGGGCAACCAGCGCCGCCGCCCTGGTCGCGGCCGCGACCAGGGTACGGCTGCGCTCCTCCGCGGCGACGGCCAGGATCGGCGGCAGGCCGGTCGTCTTCAGCGGCAGGGTCGCCCACCGGGGAGCGGCCACGGTCGCGGGCCTCCCGGTCGAGCTCCAGTTCCGCTTCCGCGGCGGCGCCTGGGGCGAGTTCCGCACGGTCGAGACCGACGCCCGCGGTCGCTTCCGTTACCGCTACCGGTTCAGCGACGACGACAGCCGCGGCGTCCGCTTCCAGTTCCGCGCCCACGTAAAAGGCCGCGAGGGCTGGCCCTACGGACCAGGCACCTCGCGGCCTGTAAACGTCACCGGCCGGTAGCCGGCTGGGAGCTGTTTAGCGGAGGGCAGCCAGCTGGTCGCTGACGCTGCCGACCAGACCCTGGGCGCTGCCGACGACGCCCTGGGCGCGGGAGGTCTGCTCGTCGATCGCTTTGCGAACGCGCTGCTCGACCTCGTCGCGGTTGCGCTTGATCGAGGTCTCGACGTCGCGCTGACGCTTGCGGGCCTCACGCTCGACCTGGTTGCGGGTCTTGCGCGCCTCGGTGAGCGCCTTGCGGCGGGCGGTGGTGCCTCGACGCTCGGTCCGTTTCAGCGATTTGCGCAGCGTGCTGCGGTAGCTCTTGACCTGTTTCTGGGCCTTGCTGCGATCGGTCCAGGGCTCGACCAGGTCGGAGACCCGGTCGCTGACGGCGAGAACGGCGCCGACGGGGAAGTCGACGGCGGTCTCGACCACGGTCTGGACCTGGTTTTTCTCAGCAGCGGCCACTTTGGTGGCGGCGCGTTTGGAAGCTTTTGCCGTTTTCGCCGCCGATTTTTTCGCTTCGGTGGTGGCGCGTTTGGCCTGCGTTTTCGATTTGCTGCCGTTTTTACTCGTTGCCATCTGAAGAAAACACCTCTTAGATCAGGGGTTGGGGGCTTGGGGAAGCCCGAGTGTAGCGAACATAAGTTCGTAGGAACAGACGTTTGTAAACCGCTTGGGAAGAAGGGTTACGCGGTCTTCGCCAGCTGGGCGGCGCGGACCGTGGCAAGGCCGTCCTCGCCGTTGCCGGCCGCGATCGGGTAGCGCGAGTCGAGGTCGAGCATCGCCTCGGAGAGCTCGAGGTCGCCGAAGGCGACGGCGCCCCCCGCCTCGCGGACGATCAGCTGGGCGGCGGCGGCATCGACCGAGCGGCAGGACCGCAGGCTCAGCATCGCGTCGAAGCGGCCGGCGGCGACGTAGGCGGCGGTAATCGCGATCGCGCCGACCACCCGCAGGCGGAAGACCTTGCCGGCGAGCGCCTCGAAGGCGGGCAGCGCCCACTCCGGCTCGACCGACTCGACCCCGACGACCTCGAGCCGCTCGGCCTCGGCCGAGACCCGCACCGGGCGCCCGTTCAGTTGCGCGCCGGCGCCGCGACCGGCGAGGAACTCCTCGTCGGCGCCGAAGTCGTGGATGAAGCCGAACTCCACGTCGGCCATCGAGGGACCGGAGGCGACCGCGATCGAGACCGCGAAGGAGGGGATCGTGCGGCGGGCGTTGAGCGAGCCGTCGATCGGGTCGATCACCACCCGCCGCTCACCGCCGGAGCCGAAGCTGACTTCGCCGCGCTCCTCGGAGACGGCGACGAAGGAGGCGCCCGCGGCGGCCAATTTCTCCAGCTCGGCGAAGACGACGTCCTCGCAGCGGCGATCGATGACCAGGGTGCGATCGCCGCCCTCGCCGATGCCCTCGTAGACGGTGCGCTCCTCGCTGGTCAGCGCCTCGGCGAAGATCGGCCGCTGGGCGGCGACGATGCGGCGGCAGATAGCCGGCCAGTCGGCGGAGAGGAGATCCATCGGCCAGATGCTACGTAGCGCTAGCTTTGAGCGGTGCCCGAGGACCACTCTGCCACCGCCAGCGGCGCCTCAGAGCGTGAGCGCGCCGTCGCCCACGCCGACGGGCCGCTGCTGATCCTCGGCGCCCCGGGCACCGGCAAGACCGAGCTGCTGGCCCGCCGCCTCGCCCACCTGGTCGCCGCCGGGACGCCGCCCGAGGGGGTGCTGATGATCGCCTCCCGCCAGGCCACCGCCGGCCGCCTGCGCGAACGCTGCGAGGCGCTGCTGGAGGGGTCGTTCGAGGAGCTCTGGGTCGGCAGCTGGGACGCGATCGGCGAGCGGCTCCTGCGCGACTACCCCGAGGAGGCCGGCCTCGACCCCTTCTTCGACGTGCTCAGCCGGGGCGAGCGGCTGGCGCTTCTTCTCGACCGCCTCGACGCGTTGCCGCTGCGCCGCCACGAGATCCGCGGCAACCCGACCGGGCTGCTGGCGCGGCTGCTGGCGCGGATCGACCGCCTGAAGGCCGAACGGGTGGGGCCGACGACGCTCTCGGAACGGGCGCGGGCGCGGGAGGCCGACGCCGCCGACGAGGCCGAGCGCGAGGCGGCGCGGCGCGAGCTCGAGTTCGCCGACCTCTACTCCGCCCACGACCGGATCGTCGCCGAGTCCGGCAGCCTCGACCGCGGCGACGTCTTCCTCGCCCTCGACTGCCTGCTGGTCGAGCGCCCCGACGTGAGGCGGCGGATCGCCGAGCGCTTCCGCTTCCTCGCCGTCGACGAACTGGAGGAGACGACCGCCGCGCAGCGGGCGGTGCTGGAGTCGCTCGCCGCCGACAACCCGAACCAGGTCTTCGCCCTCGAGCAGGGCGACGCCGAGCTTGAGGGCCAGCTCGGCGACGATTGGTTCGCCGGACTGCACCCGGACGGCGAGCGCCTCCTGCTTGAGCGGCGCTTCCGCGACCCGAAGCTCGCCTTTTGGCGCTGCGGCAACGAGCGCGCCCAGGCGCAGGCGGTGGCCCGGGAGGTCGAGCACCTGGTCGCGGCCGGGACCGCGGCGGAAGAGATCTGCGTCCTCGTCGCCGACCCGGGCAAACAGGGCGTCGCGGTCGCGGCGGCGATGGAAGAGCGCGGCATCCCCCTCCATCTCTCCGGGCCGACGGCGCTGTTCCAGCGGCCCGAGGTGCGCGACGCGATCGCCTGGCTGCGGGTGCTCGCCGCCCCCGAGGACTCGGCCGCGGCGGCTCGGGCGCTGACCCGGCCGCCGGTCGAGCTGCGCTCCGCCGACCTGGCGCGGCTGACGACGATCGCCCGGCGGCGCAAGCTGGACATGGTCGCCGCCTGCGAAGCCGCCCTCGACAGCCCCCAGTTCCAGCCCGAGGCGCGGGAGCGGATCGGGACCTTCCTCAAGCTCTACAACAACGCCGCGGCGGTGATGGAGGAACGCCGGGCCGACGTCTTCGTGCGGCGGCTGATCGAGCAGGTCGGGCTGCGGCGGCAGCGCCTCTTCGCCGCCCAGCCGGAGGTCGCCGAGCGCCTGCTCGGCCTCTCCCGCCTGGCGGAGCTGGCGACCGCCTGGTCGCGGCGCGAGCCGCACGGCTCGACCCGGGCCTTCGTCTCCTACCTCAGCGCCGTCGCCGAGGCCGGGGTCGAGCGCGAGGACGCCGAACAGCCGCGCTCGCCGGGGGCGGTCAACGTGATGGCGGCGGCCGGGGTCAAGGGGCTCGGCTTCGACCACGTCTTCGTCCTCGGCCTGGAGGAGGAGCGCGACTGGGAGCAGATCGGCTGGCCGGCGCGCAACGGCCTCGTCCTCTCGCGGCTGGAGCGCGGCGGTGACGGCGAGGCGGCGCGCCCCTCCCACTATTACGAGCGGGCGCTGGAGCGGGCGACTGCCGACGGCGTGTTGGAGGAGGTCCACGAGGAGGAGCTGTTCGGCCCGGCCGAGGGCCTGCACGCGACCTACCGGGCGCTGCGCGAGCAGGTGCTGGAGGACTCCTGGCGGGCGGGCCGGGAGCTCTCGGAGCCGCGGCTCGACACCGCCCTCGACGTCAACCGGGCGATCGCCCGCTACCTGGAGCTGCTGAAGCTGGCGGCGCTGGCGCAGCGGCCGGGGGACGAGCCGACCGCGGAGGCGATCGAGGCGGTCAACGGGCTGCTGCGCCAGGTGGCGACGCCCGAGCAGCAGGCCGAGCTCGACGCCTCCTCCATCGACGCCTACCTGCTCGACTCCGAGCGCGAGCGCGGCCGCCGGCTGGAGCTGGTGGCGGCGCGCGAGGAGCCCTCGCTGGCGGCCTTCCTGCCGCGGCGGGGCGACGGCATGCTCAGCCTCTCCGCCTCCGACCTGACGCTCTACCTGACCTGCCCGCTGAAGTACAAGTTCGCCCGCGTCTTCGGCATCCCCCAGGAGCCGACGATCAACCAGCGCTTCGGCATCCTCTTCCACAACGTCCTCGAGCGCTTCCACAAGGAGCCGCCCGAGAACCCCGAGGATGGGCTGCGGGAGCTGAACCGGCTGTTCGAGGCCGGCTGGCGGCGGACCGGGTTCGGCTCCAGCGACGACGAGCTGCAGTTCCGCGACCGGGCGCGGGAGGCGCTGCGCCGCTACTGGGAAAACGAGCGCGACTCGGAGGGCGAACCGGTTTGGCTGGAGCGCAAGTTCGACTTCAAGGTCGGCGACCACCACGTCCGCGGCCGCGTCGACCGGGTCGACCGCCTGCCCGACGGCGACTACGAGGTGATCGACTACAAGACCGGCGAGCGCAAGAGCGAGGAAGACCTCGACGCCGACCTGCAGCTGGCCCTCTACCGAATGGCCGCCCGCGAGGCCTGGGAGATCGAGGTCAGCAGCGGCAGCTACTACTACGTGCTCGACGGCGACAAGGTGGCGGCGCCGACCAAGCCCGACGACGCCGAGCGAGTGGAGCGCACCGTCCTCCAAGTAGGAGAGGGCATCCTCTCGCAAGACTTCGAGCCCCGCCCCTCCCCCAGCGTCTGCAGCTGGTGCGACTACCGCCTGATCTGCCCAGCGGCAGAAGTCTGAGGCAGTTCAGCTCAAAAAACAGCTCAGGACGAAGCTCTCTGGCCGGCGGGACCCGTCTCCAGCTGATGGGGGTCACCTGCGCTGGATGCTCGGTAACCCCCACACTGGAGCCACCCGCCGGAGGAGCGTTATGCCGGGACAGCTGGCGGCCTGGACGAGCCAGGGATTCTGGTGGGGGTCCCTGGGTACTCAGCATGGAGCCGGCCCAAAACCTTGAGGCGCTAGCAGGAGGCGATTTAGTTGCCGGCGGAGGTGCTCCCAGGGATCCCCACCAGAATCCCTTCCCGGCTCAGGAAGAGTCTTGACCGCGCTGCCTAAGGAAGCGTTGGAAGTCCTGGGCGAGGGTGTCGGCTGAGGGGAGCTCGCCCTCCTCGTCGAGCAACTCGGACTGCTCGGCCTCGATCCGGGATACCAGCTCCTCGATCTCCGGATTGGCGGCGACCGCACGGCCGATCTGCTCTTCGTAGTCGGCCGTTTCCTCCTCCAGCTCGGCCGCCTCGACGGCGATCCCGGTCAGGCCCTCGAGGCGGCGCAGCAGGGCCAGCGCCGCCTTCGGGTTGGGGACGGCGGCGACGTAGTGCGGCACCGCGGCCCAGAGCGAGGCGGAGTCAATCCCGCCCTGGCGGCAGAGGTCGTGGACGACGCCGACGATCCCGGTCGGTCCCTCGTAGTTGGAGCGCTCCAGTTCCAGCTCCTCGACCAGGTCGGAGCTGGAGGCGAGGCCGGTGATTGGCACCGGCAGGGTGTGGGAGACCTCGGCGATCAGCGCCCCGAGGGTGACGACCATGTCGACCCCGAGCGCGTCGGCGGCGGTCGCGATCGTCTCCGAGAAGGTGCGCCAGCGCAGGTTCGGCTCGGTCCCGTCGAGCAGTACCACGTCGCGGTCGGCGCTGGGGACGCGGGCGGCGTAGAGGTTGTTCTCCGGCCACTCGATGCGCCGGGTCTGGCCTTCGTCGAGGGTGATCGTCGGCCGGGTCGACTGGAAGTCGAAGTACTCCTCCGGGTCGACGCGGGCAACGAGGTCGGCGTCGAGCGAGCCGGCGATCGCGGTCAGCGCGGTCGAGGCCGAGGCGGCGGCGTCGTTCCAGCCGCGAAAGGCGCAGACCATGACCGGCGAGCGCAGGTGGGGCAAATCCCCTTCCCAAGTGAGCGAATCCACGCCTACGAGCGTAGACGATGGCAACCGCGCGGAAGCGGTCTAGGCCGAGCGCGCGCGGCGTACCAATTGGGCTGCCATGAACAGTGCCAGCGCCGCGAAGGAGAGCTGCAGGGCCCGTTCGGAGACGTTGTTGGCGACCGCGACGCCGACCAGGACGCCGAGCGGCGAGAGGGCGCCGACGATCGCCGCCTCGCGCAGTCGGACGTTGCCGTAGCCGTACTGGCGGTAGGAGCCGACGATCGCGACGAGGACGATCATCAGCAGCGAGGTCGACTCGGCCTCGACCTGGCTGAGGCCGATGAAGACGGTCAGCGCCGGGACGAAGAGGACGCCGCCGCCGACCCCGACGAGGCCGCCGGTGAGCCCGCCGAAGAGGCAGATGAGGACCGCGAACAGCTCATCCATGTCTGGCTCCGCTCACGAGAGGATCAGCTCCACGGCCATCGCCACCAGCAGGGCGGCGAACAGGTAGGAGACGGCGCGCTGCGGGATCCGCTGCTGGATCGCGGTGCCGAGGACGACGCCGACGACGGCCGGGATCGCCAGCAGCAGGCCGGTGCCGACGTGGACGTTGCCGTAGATGCCGCCCTGGGCGATCGCCCCGAGCGTGCCGATGAGGATGATCGCGGCAAGGCTGGTGCCGGTGGCGAGCCGCTCGCCGTAGGCGAACCAGAAGATCAACAGCGGCACGATGATCGTCCCGCCGCCGACCCCGAAGAGGCCGCTGAAGACGCCGGCGAGGGTGCCGATCGCCGCCAGCTTCCAGATCGCGTGGTCCGGCGTCGCGGTGGCGGCGGGCATCTCGCGATACTAGAGGCGTGCACCACGACCCAGAGAGCGGGGGCGACTGGGCGGCGCACCTGGCGCCGCTGCGCAGCGACCCCGGGCGGGCGGCGATCCTCACCGACGTCGACGGCACCCTGGCGCCGATCGTCGAACGGGCCGAGGAAGCGGCGGTGCCGGCGGCGGCGCGCGAGGCGCTGGCGGCGCTGAGCGAGCGCTACGGGCTGGTCGGCTGCGTCTCCGGGCGGCGGGCGGAGGAGGCGCGGCGGCTGGTCGGGCTCGACTCGCTCGCCTACGCCGGCAACCACGGGCTGGAGCTGCTGCTGCCGGGGGAGGACGCGGTCCGGTCGGATCCCTCCGTGGCCGGGCGCGAGACCGAAGCGGCGGAGTTCCTCGCCGGGCTCGACGGCGAGCGGCTGGCGGTCGGGCTGCGGCAGGAGGACAAGGGGCCGATCCAGGCGCTGCACTGGCGCGGCAGCCCCGACGAGGAAGCGGCCGAGGCGCGCGCCCACGAGATCGCGATCGAGGCCGGCAAGGCCGGGCTGGAACCGCGCTGGGGGCGCAAGGTGCTGGAGCTGCGGCCGATGGGCGGCGGCGGCAAGGACGGCGCCGTCGCCTCGCTGCTCGCCGGCGAGGGCCTCGACCGGGCCGTCTATGCCGGCGACGACCGCACCGACCTCGACGCCTTCCGCCGCCTGCGCGAGCTGCGGGAGGAGGGGCGGCTGAGCGCCGCCGTCCGCGTCGGCGTGCTCTCGGCCGAGGCGCCGGCCGAGCTGGCGGAGGAGTCCGACCTGACCGTCGACGGCGTCGACGGCTGGCTGGCGATCCTCGAGTGGCTGGCGGAGTCGGGGGAAGCCACCTGATGCCCTACACCGACCTGCTCCGCCTCAGCGTCTTCATCACCGCCGCCGAGGCGACCGCGCTGGGGGCGATCACCGCCGTCGCCGCCAACCGCGACCAGGAAACGACGATCGTCCTCGTCGCCGCCGCCTGGTGGCTGGTCTCGCTGGCGATCGGCTTCTACCTGAGCCGGCCCCAGCGCGCCGCCGACGACGTCCGCGACGCCCTCGCCCGCGCCAGGACCGCGACCTCACTGCCCGACCAGAGCCCGGCCCGGATCGCCTTCACCCGCCTCTGGCCGATCGCCCTGACCGCGGTCGCCGCTGGCGTGCTCGGCATCTTCTTCCCCGGCGTCGCCGCCGTCGGCGCCGGCTACGCCCTGATCGTCTCCCTCGCCTGGCACACCCGCGAGGCGGCGGTGCTGGGGATCGAGCAGCGCGACGGGGTCAAGTTCTACGTCGTCCCCTCCCCTCCGCTGAAACCGATCGAGCTGGTGCGGGCGCCGGGCTTGCGCAGCGACCTTACGTCTTCAGCAACTTCTTGAACTGAGACCAGCCGCGGGTGTTGGCGACGTCGTCGGCGGTCAGCCAGGCGCGGCGGGCGGTGGCCACGGCGTAGGCCATGTTGTCGAGGGTGTCGACGCCGTGGGCGTCGGTGTTGAGGACGATCTTGACCCCAGCCTCGACCGCGAGGCGGGCGTGGAGGTCGGAGAGGTCGCGGCGGTTGGGGTTGCCGTTGATCTCGATCATCGTCCCGGTGCGGGCCGCGGCCTCGGCGACCGCCTCGACGTCGATCCCGTAGGGCTCGCGGCGGCCGATCAGCCGCCCGGTCAGGTGGCCGATGCAGTCGACGTCCGGGTTCTCGATCGCGGTGAGGACGCGCTCGGTCATCTGCTGCTTGGAGACGTTGAAGGAGGTGTGGACGCTGGCGACCACCCAGTCGAGCTCAGCGACCAGGTCGTCGGGATAGTCGAGCGAGCCGTCGAGGCCGATGTTGATCTCCGAGCCGGAGAGCAGGCGGAAGGCCTTCTGACCGCTGCCCTTGTTCCAGGCGCGCACCTCCTCGATCCGCTCCCAGAGCCGCTCGGGCGTGACGTGGTCGCCGAAGCCGTGGCTGGCCGAGTGGTCGGTGATCGCCAGGTATTTGTAGCCGCGGTCGAGCGCCGCGTCGGCCATCTCCTCGAGGCTGTTGCGGCCGTCGGAGAGCGTGGTGTGGGAGTGGAGGTCGCCCTTCACGTCCCCCAACTCGACCAGGCCGGGCAGCTTGCCTTCGCGCGCCGCCTTCAACTCGCCGCGGCCCTCGCGCAGCTCCGGCTCGATGTAGGCATAGCCGAGCCGTTTGTAGACCTCGGCCTCGGTCGCGCAGGTCTCAACGTCGCCGCTCTCGGTCTCGGTGACACCGTGCTCGGAGACCGAGAGGCCGCGGGCGACCGCCTCTTCGCGCAGCTGCACGTTGTGGGCCTGGGAGCCGGTGAAGTGCTGCAGCAGGTTGCCGAAGGCGGCCGGCGGGACGATCCGCAGGTCGACCGAGACGCCGTTGTGGGTCTGGGCACGGACGCCGTTGGGGCCGGGTTTGCCGGCGGCGGCGATCAGCGGATGGGTGGCGAGGTGCTCGGCGAGGGCCGCCGGCTCCTCGGCGGTGGCGATCAGGTCGATGTCCTTGCAGGTCTCGGCCCAGCGGCGGACCGAGCCGGCGACCTCGACCTGGTTGGCGGCCGGGTGCTCGCGGAGGGCCGCCGCCAGATCCTCGGCGATCGGCTTCACCTTCGAGAGCAGCAGCCGGCCGGGGCCCTCGCCGGGCTCGCCGAGGCGCTCCAGCGCGGCGAGGATGTTCTCCTCGGCCTTCGCGCCGAGCCCTTTGACGTCGCGGATCTTCTCCGACTCGGCCGCGGCCTTGAGGTCCTCCATCGAGGCGATCTCCAGCTCTTCGAACAGGCGCCGCGCGGTTTTCGGGCCGACCCCGGGGACGCGGGTGACCTCGATCAGGGTCGGTGGGAACTTCGCCTTCAGCTTCACCGCGGCGGGGATCTCGCCGGTCTCGATCAGCGCGTCGATCTTTTCCGCCAGCGTCTTGCCGACCCCGGGGACGTCGGTCGCCTTGCCCTTGGCGGCGAGCTCGGCGACGGAGACGGGGCTCTCGCGGATCGCCTTGGCGGCGGTGCTGTAGGCGAGGACGCGGTATTTGACCGCGCCATCGAGCTCGTAGAGGACCCCCAGTTCTTCCAGCGCGGCGGCGATCTCGGCGTTGGTCACCCGCCAAGGAATACCATTGCGGGGCTGGTGGGTAGGGGGAGGAAACGCCGTTTTCCGAGCTTGGAGAGGTGGTGGGTCAGTTTGACCCGCAGCGATAGATTGAAAGAGCGAGCCGAGGGGAAGCCCCGCCAAGAGCCATCCCCCCGACCCGCTGAACAGCTCGCAGACGTGGATGTCATGAGCATCCGGCCCACTTCAACCGATGTGCCCCCAGAGTTGGAATCTGGGGCCGTGGTTTTGGAAGCCACGGGTCAATCGACTGCCCAATCGACACTAGAGGAAGCGGGCGTTGACCCCCGCTGGGCTCAGCAACTTTTGGGGCGACCCGTTCGCTAAGAGCAACAATTTCGTCGTTTGCAGCCCAATTATTGGCTTTCTTATTGACTCGGTTCGGCAGGAATCGGGGCCGGGTAGTCAAAGCAAGCGGGACGAGAGCTTGCGACTCTCGCCCCGGCACTACAGCCCGTTAGGGCTTACTTCTCTTTACGGACGCCCTTGAAGGGCTCACCGCCCAGCTTCTGGTCCATGATCTCACCGGTAATCCGGTTCCTCTTGGCCCAGTTGCCGCTCGGCGCCAGGAACTGGGAGCGATCTTTGACCGCCCCGATGCGTCCCGGTCCTTTTGGTGGGTTAGTGGCTATTGCCATCACCCCCTTCTGCCGCCGTAGATTGGCGACGCCTTCCGTCGCCGGACGGCGGCGATATCGAAGCAGGTACAGCGGCGGTATCTCCCACCTCCGAGGTCAGTCCAGTAGCGCGGCGATCTCTTCCAAGCTCCAGATGTGATCGGCGACCCCTGCCGCCACCGCGGGAGTGCGCGGGTACTTCTCCTTCAGCGTCTTGTGCGGGCGGGCGAAGTTGTAGTGCATGAAGTGGAGGCTGACCGCGTGGGAGAGGTTCTCAACTTTGCGGCTGAATCCGTTGGTCAGCCGAGTGAAGCGCCGCATCCCCATCCTCATGGTCAAGTTCTGGCGCTCGACGTAGCTGGTCGAGATCCGGTCGGGATCGGGATCGCCCTTGACGACGCGGCGCTTGGTACCGATGCAGACGGCGGGGCTGTATTTGCCGACCTCGCCCCCGGCGTAGTGCTTCTGGATCTGCGCCCAATCGACGTTGTGGCGGAAGGACGGCCCAACCGTCCCTTCGTAGATCCGGTGGCCATCGGTACTGAGTTGGATGCGGCCCTCAAGTCGGCTCGCCAGATCGGTGAGGAAGAATTCGGCGTCGTCAGACGTACGCTCGCCAACCAGCCAAGTGGGGGCGAGCTTCGTGTCTGCGCAGATCGCGGTGAAGGTCCACACGTCGCCATAGCCCGGCGTCCCTTTGAACTGCTCAGGCACGTTCTTCTGCTTTGCGTAGCAGTAGCTCCAGATCTCGTCGACCTCCACCACCTTGCAGGGGAGGTCTTGGAGTACGCCGTCCTGGTACTCGGCGCAGGCTTCGCCGAGATCGGCAAGCAGCTTGACGATCGTGTTCTTGGCCGCGCCGGTCATTCGCACGGTTGCACGAATGCTGTTGCCCTCGACTAGGCATCCGATGATTCGGGCACGCTTCTCAGTGGTGAGACGATTCAAACTGACCTAAGTATGCGTAAGCGGTCGGACAGAAAAGATCAGTTTCGGACTTCCTCTTTCCTCCCCTCATTTGTGGTAGCGTAACAGGAACAGCTACTACGACCGGGAGGTCCGCCGCCTGATGGCTCAGCCAGCACACAACTTCGAGCAGCCTCATGACCGCAACTCGCGGCTTTACGCTCTTGGTCTGGATGAAGCGACGGTCGAGGAGATCGTCGTCTACGGGCTGAAAGCGAGGCAGGCCTGCTCCCCTCTGTCGCCGCCGTCCTATCCCGGCACTGTCCAGTGGGCCGAGACGATCATCGGCTCGCGGATTGCCCTGGTCCCTAGGGACTGGACGCCGAACGACGACCACAACTTCTCCCGGATCGTCAACCCGGAGGAGACGGTCGCCATCGTCGTAGCTACCGGCGATGAGCACACTGGTGTCGCCACCGGCGAACCGCGCACCCGCTATCCAAAGGGGCCAGAGACGACCGCCGCGGTCAAAGCCAACGCCCAGATGGCGTTCCCCGGCCTGGCAATCGCCCAGTTCGAGAAAGCCTCGCCGCCAACCCTGGAGACGTGGATCGCCCTGCTGTCAACCAACGATTTCGAGTGCCGCTACGAGCTGTCCCGCCCTCAAGCTCAGGACAAAGAGGGTCGGGTCATCGCCTGGTCGGATCGCATTATCTTCCCGCCCATCGAAATTGAAGGCCTCCCAGGTCGCGACGATGATGGCGGTGACGATCACGACGACGACGAAGGTGGCCTTGAGGTTCCCGTCGAAAGGATCTGAGATCGGCCTATGTTCACCCCTTCGAGGCTCACCCTTGCCCGAAATCGGCGCGGGCACACGAAGAAGCGCCTTGCCGAACTAATCGGAGTTTCAACCCGGAGCGTGACCGGGTTTGAGTCGGGGGAACTCGCGCCGAAACCTGGAACCCTGGTGAAGATCTCGCAGGTCTTGAACTTTCCGCCTGCGTTTTTTGAGGCTGCAGATGCGCCGGAGCTACCCGCCGAGGCAGTGAGCTTCCGGGCTCTGAGCAAGATGGAAGCAGCGCAGCGCCACGCGGCACTAGCTGCCGGGGAAATCGTGTTCGACCTCCACGACTGGATCTCCAGTCGTTTCAAGCTGCCGGCGCCGAAGGTTCCGCAGCTTGGTCCAGGAGTTGATCCAGAGACGGCGGCGCGAGTGGTGCGAGCTGAGTGGAGTCTGGGTGAAAAGCCAATCCCGAATCTGATCCATCTCCTAGAGGTCCGGGGTGTTCGAGTCTTCTCGATCACGCAGGACTGTCGGGAGCTAGATGCCTACTCGCTCTGGCGAGGAGACCTGCCATTCATCTTCCTGAACACCCAGAAGTCGGGAGAGCACAGCCGCTTCGACGCAGCTCACGAGCTAGGGCATTTGGTTCTGCACTGGCATCACGATGTGCCCCAGGGCAGGCAGGCCGAGCAGGAGGCCAACCGATTCGCTGCCGCCTTTTTGATGCCACCCCAGAGCATCCTCGCCAAGGCCCCCAAGAACCCGAGCCTGAAGCAGATCATCCAGGCTAAGCGTCCCTGGAAGGTCTCGGCGGCGGCTCTCACTCACCGCCTGCATCAACTCAAGGTGCTGAGTGATTGGCGCTACCGAACGCTTTGGATCGAGATCGGCGAACGTGGCTACCGGACTAACGAGCCCGAGCCGAAGATTGCCCGCGAGACCTCGCAGATCCTCAACAAGGTCTTCGCAGCGTTGCGGAAAGAGGGCTGCACTAAGGCCGACATAGCTCGCGACCTAAACGTCTATCCCGATGATCTGGACGCCTTGGTGTTCGGCCTAGCCATGATGCCGGTCGGGGACGTGAGTGGAGTTCCAGTGCGACCGAAACCCGATTCCTACCCGCCTCTGGAATTGGTCTAGCCCTGCTTTTTCCAGCGAGCTTGCGCTGCCCGTTTGGCCGCCGCGCTCCGCTCCTCAGCGGTCATCTTTTCGGCGCGGGCTTTGCCGCCCTTGCGCCCGCCCCGCCGTCCTAGAGCAACGGCGGCGGGGTCTTTGCCGGGATCGGGCGGCGGTGGCTCGGGCTGCGCCTCCTCTTCATCCTTGGGAACCTCGCCGGTGGCTTCGTCAACGATCCGGCGAGCCAGAGCGTTGGCGTCTCGCGGCTTGCGTGAGCGCTTAGGCATCAGGATCAAGGGTAGCGCGGGCCACTACGGCAGTTCTAGCCAGTCGAAGTGCCGGGCGGCGGCGGTCGGCGTCACAGCCTTGCCGTCCCGCCACAGCAGCCCGTGCAGGTCGAGCAGCCGGATCGACTCCTCAACCGCCTCCAGGTCGCCGAGCCCCATCCACCACAAGGTGATCACCGTGTGGCGGGCGGGGAACTCGTCTAGAAGGAAGCTGAGCACGGCCCGCTGGGTGGTCCTGTCGCCGCGCTCAGGCATCGGCGACTTCATAGCTGCCGTAGGTGTCGGCGGCGTCCGGCTTCCAGCTCAGTCCCTCCACCAGCTCGTCTGCTCGGCAGTCGAGAGCCCCGGTGAGCTTGACGAGGGTGTCCAGTCGGGGCATTCGCTGGCCGCTCTCGAAGCGGCTGATCGCAGTCGGGTTGAGTTCCGTCAGGCGGGCGAGCTGCGATTTGTTGATCCCTGCCCGCTTCCGGCAACGCGTCAGATTGGCGGCGAACCGCTCCGCGAGCCTCATGGCAGCTCCAGTCGCTCAAGGAACGCAACGGGCTTGGTGGGCCGCACGGCCGAGCCGTGGCTTTCCAGCAGGCCGCGCCCGATCAGGTCAATGACAGCCCGCGTCAGCGCCCCACGCGAGCCGATCTCGCGGGCGAGTTCCGGGATCGTGCGCCAGAGGGGGTAGATCTCCAGCGCCAGCGCCATGACGGCGCGCTGGAGCGGGATGCGGTCGGCAGGCCAATGCCTCCGCGTAGGCTTCGTCTGCATCGGAAGGTTCCGCCTTTCGGTGCTAGGAGGATTGGCGACTCGCCAATCGACCTAGGCCGGGTGTCGCTGTTAGCGCAGCGCCCCGGCCGAACTTTTCGGTTGTCGGCGGCGAACCTACAGCGGGATCAGCGCGCTGTGGGCTTCAGCTCAAACTGACCCACTACCCTTGGAGAGTGGCGCTATACTTTCTGAAGTATTGAGCTGAAGCGAAACTTCGACCGGGAGACCGAACCGTGACTGGCAAATTGACCGACGTGACCGACGCCACCTTCAAAGCTGACGTGCTCGACGCCGAGGGCCCCGTCCTCGTCGACTTCTGGGCGCCCTGGTGCGGGCCGTGCCGCGTCGTCCACCCGGTCCTGGAGGAGATCGACGCCGAGCGCGACGACCTCAAGATCGTCTCGATCAACGTCGACGAGAACCAGCAGACGGCGGCCAACTACGAAGTCCTCTCGATCCCGACGATGATCCTCTTTAAGGACGGCGCGATCGCCAAGAAAGTGGTCGGCGCGATGCCGAAGCGCCGCCTCGAGGCCGAGCTGGAGCCGGCGCTCGCCTAACGGCGGCGCCCCCTCCCATGCCCTTCGTTCACGTCCACTGGTACGAGGGCCGCTCCGACGAGCAGAAGGCGGAGATCGCCAAGCGCATCGAAGCGGCCCTGATAGAGGTAGCCGGCGTAGCGCCGGATCACTGCTGGGTGAAGTTCGACGACTCGAAGAAATCGGACTTCATCATCGGCGAGAAGCCGCAGGACTAAGCAGCTCTTGGGGAGGGTGCCGGTAGAACGGCTTTCGCGAAACCGTAGAAATGTCCGCTATACGGACCTTTTTGCGGTCTCGGTGAAGTTCGATCGTCAGAGGCTGTCGATAGGAGGTGCGAGGTACCCCTGATCAGGCGCGGGAAACGCCGATTTTGAGGTCACGGCCGTCGATCGTTGCCGCAGCACCGTCGACTGCGTCGTAGCTGACCGACATTGCTAGGACCTCGTTGGCTAGGTAGTCCTGGTGGGCCTGGGCGGCCGCGATCAAGTCTGGGTCGCCGCTGAGGATGAGGGTGATGCGGTCGGTGATCTCCAGGCCCGCCGCTTTGCGGGCGTTCTGGACGGCGTGGACGATCTCGCGGGCGAGACCCTCGCGACGCAGCTCGTCGTCCAGCTCCAGTTGGAGGGCGACGGCGTGGCCGGCCTCGGCCTCTACCTCGTAGCCCTCGAGCGGTTCGAGGGCGAGGGTGACGTCGTCGGTGCCGAGGGTGTGGTCGGTGCCCTCGATCGAGATCCCGATCTCGCCGCCCTCGGCGAGGACGGCGGCGACGTGGGCGGCGTCGAGCGCCTCGACGGCGGCGGCCACCTGCGGCATCTTCTTGCCGAAGCGCGGGCCGAGGGCGCGGTAGTTGGGCTTGGCGCTGTAGCTGACCAGCTCGGACTCGTCGGTGACGAAGTCGAGCTCCTTGACGTTGAGCTCGGCGGTGACCAGGCCGCTGCGGGCTTCGATCGCGGCCCGCTCGGCGTCGTTGGCGACGATCACCGCGCGGCGCAGCGGCTGGCGGACCTTGGCCTTCGCCTGGGCGCGGGCGGCACGGCCGAGCTCGACGGTGAGGCGGACCGCCTCCATGCCCTGCTCCAGCGCCGGGTCGGCGAGCGCCTGGTCGACCGCCGGGAAGTCGCGCAGGTGGACCGAGGGCTCGGCGTCGGGGCCGGCGAGGTTGCGGTGGACCTCGTCGGCGAGGAAGGGGATGAACGGCGCCAGCATCGCCACCGTCTCCAGCAGGCAATGGCGCAGGGTCGCGAAGGCGGCGCGGTCGCCGTCCCAGAAGCGGCGGCGCGAGAGCCGCACGTACCAGTTGGAGAGCTCCTCGACGTACCCGGCGATTGCCCGCCCGGCGGCGGTGCAGTCGTATTCGTCCATCCGCTCGCGCACGGTCGCGGTCGTCGCCTGCAGGCGGGAGAGCGCCCAGCGGTCGAGGTCGTTGGCGGTCTCCGGCGTCGCCCCGAAGTCGGACGGCGCGAGGCCCTCCGCGTTCGCGTAGAGCACCCAGAACGAGTAGGTGTTCCAGAGGGTGAGGAGGAACTGGCGGACCGATTCGCCGACCGTGTCGACCGAGAAGCGGGAGCCGGCCCAGGGCTGTTGCGAGGTCAGGTAGTACCAGCGGAAGGCATCGGCGCCGTGGGCGTTGAGCACGTCCCAGGGGTCGACGACGTTGCCGCGGCTCTTCGACATCTTCTGGCCCTCGGGGTCGAGGATCAGGCCGAGGCAGACGCAGTTGCGGTAGCTGGAGGTGTCGAACAGCAGGGTCGACTCGGCGAGCAGAGTGTAGAACCAGCCGCGGGTCTGGTCCTGGGCCTCGCAGATGTAGTCGGCCGGGAAGCGCTCCTCGAACTCCTCCTTGCCCTCGAACGGGTAGTGGAACTGGGCGAAGGGCATCGCGCCGCTGTCGTACCAGGTGTCGATCACCGAGACGACGCGACGCATGACGCCGCCGCACCGCTCGCAGTCGAGGGTGACGCCGTCGATGTAGGGGCGGTGGAGGTCGTCGGGGACCGTCTCGCGGGCGCGCTCGCGCAGCTCGGCGACTGAGCCGGCGCAGAAGCGGCCGTCGCACCCCTCGGCGGTGCACTCCCAGATCGGCAGCGGCGTCCCCCAGTAGCGATCCCGCGAGAGCGCCCAGTCGACGTTGTTCTCCAGCCATTTGCCGAAGCGGCCGTGCTTGATGTGCTCGGGGTGCCAGCCGATCTCCTCGTTGTTGGCCAGCAGCTGGTCCCGAACCTGGGAGGTGGCGATGTACCAGCTCGACTTGGCGTAGTAAAGGAGCGGCGTGCCGCAGCGCCAGCAGTGCGGGTAGGAGTGCTCGTAGACCTGCTCGCGGAAGAGCAGGTCGCGGGACTCGAGGTCGGCGATTAGCGCCTTCGTCACCTCCGGGTCCTTGACGAACCGGCCCTCGAAGCCGGTGACCCGCGCGTCGAATTTGCCGTCGAGGCCGACCGGGTTGTAGAGGGTGTGAGCGTTGGTCGGATCGAAAAGCTCGTTCTCAGTCGCGACTTTGTAATCGTCTTCGCCGAAAGCGGGAGCGATGTGGACGAGGCCGGTGCCGTCGTCGGTGGTGACGAAGTCGCCTTCGATTACCGGGAATCCCCCTGGCTCACGATCCTCGAGAGTGAAAACGGGTCCTCTGTATCTCAGTCCGATGAGATCGCGGCCGAGGTTTTCGTCGATGATCTCGGCGTCCTCTCCCAAGACCTTCTCCACGAGCGGCTTGGCGAGGATCAGCGTCTCGTCTCCCAGCCGAACCCAGGCATAGGTCACATCAGGAGCAAGAGCAACGGCCTCGTTACCTGGAAGCGTCCACGGCGTCTTCGTCCATACGAGCAGTGAGGCATTTCCTTCCAGCAGCGGGAAGCGCACGTATATGGACGGGTCCTTGACGTCCTCGTAGCCCTGCGCGACCTCGTG
>JBIOTO010000197.1:0-4997 GCA_044865945.1 Solirubrobacterales bacterium
GTGGGTGGCGACGATCGGGAGGACTCTCCCGGTAGGGAGAGCCCCCGATCGGAGACAGGACCCGCAGCCCGAGAGCTCGGCCTCGCACTAGCCGTCTTCGCCCTCCTAGTACTGCCCGAGCTAGGCCGCCTGCTCGACTTCAAAAAGTTCGAGACCTTCGACCCCAACGGCCCAGGCCTCGGCAACCTCTTCGGCCAGGTCTCACCCTTCGAGGCCCTCGGCATCTGGCCCTCGGGCGACTTCCGCCTCGCCCCGGGCGACGGCGCGATCCCAGCGCTCGGCTATTACCTCGGCATCGCCTTCGCCCTGGCGCTCTTCGTCTACGGCCTGGTCTGGCTCTGGCGCCGCCGCGAGACCGCGATCCTCTCCGGCCTCGCCGCCGCCGCTCTCGCCTACCTGGCGGCTCGCACGGTCGGCACGCCCTACACCGCCGCCAAGGCGATCGAGATCGGCGCCCCCCTCGTCGCCCTGGCGATCGTCCTGCCGCTGCTCCGCTCCATCTCGTGGTTCCTTAGTCCGGATATAGAGGACAAAGGAACCGCGCGATCGGTTTGGGCGCCGATGGCGGCGGCGCTTTTTGCCCTTGCCGCAGGCGTCTGCTCGCTCCTCGCGCTGGCCAACGCGCCCGTCGGCCCGACCTCGTACTCCTCGACCCTCAGCGAGTACCGCAGGCTCGTCGGTGAAGGGCCGACCCTGGTCCTCGCCTCGCCCCAGCTGCTGGAGCAGGAACACGGCGAACCTTTCCTCGCCTGGGAACTGCGCGGCGGCCGCGTCTGCGTCAAGTCGACCGAGGACCCGAGCGTGCCGCCTGGCGTGCGCTTCGTGGTCCGGGACGAAGGCGGCTGGACCCTGACCGAAGTGAAAAACCCGACGCCGGGCAGGAGCCCCTGCCCGCTGATCGCCGTGCGACAGGCGCGTCAGGGCCCTGCCCGCTGATCTCCGCGTACCATCCCCCACGCATGGAGGCCGCGACCGAGAAGACCACCTTCACCCTGCCCGACGGCAAGCCGCTGGAGCTGCCGGCGGGGGCGACGGGCGCCGACGCCGCGGCCGCGATCGGACCCGGCCTCGCCAAGGCGGCGCTGGCGATCAAGGTCGACGGCGAGCTGCGCGACCTGGCGGCGCCGCTGCCGGCCGGGGGCGGCGAGGTGGCGATCCTCACCGATCGAGATCCCGAGGCGCTGGAGCTGATCCGCCACGACGCCGCCCACGTGATGGCCGAGGCGGTGGTCGACCTCTATCCGGGGACGAAGGTGACGATCGGCCCGCCGATCGAGTCCGGCTTCTACTACGACTTCGAGTTCCCGCCCGACACAAAGATCACCGAAGACGACCTGCCGAAGATCGAGGCGACGATGCTGGAGCACATCGGCGCCGACGAGGAGTTCAGCCGCCGTGACGTTCCCGTCGCCGAGGCGATCGAGATCTTCAAGGCCCAGGATCAGGGCTTCAAGGTCGAGCTGATCGAGGACCTGGTTCGCGACGAGGGCGTCGAGACCGTCTCGCTCTACCGCAACGGCCCCTTCGAGGACCTCTGCCGCGGCCCGCACGGCCCCTCGACCGGCCGGATCAAGGCGATCAAGTTGAGCTCGGTCGCCGGCGCCTACTGGCGCGGCGACGAGCAGCGCGAGAGCCTGACCCGGATCTACGGCACCGCCTTTTTCTCGAAGAAGGACCTGGAGGAGCACCTGGAGCGGTTGGAGCAGGCCAAGGCCCGCGACCACCGCCGCCTCGGCCCCCAGCTCGGCCTCTTCATGCTGCGCAAGGAGGCGCCGGGGATGCCCTTCTGGCTGCCGAACGGAACGACGCTGCTGCGCTCGATCGAAGCCGAAGTCCGCGACCAGCTGCGCAAGCGCGGCTACCAGGAGATCGCCACCCCGCAGGTGATGGACGAGAGCCTCTGGCACCGCTCCGGCCACTGGGACAACTACAAGGACGACATGTACTTCATGGAGGACGACGACCGCCGCTACGCGCTGCGGCCGATGAACTGTCCCGGCGCCTGCCTGGTCTACGCCTCCGACCGCCACTCCTACCGCGAGCTGCCGCTGCGCCTGGCCGAGTTCGGCCGCGTCTCCCGCAACGAGCGCGAGGGCGTGCTCCACGGCCTGCTCCGCGTTCGCGCCTTCACCCAGGACGACGCCCACGTCTACTGCACCGAGGAGCAGATCCCGGCCGAGGTGGCCTCGATCTGCGAGGCGATCGACGAGCTCTACTCGCGGTTCGGCTTCGACGACGTCCACGTCGAGCTCTCGACCCGGCCGGAGAAGTCGATGGGTAGTGAGGAGCAGTGGGCGAAAGCCGAGGCGGCGCTGGCCGAGGCGCTGGAGAGCCAGGTGCGCGAGTACACGCTCAACCCCGGCGACGGCGCCTTCTATGGGCCGAAGATCGACTTCCACATCACCGACGCGCTGGGCCGCTCCTGGCAGTGCGGCACCTGCCAGCTCGACTTCCAGATGCCCGAGCGCTTCGAGCTCTACTACACCGGCGCCGACGACGCCGCCCACCGGCCGGTGATGATCCACCGGGCGCTGCTCGGCTCGATGGAGCGCTTCGCCGGGATCCTGATCGAGCACTACGCCGGCCGCTTCCCGACCTGGATGGCGCCGGTGCAGGCGATCGTCCTGCCGATCTCCGACCGCCACAACGACTACGCCCGCATCGCCTATGAGCGGTTGCGCGACCTCGGCGTCCGGGTCGCGATCGACGACCGCTCCGAGTCGGTCGGCAAGAAGATCCGCGACGCCTCGACGATCGGCCTCTACCCCTACATGCTGGTGGTCGGCGACCGCGAGGCGGAGAACGAGGCGGTTGCCGTTCGCTCCCGCGAGGAGGGCGACCTGGGGGAGATGTCGCTGGCCGATTTCGCCGCCCGGGTCGAGGCCGAGACGGGGGAGCGCTGAGCGGCGGCGTTTACGCCAGGCCGTTCTGTCTCTATACTGCGCCGAACTTGATCGCTGGCACGCAAAACCACCGCCGCCGCTGAGCCCCGTGCCTGCCTACCGTTTCGTCCTCTTGAAGTCCCGCCTTCGATAGTGCCGGTCCCGCGCAGGTTCGATCGGCGCCCACCAGAGCGCGACACGACGCGGATCAACGAGCGGATCCGCGTTCCGCAGGTGCGCCTGATCGGCGCCGACGGCGAGCAGCTGGGGATCGTCGACACCAGCGAGGCGCTGAAACGCGCCCAGGAGGCCGACCTTGACCTGGTCGAGGTCGCCCCCGGCTCGAAGCCGCCGGTGACCCGCCTGCTCGACTACTCGAAGTACAAGTACGAGCAGGAGCAGAAGCAGAAGGCGGCGCGCAAGCACCAGCAGCAGGTCAACATCCGCGAAATCAAGCTGCGGCCGAAGATCGCCTCCCATGACTACGAAACCAAGAAGGGCCACGTCGAACGCTTCCTCAAGCACCGCGACAAGGTCAAGGTGACGATCATGTTCCGCGGCCGCGAGCAGGCTCACCCCGAGCGCGGCCGGGACCTGCTGCAGAAACTCTTCGAGGACCTCGACGGTTTGGCGACGATCGAGTCGGCGCCGCTGCAGGAAGGCCGCAACATGAGCATGCTGCTCGGCCCCAGCAAAGAGGTCGACAAGCTCACCGCCGACGGTGGGGCCGACGAGGCCCAGGCTGACGACGAAGCCTCGGCCGAGTCCTCTGAGTCCTAGCTGAGGATCGCGTCGGCGATCCGCTCGGCCGCGTGGCCGTCCCAGAGGGGCGGCGGCTCCGAGGGCGCCTCGCCGCGCTCGGCCAGCGCCGCGGGGATGCCGGCGATCGCCGCCGGGTCGAGACCGAGCAGGGTGTTGGTCCCGGCCCGGATCGTCACCGGTCGCTCGGTGTTGTCGCGGAGGGTGAAGCAGGGGATGCCGAGGTAGGTCGTCTCCTCCTGGATGCCGCCGGAGTCGGTCAGGACCGCGCCCGCGTCGGCGATCAGCGAGAGGAAGTCGAGGTAGCCGAGCGGGTCGACGAGGCGCAGGCCGGGGGCGTCTGGCTCCAGTCCCTCCATCATCTTGCGGGTCCGCGGGTGGACCGGGAAGACGACCGGCATCTGCCGAGCCAGCGCTGCGAGCTGCGCCACCGTCTCGCCCAGCAGCGGGCCGTCGACGAGGGCGGGGCGGTGGAGGGTGACGAGCGCGTAGGAGCCGGGGTCGAGGCCGAGCTTTGCCGCCGAGCCCGAGGCCCGGATGCGGTCCTCCAGCGCCACCAGGGTGTCGATCATCGTGTTGCCGACCATGTGCATCCGCTCGTTGGGGATGCCTTCGGCGCGCAGGTTCTCGGTCGCCTCGTCGCTGTGGAGGAAGAGCCACTCGGCGAAGCGGTCGGCGACGATCCGGTTGACCTCCTCGGGCATGGTCATGTCGAAGCTGCGCAGGCCGGACTCGATGTGGGCGACCGGGATTCCCATCTTCACCGCGGTCAGGGCGGCCGCCAGGGTCGAGTTGACGTCGCCGGGGACCATCACCAGGTCGGGGCTCTCCTCAATCAGCACCGGCTCCAGGCGCTCCATCGTCCTCGCCGTCTGGGCCGCGTGGGTGCCGGAGCCGACCTCGAGCATGTAGTCGGGAGCGGGCACGCCGAGCTCCTCGAGGAAGACCTCGGACATCAGCCGGTCGTAGTGCTGGCCGGTGTGGACGATCGCGTGGCGGCCCTCGGGGTGGCGCGCCCGCAGGACCCCGATCACCGGGGCGGTCTTGACGAAATTCGGTCGCGTGCCGACGACGTAGAGGATCCGCATCGCGGCGCCAGCGTACTCGGGAACCAGGCGTCTGCTTCAATACCGGACCCGATGCCGAAGATGAAAACCCATTCGGGCGCCAAGAAGCGCTTCAAGAAGACCGCGAAGGGCAAACTTCGCGGCCGTCGCGCGTTCTCCAGCCACATCCTGGAGAAAAAGTCGCCGAAGCGGAAGCGGAAGATGGCGAAACCGGTGGAGATCTCGCCGAACGACGCCAAGAAGGTGCGGACCCTGCTCGGAGGCGGCAAGTGAGCCGCGTCAAGCGCAG